>CACMUH010000001.1:0-97095 GCA_902616875.1 uncultured Pelagibacteraceae bacterium
AAATACTGGTTTACCAAAGATAAAATAGATAGAATTTCCTCTGTTCATAACTATCTAGATGGTTTGCCTCAAGTTGGAAAAGTTTTATCCTTTTCATCAATAATCGATGTAGCAACAATGCTTAATAACAATAAGCCCTTAGGAACATTAGAAATGGGTGTCCTTTACTCAAAAATACCTGAAAGTATTAAGACTGAAATAGTTGATCCATATATCTCCATAAAAGACAATGAGGCAAGAATTAATCTAAGGATCATAGATTCTCAAGAAAATTTAAGAAGAAATGATCTTATAAAAAAAATTAAATATGACTTAATAAATGAATTGGGACTAAAAGAAAGTGAGTTTAAACTTGGTGGTGTTTTAATTTTATTTAATAACTTACTCCAAAGTCTTTTTAAATCTCAAATACTAACTTTAGGTTTAGTAATGATTGGAATTTTTGGAATGTTTGTAATCTTATTCAAAAATATCAAACTTTCTCTAATCGGTGTAGTACCAAATTTTATAGCAGCTTTTTTTATATTAGGAATAATAGGTCTAATTGGTATTCCATTGGACATGATGACAATCACAATAGCCGCAATTACAATTGGAATAGCTGTTGATAATAGTATTCATTATATTTACAGATTTAAGGAGGAATTTAGTGTCTCCAAAGATTACAATAAAACACTCATTCTGTGCCACTCCACAGTTGGTAAAGCAATTTTAAATACCTCTATAACAATAGTTTTTGGGTTTTCGATATTAGTCTTATCAAAATTTATACCCACAATTTATTTTGGTATTTTTACTGGACTAGCAATGTTATTAGCTATGGTCTCAGTTTTAACATTACTTCCCTCTTTAATACTATTGATCAAACCCTTTAATAAATAAGTAGATGCAAGATTTTGTTGTAGATTTTTATAAAACTACAAATGTTTTAGATATTATGTATTTAGTAATTACAATTTTTGCATTAATTGGATGTTACAAAAGAGGTTTTGTTTTAAGTATTTTGTCAATGGCTAAATGGTTTCTAGCCTACATAATTACATTGATAATATTCCCTAGAGCAAAACCTTATTTGAAGGGCATAATTGATAACGAATATGTTCTGGATGTAGTTTTAGGTGTTACAATATTTGTAATTGTTATTTTTTTAATTTTAATGATTAACAAAGGTATACGAAAAGCTGTCCGTTTCACTGGCCTTGGAAGTATAGATACAATGTTTGGATTCTTTTTTGGATTTATCAAAGCTTATATTATATCTGTATGTATCTTCTCAGGTGTACACATTGTGTATAATCACGATAAATGGCCAGTAAATTTAAGTAAATCATTAATCTTTCCATATTTAGAAAAAGGTAGTAATTATTTATTAGAAAAATTTCCTGATGAAAAAACATATCAAAAATCTAAAGAGAAAATTGAAAATATTTGATCCTAAGCTTAAAGAAGAGTGTGGTATATTTGGAATTAGTAATACTAAAGATGCTTCTGCATTAACAGCCTTGGGACTTCATGCCCTTCAACACAGAGGTCAAGAAGGATGTGGTATAGTTACCTTTGATGGTAAACAATATTTTTCTGAAAAAAGATTTGGTTTAGTAGGTGATAATTTTAATAAAGAAAAAATATTAAAAAAACTTCAAGGAGATTATGCTATTGGACATAATAGATATAGCACAACAGGTGAAAATACTCTTAGGAATATCCAGCCTTTCTTCGCTGATACTAATGCTGGAGGAATCGGGGTAGCTCATAATGGAAATTTAACAAATTCTATTTCTTTAAGAAAAAAATTAGTTGATGAAGGTGCAATTTTCTACACAACATCAGATACAGAAACAATAGTTCAATTAATTGCTAAGTCAAAGCGGGCAAAAACAATAGATAAAATTGTTGATGCAATTTTTCAAATACAAGGGGGATACGCTTTAGTAATGTTAACCCAAACTTCATTAGTGGGCGTTAGAGATCCATTCGGTATTAGACCTTTGGTAATTGGAAAATTAAAAAATAGTTATGTTCTAGCATCTGAAACATGTGCTTTAGATATAATTGGTGCAAAATTCATACGAGAAGTTGAAAATGGTGAAATTGTTTTAATAGAAAATAATGAACTAAAAAGTATTAAACCATTTCCACCAAGGAAAGTTAGGCCTTGTGTTTTTGAATATATTTATTTTGCAAGACCAGATAGTATGCTTAGTGGAAAAACTGCTTATGAACATAGAAAAAATCTTGGTTCAGAACTTGCAAAAGAAAATGATATGGATGCTGATATTGTTGTACCAGTGCCAGATTCTGGAAATGCAGCAGCTTTAGGTTTTGCACAATCCCTGAACGTAAAATTTGAGCTTGGTTTAGTCAGAAATCATTATGTCGGAAGAACTTTCATTGAACCGAGTCAAAAGATTAGAAGTTTAGGTGTTAAATTAAAATTAAACGCTAATCAATCGACTATTCAAAGCAAAAAAATAATTTTAGTTGATGACTCACTAGTAAGAGGCACAACATCTCATAAAATAGTTAAAATGCTTTATGATGCTGGTGCAAAAGAGGTTCATGTTAGAATAGCATGTCCAGAAATTAAATTTCCTGATTTTTATGGAGTTGATACTCCAACTAAAAAAGAATTACTTGCGGCAAATAAAAGTAACTCCGAAATCTGTGATTACATAGGTGCAAAATCATTAAAATTTTTATCAGTAAATGGGATGTATCGGGCAATTGGTTTTGATAAAAGAAATGAAACTTATCCTGAATTAACTGATCATTATTTTACTGGTGACTATCCTGTTAAACCTATCGATGAACTTGGTGATAGTAAAATTACACAATTATCATTGTTAAATACTGCATCTAATAATTAAATGAAAAAAGTAAGTTTTACCGAAATGAAAAATGGAACTAAAGAAGATTATCTTTTTTTAGATAAGCATGAAAAAGATTTTGCCAGCAAAACTGCTGATAGAATATTAAAATTTATGTCTGGACTAACTGAAACTCTAGAAGGTTATCAGGTATCAAGACTTGAGCACTCACTTCAAAGCGCTACGCGAGCTCATAGAAATGGCGAAAGTGAAGAAATGGTTGTAGCTTGTCTGTTGCACGACATCGGGGATGAATTGGCACCAATGAATCATTCTGAGTATGCTGCTTCAATTTTAAAGCCCTATGTATCGGAAAAAACTCATTGGATAGTTGAAAAACATGGCGAATTTCAAATGTATTATTATGCGCATCATTTAGGTGGTGATAAGAACAGAAGAGATAAATATAAAGATCATAAATATTATCAAGATACAATAGATTTTTGCGAAAAATATGATCAAAATTCTTTTGATCCTGAATATGAATCTTTACCATTGGAATTTTTCAAACCAATTGTAAAGAAAATTTTTTCTAGAAAACCATATTCTTCTCTAACAAAAAATTAAAAACAAAACTTATACTAATGATTACAAAAAAAGAGCAAATAATTGAATATTTCAAGTCTGGAATTAAAAATAAAAAAGAATTTAAAATTGGTATCGAACATGAGAAATTTCTATTTGATAGTCAAAATAATAAGAGAATTGATTATCAAAAAATAAAGCAGATGTTTTCAGCTCTACTTGAATTTGGATGGAATCCTGTATTAGAAAAAGATAATATTATTGGTTTAAATAAGGGTGGTAAAAATATTACTCTTGAACCAGGTAATCAAATTGAATTATCTGGTGATAAACTTACAAATATTCATGAAGCATGCGCAGAGTCTTATGATTACTTATTTGAGTTAAAACAGGTCACAAAAAAACTTAACATTAAAATTGTAAGTGCAGGTTTTGATCCAATATCAAAATTAAATGAGATCCCCAATAACCCTAAAAAAAGATATAAACTTATGACAAAAGATATGCCTTTAGGGGGAGAATTAAGTCTTGATATGATGTACCGAACCTGTGGAACGCAGTTAAATTTAGATTACTGTTCAGAAGAAGATTTTAAAAAAAAATTTAAGATAGTTAATTCTCTGGTACCTATTTCAATTGCTTTATTCGCTAATTCATCAATAGTTGAGAAGAAAAAAAGTAATTATTTATCTTATCGATCAAAAGTATGGCAAAATACTTCACGAGGTGGTTTGCCTAAATTATTCCTAGAAGACTTTGATTTTGAAAAATATGCAGATTTTGTAATTAATTTTCCAGTTCTATTTATACAACAAAAAGAAAATTATTTTTCAGGCAGAGGATACAATTTTAGTGATTTCATGTCAGGAAATATTAAAGAAATAAATAATCGTCTGCCCGATGAAAATGATTTATCAACTCATTTAAGTACAATTTTTACGGAGAATAGACTTAAAAAATATATTGAATTAAGATCGATGGATACTTGTGGTTGGGATTGTCTATGTGCGGGCCCAGCATTTAATGTTGGAATGTTATATGGAAATTTAGATGAAGTTTATGAATTAATTTCTAATTGGGATAAAGATAAAATTATAAATGCATATTTAGAAGCGCCACAAAAAGGTTTTAATACCCAGCTTATGGGTAAAGACCTGCTTTATTGGTCTTCAGTGTTATTAGATTTATCTAAAAAGGGATTAGAAAAGAGAGATATAGTCAATAAAAGTGGAAAAAATGAGACCCTATTTTTAAATCATCTACAAAAAGTGATTGATAATAAAACTACAAATGCACATCATATGATTATTAAATTTTCTAAAGATGAAGATTTAACTGAATTATATGACAAATAAAATTATTGCTATCCAGGGAAATCATCCTTCTAAACTTAACCCTTTAACCGATACCAGTATTTTTTTGGCCTATGAAATACAAAAGAAAAATTATAAAATTTTCTATTATGACCCAAAAGATTTATCTATCATTAATTTTAAAGTAGTTGCTGAGGGATTTTTTATCAAATTTGATTATAAAAAAAAAAGATTTTTTGAAATTTTAAAAAAACAAAAACTAGAACTAATTAAGTGTAAATATTTACTTGTTCGCCAAGATCCACCATTTAATTTAGAATATATATGTTCAACTCTCATTTTAGATAAAATAAAAAAAAGAGTTAAAGTTATTAATGATCCAACAGCAATAAGAAATGTATCTGAAAAACTTTTTTCCACAAAATATCAAAAATTTATGCCAGATACTATTTTTTCACAAAATATTGATCAAATTAGAAAGTTTTTTAAAAAACATAAAAAAGTGATTGTTAAACCTATCAACAGCTATAGTGGAAACAATATACATTTATTGACCAAGTTTAATCTAAAATTTTTTCAAAAATTTATTAAAAAACACGATCATATTATGTGTCAAAAATATTTGTCTAAGATCAAAGAAGGAGATAAGAGAGTTTTTTTAATAAATGGTAAAGTATGTGGCGCAATATCAAGAATTCCAAAAAAAGGTTCTTTTTTAAGCAATTTAAGTAAAGGTGCAAAACCAATAAATATAAAATTAACTAATAAAGAAATGAAAATATCGAAATTGATAGGCAAAGATTTAAAAAAAGATAAAATTTTCTTTGCTGGAATTGACTTTATAGATGAACAACTGAATGGTGACATAAATGTTACATCACCTACTGGATTAAAAACTTTTTACGATCTCTCAAAAATAAATTTAGCCTCAACTTTCTGGAAAGAATTAAAAGCGTGAAAAATCTTACAGACCAACAAAAGGGATCGTTATTGGCCTTTGTTGCTGTAATGTTTATTACACCAGACTCACTATTTATAAGACTTTCAAATGTAGATACTTGGGGTTTAGTTTTTTATAGGGGAATTATTCCTTTTATGACAGTTTTGATAGGTATGTTAATCATTTATAAGTTAAATTTCTTTAAAATTCTTTTCACTAGTGGTTATCATGGAATATTTTATGTAATTACATTTAGTGTAACTAATATAACTTTTGTTGTTTCAATTCAAAATACAAATGTTGCGAATACCTTAGTTATGATTGCGACTGCTCCAATGTTATCAGCTATTCTTGGAGCTATATTTTTAAAAGAACCACCTGATAAAAAAACTTGGACCTCTATAATAATTACTTTTTTAGCAATAATATATATCTTCTACGACTCTTTGAAGTTAGGTAATTTCTATGGAGATATTTTAGGATTTGTTACTGCAATTGGTCTAGCGGTTGGAGCAGTAATAATCAGATCTGCTAAAAATAAAAATTTAGTTCCTGCTGCGGTAGTTGGCAAATTATTTGTAGCAACTTTTGCATTACTTTTTATCGAAAGTTTTGCATTAGTTGGTAAAGATCTTTTGATTGTTCCGTTGATGTGTATTTTATGTGTTGCTATACCTTTTGTTTTAGTTACCATTGCTCCAAGGTTTATACCTGCTGCAGAAGTTAATCTTTTTTTTCTGCTGGAGACTATAATTGGTCCAATTTGGGTTTGGTTAATCATAAAAGAACAGCCTAGTTTAGAAACACTTCAGGGTGGTCTAATTATAATCACTACCATCGCAATTCACTCGTACTTAAAACTCAAAAATTCTTAAGCTCGTCACAATTAAGACTTGATTTAATAATACATCGCGAATAATTACCTCAATTTTTATGAATAAAGTTTTAAAAAACTCCTGGGCATTATTTTTGGGAATGGGCTTCATCATGATGGCTTATGGATTCCAAGGCTCTCTCCTGGGTGTAAGAGCGGTCCAAGAAGAATTTAGCCTTACTTCAACTGGATTTATGATGTCTGGTTATTTTGTAGGTTACTTTATTGGTGCCGCAACTATTCCAAATATAATTTCGAGAGTTGGTCACATAAGAGTTTTTGCAGCTTTTGCATCTTTAGCTTCATTAGTTGTTTTAATTCACTCAGTTATAATTCATCCATTCATATGGTTTTTATTAAGAATACTTACAGGTGTAAGCATGGTCTGCATTTATACAGTTGCAGAAAGTTGGTTAAATGACAGATCAAGTAATAAAAATCGAGGCAGCGTGCTTTCTATTTATATGGTCATACTTTATGGAACCATGGGTATTGGTATGTTTTTACTTAACTTTAGTAGTCCTAAAAACTTTCAACCATTTATATTAGTTTCAGTAATTACTTCTGCTGCTTTAATACCTATTTTACTAACTAAAAAAAAACCACCAAATTTTAAAAAAATACAAGCTATGAATATGAGAGAATTATATGAAGCTTCACCTTTTGGTATGGTGAGCTCTCTTTTTTATGGAACAATACAATCTGCTTTATTCACATTGCTAGCAGTTTATGCTACCTCCATGAACTTCACTATTTTAGAAATATCAATTGTAACTTTCTTGCTAGCAATTTCAGGTGCAGTAGCCCAATTTCCAATTGGTAAAATTTCAGATATTTACGATAGAAGAAGAGTAATTGTGTTTTCAACATTTGGAGCAGCAATATTAGCAATAATTGCAATATTTGTTTCAAGACAAATGTATCTACCTGGTGGTCTTGCAACTAGTAAAACATGGTTTTATTTTTTCTTTATTCTTTTTTCATTTTGTAGTTTACCAATGTTTTCTTTGATCCTGGCACACACAAATGATTATATCTCAAAAGAAAAATTTGTTGCAGCTGGAGCAGGGTTACAATTTGCCTTTGGATTAGGTGCGATGAGCGGTCCATTTCTTTGTTCAATATTTATGGATCTAGTTGGACCAAATGGTTTCTTTGTGTTTCTATTTATTTTTCATTCTTTTATTGGATTTTTTGGAATATATAGGATGCGGGCAAGAAAAACTGTTGAAAATCCAGACTCTCAGTTCGTTGCTATGCCACAAACCATTACTCCAGCAGGTATTGAACTTAATCCTACTACTGAACACATAGAAGAACCATATTCTGAAAAAGTAAAAGAAATTTTAGAAAGAAAAGGGGTAAAATATAAAAAAGACGAGAACGAAGATCAAAAAGAGGAAGTGACATACTAAATATATCCCTTTCAGGTTGTAACTCATTTTAGTCAGACTACATAGATTTTTTTAAGAATCTTATTGAATAATTTTCATTTATCTAGTGAAATAAATAAAAATTGAAAAATGCCATTAAAAAAAAAGAAAACAAAAATAAAAAAAAAAACTAACGGACTTGCTAAAATAGCAACGTTAACAACAAGTTCGTTAAGTAGCGCATTATCTAATTATAAGAAAAAAAAAGAACAAGAAAAAATCAAAGCTATTAAATTACAAAAACTTGAGGAAAGAAATTCTTATCAAAAGGAAAAAAAAGAATTGAAACTTTGGGAGGATAGGCTCAATAAGGAGAGTAGCAAAATCCGCTTAAATGAAGAAGAGCTGAGAATAAGAGAAAAAGAAATTAGATCTAAAGAAGATAAACAAAAAATTGAGAGTGAGAGACTGACGAAAAAAGATGAGGAGTTAGTACTTGTTGCAAAAGAATTAAGAGAAAAAGAAAAACAATTAAAGATTAGAGAAGAAGAGCAAAATAGAAAAGATATTGATTTAAAAGTAAGAGAAGATGAGCAAAAAAATAAAGAATTAAAAGAGCAAAGACGTAAAAATAGAGAATTAAAAATATTGAAAGAAGAGGAAGATAGACAAAAAGAAGCTGAGTTTATTAAAATAAGAGAGTGGGAAGAAAAATTTGATAGAGAACAAAAGCAAAAAGAACAAGATGAAATTAGACGTGAACAAAGGCTTATTCAAAAAGAAATAGAAAAAAGAGCGAGATTTGAGGAAATTGATAAAAATCTCAAAAGTTCATCAAGTGGATTAGAGAATTTTAATATAGATAAATCTAAAGAAAATTAATCTTTTTTTATTGTTTTGGAAAATAATCTTTAATTTCCCCTTCTCTATAAACATCAGCAGTACAACAATGAAGTCCACCTCCAAAAGCATAAGCATCTCTTAAATCTACTGGAATTACCTCCATACCTAACTTGTCTAATTGTTCTGCCTGATATTTTTCACTTTTTTCAACACAAACTGTTTTAGGATCTAACACTAAAACATTCATTGAAAGCCAAACAGATGAATAACAAAGTGGTGGTGGCTCATTATGAGCTGGTTGAGCAGCATCAATTATTTCCCATCCATTATTTTCAAATAATTTTCTTTGATCTTTAGGTAATTTTCTTTGAGGATTATTTATAATTAAACCTTCTTTTATAGGAGTAAAAGTTGCATCTATATGTATTGGATATGGGTCACCCGGAAAGTTTACTGCATGAATTCTGTGATCTTTAAAATGTCTTTTTAACCAATCAATACCTTTTAAATTTGTGGTGAAACCGTGTTGTACAATCAAGTCTTTTCCAAATCGAAGTATGTCTGCTGCATCAAATAAAGGTTCTTCCTCAGTTGTTACAAAAAATTTATCCTCGGTCCATTTTAACCTTTTTTCAATTCCGATTTTGTCAGACAAATAATCTTCTCTATAATCTGCATCAGTCAATCTTGGTTTAGGAGCCGACTCATGTCTCATGTTCGGGTCTGAATTATAATATTCTTTTAAAAGAGGTCTATAGCAAAGATATTCAAACCATCTGCATCTATAACTCATAGTAGCTTCTAAAATTTCATTACCCACAGTCAGTAAAACATCTCTTGGAGGCATACAACCAAACATAGTTTCAACTTTCCAGTCTGGAGTTGAAATATTTTGATTAAAATCAATAGGTGTTGGTCTATCTACTTTTATATCACGCTTAGATAACATTTCCGAAAAATCATTTAACAATTGATTAGCTTTATCTATTGTATCTTTTGTTCTTGGACCAAATTTACCTTTCATATCAGAGTCCTCAGGAACTTTAGCATCAAGCGCTGGTTCAGGAGCTGGAATACATACACCGTCTGCCCTGCCAACAATTACATGTTTTAATGGATCCCATTCATTCCAACTATTTACAATGACTTTATTTCTATCCATTAAATTTAATTTAGTGCGATGTATCTCTTATTCCACCTCATGATAAGACTATAATAAATAAGTGAAACAAAAAGAAAGAAGCCACCCACTATTGTATTAGTAGATGGAATTTCATTAATCCCAAACAATGGTAACCATACCCAAAAAATTCCTCCAATAACCTCCGTCAAAGACAATAATGTTAACTCTGCAGCTTGGATTGCTTTAGATCCTATAGAATATAAAATAAGACCTAAACACACTAATACCCCATGTAAAGAAAACATTGCACTATTATAACTAGTTGCAAAAAAAGTTTGTTTATTAACCAAAATCATAATTGTAGCTGTTATAAAACAAAATAAACCGGCTACAGCGACTGTTGTAAATTTTGGAGTTTCTTTCCTCCATCTTAAAGTGACAGAAAAAATTGAAAATCCTATTGATGATGTAAGTCCAAAAACAAAACCTATTAAAGAATTTTTTTCAGTATTACCAACAGCCATGATTATAATACCCACAGTTGCAATAAGCATTGATATCCAAACATTTAGAGAAATTTTTTCTTTTAAAAATAAAAAAGCCAATAATGCAGTGAAAAAAGGCATTGCAGCTAAACATAATAAAGTAATTGCTGCAGTAGTGTTTGTAATTGAATAAATAAATGAAATCATTGCAATACCAAGACCCATGCCACCGACCAATCCTGATTTACCTACTTTTTTGTAATTTTTGTAAAAATTTATTCCTTCTTCAAAATATAAATATAAATTTAAAATAATAAAAATAGTTAAACCTCTACCAAAAATATATTGCCAAGGAACCATATGAGGATCATTCATATATCTCACTACTAGAGGACCAAACGACCAAAGTATCCCCGCAAATAAAACGACTGGTACAGCTATTTTTTCATTTCTAAGTTCAACCATAATCGAATATTTAGATCTAATTGATTAGTACTACAACATAAATTAAATTGTTATACAAAGTATTAGCGCTAATATAATAAATTAATATGAATTTGGATATTCTTAAAATAGCCTCTGATACCAACAATAACAAAAGTATCAAAAACTATACGCACCACTCAAAATTGAAAAATTCAATGTGCGGTGATGAGATGCAAATAGATTTGGTTATCAAAAAAAATAAAATTGTTGATTTTGGTTATCAAGGTAAGTCCTGTGTTTATTGTCAGGCTTCAGCAAGCTTACTTTCAAAAATTTCAATGAATGAAAATAAGTCTAAAATTAATGAATTGTGCGACGATGCAAAACATTATTTTGAGGGAAACGTTGAAAATATTGAAAAAAAATGGAAATCACTTAATAAAATATTTAATGATAAAAATCTATCTCGTAAAGAATGTATTTTATTACCTTTTAAAACAATAAAAAAAATAGTATCAAAATAATCTCATGGGTAATTTAAAACAATCTTTTATCGCAGGATTATTTTCAATTATCACTATAGGTATTTTAACTTTATTAACTTACAAAACTGAATTTGGAATTTTTCTTATTGCATCTTTTGGATCATCAATGGTTCTGTTGTATGGATATCCCGAAAGCCCCTTTGCCCAACCCAAAAATGTTTTTTTTGGGCATCTAGTAACTGCAACAGTGGGAATGTTTTTTTTATATTTAATTCCTTTACCATTATTTATAATTATACCATTAGCAGTTGGTTTTGGAGTGGGTCTAATGATATTGCTAAATGTAACCCATCCGCCCGCAGGCGGAAATCCAATTATAGTTATCATGGGTAGTGTCTCACTAGACTATTTGTTAAGCCCAATAATTTCAGGATCAATAATTATTCTGGTTTTTGCCATCATAATTAATAAATTTATACTTAAAAAGAGTTATCCAAAAACAAAATAATTTGTTTGCTAGCGACATTAAAATAATGTTAGATGTCTCAAAATAAATTAATGATTGAAAGTAACGCAGGAGAATAAATGAAAATATTATGTGTATTATATGATGATCCAAAAGGAGGAATGCCTAAATCATACCCACTTAAAGATCTTCCTAAACTAGAAAAATATCCAGATGGAATGACCTTACCTTCACCAAAAGGAAGAGACTTTAATCCAGGAGAATTGTTAGGATGTGTTTCAGGAGAATTAGGATTAAGAAAATTTTTAGAAAGTAACGGACATGAGTTGGTAGTTACTAATAGTAAAGATGGAGATGGATGTGAGGCTGATAAGCATATCGTTGACGCTGATATAGTAATTTCACAACCTTTTTTTCCGTATTACTTGACCAAAGAAAGAATTGCTAAAGCTAAAAACTTAAAAATGGCTATTACAGCCGGAATTGGCTCTGATCACGTTGATTTACAAGCAGCTATGGATAACAAAATTGATGTAGTTGAAGTAACTTTTTGTAATTCAAGATCTGTTGCTGAACACATTGTAATGATGATTGTATCAATGGTGAGGGACTATCACAACCAACATAGAATTGTTAATGAAGGTGGATGGAACATAGCAGATGCTGTGCAAAGATCTTATGATGTTGAAGGTATGCACATTGGAACTGTTGCTGCTGGCCGTATCGGTTTAGATGCATTAAGAAAAATGAAGCCATTTGATGTACACTTACATTATTTTGATAGACATAAATTACCAGATAGTGTTGAAAAAGAATTAAACTTAACATTTCATGAGTCAGTAGAGTCTATGGTTAAAGTTTGTGATGTCGTAACTATTAATTGTCCTCTCCATCCTGAGACTGAGAACTTATTCGACGATGCAATGATAAGCAAAATGAAAAAAGGTGCTTATATTGTAAACACTGCAAGAGGTAAAATTTGTAATCGTGATGCTATTGCAAAAGCGTTGAAGAGTGGTCAACTAAGTGGTTATGCTGGAGACGTTTGGTTTCCACAGCCAGCCCCAAACGATCACGTATGGAGAACAATGCCTAACCATGGAATGACACCTCACACTTCTGGAACATCTTTGTCGGCTCAAACAAGATATGCTGATGGTGTAAGAGAAATTTTAGAATGTTTCTTTGAAGGAAAAGAAATTAGAGATCAATATCTTATCGTCAAAGATGGACAATTAGCTGGAATGGGTGCTCACTCATATAGTAAAGGATCTGCCACAGGTGGTTCTGAAGAAGCAGCTAAATATAAGAAAAAATAAATCATTCTTTTAATTATTAAAGGTATGCTACTTAAAAGTAGCTACCTTTAATAATCTAGACTCAATTCCCAATTTTTGTATAAATTTTTAGTCATGAGATTTTTATTATTTATATTTTTAAACTTAATAATTACAAATTCAGTATTGGCATCTGAAAAAAGTAAAGCATATTTTGCTGGTGGTTGTTTCTGGTGCATGGAAGAGTCTTTTGAAAAATTAACAGGTGTTGAGAAAGTGATTTCAGGATACTCTGGAGGAAAAACTGAAAATCCAACCTATGAAGAAGTTACTTATGGAAATACAGGTCACCTCGAAGTTGTAGAGATAATTTATGATGCAAGTTTAATATCTTTCGAAGAATTACTTAAAAATTTTTGGCTCAACATAGATCCATTTGATCCTTTTGGTCAGTTTTGCGACAAAGGTTATAGCTACAGATCTGCAGCTTTTTATACAAATCAAAAGGAAAAAGATTTAATTGAAAAAGATTTTAAAAGACTAGAAAAAAAATTTAATAAAAAAGTTGTAACTTATATAAGAGAATTTGAAAAATTTTATATAGCTGAGGATCGTCATCAGGATTATTATCAAGTATATTTTCTTAATTATTTAAAATATAAAAAAGCTTGTAGAAGAGAAGAGATTTTAAATAGAATTTGGAAAATGTAATAATTATGAAAAATAATATCAATTGGAATTTTGATAACACATATTCCAAATTGCCTGAGCCATTTAGAGAAAAGATAAACCCAGTAAAAGTTAAAAATCCTAAACTGATTTTATTAAATGAGTCTTTGGCCAAGGATTTAAATTTAGACTTTTCTGAAATAAGTCAGTCTAAGTTATCGGCCATATTTACAGGAAACGAATTGCCGAAAAATAGTAATTCAATAGCACAAGCTTATGCAGGTCATCAATTTGGCCATTTTACAATGCTTGGTGATGGTAGAGCAGTTTTGATTGGAGAACATGTATCTAAAAATAATCATAGATACGATATTCAATTTAAAGGCTCAGGAAAAACTGCTTTTTCAAGAAATGGAGATGGAAGAGCTGCGTTAGGGCCTATGCTTAGAGAATATTTAATAAGTGAAGCAATGTATGCCTTAAATATACCAACGACGCGAAGTCTGGCGGTTGCAAAAACTGGAGAAAATATAATTAGAGAGACACCATTAGAAGGTGCTATACTCACTAGAGTAGCATCAAGCCATATTAGAGTAGGAACTTTTCAGTATATTGCAGCAAGGAATAAAAAAGATGAGTTAGAGACTTTATTTGAATATGTCATCAAAAGACATTACCCAGAAATTGAAAATTCAAAAAATAAAGCCTTAGATCTTTTAAAAGTTGTTTTGAGTAAACAGATTGATTTAGTAGTCAATTGGATGAGGGTTGGATTTATTCATGGTGTAATGAATACAGATAACATGAGTATAGCTGGTGAGACCATCGACTACGGACCATGTGCTTTCATGGATATTTATGATCCAAAAACTGTATTTAGTTCAATTGATAAATTAGGTAGATATGCTTATTGCAATCAGCCGGTTATAACTAAATGGAATCTTTCAAGATTTGCTGAGTGCTTGATACCTTTGATTGATAAAGACCAAGACACAGCTGTAAAATTAGCAACTGAAATAATTGACACTTTTGAAAAAACATATGAAGAAAAGTGGTTAAATATGATGAGAGCAAAGCTAGGCTTAATTGGCTCGGACAAAAAAGATAAGTACCTAATTTTAGACTTACTCACTTGGATGCATCAAAATAAAGTTGATTACACAAATACATTTTGCCACTTGATGAACTTTAAAACTCAAAAAGATAATATTTATGAAGGTGCTGATTTTAGCAACTGGAAAAAAAGGTGGCAGGAAAGATCATCAAGTCATGATAATTCAAAGGAAAAGCATAAAAAATTGATGAGAAGTACAAACCCTCTTTTAATTCCAAGAAATCATATAGTTGAAAATACTCTTAGAGATGCAGATCAAGGAAATTTTGAACCTTTGCTCAACTTTTTAAAAATCTTAAATAGTCCCTATACTGATCAAAAAGATATCAGTGAATACCAAATATTATCCAGTTCAAATGAAAATTATCAAACTTTTTGTGGAACTTAATTAAAGAACATATGGCTCATGTCTCGCCTGTTTACCTAAAACTCTCTCTACAGCCATATTTGAAATATCAATTGATTGATAAGCACCCGTCGTAATCAATTCTGTTAATGCTCTTCCAATTCCCGGAGCTTGCATTAATCCTCTTCCTGTGAAACCTGTTGCTAAATAAACATTTTCAAATTTTGGATGTTTTCCAACAACTGCATTGTTATCAAGTCGATTGCAATCATAATATCCAGCCCATCCACCAGTTAATTTTAATTCTTCCATAGCCGGTATTCTATGAGCCAATGCTGGCCAAACCAATTCTTCAAAATCATCCCATGCAGGTTCAAGATCTTTGGCATCAAAAACTGATTTTGGTGAACCAGCTAAGTATTCTTTACCTTCAGGTCTCCAATAAACTCCTGTTGTTAGATCTCCCGTTAATGGCATTTCAGGAATATGTTTTGGGCACTTTACTCTGAAAACTGTATGTTTTTGAGGTTCAACAGGTATATCTTCTAAAAGCTCTTTAGTCCAACATCCAGCTGCTGAAATAATTGTCTTAGCATTAATTTCTGAAAGAGATTTAACTTCGCCCTTAACAAATTCTGCGCCAAGATCAATTGCTTTACTTTTTAGAGCACTATGAAACATGAAGGGGTCAATCCATCCCTCACTTTGATTGTCAGTAAAAGTTGCTGTTTCAATTCCCTCACTATTGATATATGGAAAAAAATTATTCAACTCGGAGCCTTTAATATTTTTTGTTCCCGCATCACAAGCTTTATGATTTTCAAGCGCTTTATATTGTTCATCTGCATGCTCGGGTCCAAACATTAATAAATAACCATTGGTCACCATACTAGCAGTGGGTTTTGGATTTTTTTCAGTTTTTAATAAATCTGGAATTTGAAAAATAAATTCTCTGGCAAATTTTCCTAATAAAATATTTTCTTTTTGGAAGAATTGTCTTCTAAATCCACCTAATGACAAAGGAAAAGAAGCAGTTTTATAAGTTGGGTCTTTTTCTATAACTTTAACTTTTCTGCCCTCTTTTGATAAAAAGTAAGCAGTCGCGGCTCCAATTATTCCACCACCAACTATTACAACATCATCCATTAATTTAATATTAGTAAGTTAATATTCAGAAATAATGCATAGCAACACCAAAGTAAATAGGGAATCATTAAATAATAACTCACAAAATTGACACGCTTATATCTAATTACTAAAGTAATTATTAAACCAATTAAGATTACCAAAACAATTAAAGCTAAAAAAATTTGGTGTAATCCAAAAAAAACGATACTCCAAGTTGTATTAAATATAATATGAATAAAATAAATATAAATCGTGTTCATGTCTCTACTTTTACTGTGCCAAAAAAACCAAATAGCAACTGTCATCATTAGATATAGCGTTGTCCAAACAGGTGCAAATATCCAATCAGGTGGGTTAAAATCAGATTTGACTAATTGAGAATACCAAGGGTCTTTAAAATTAATTGTGACTAAACTTCCAATAAATGAGGCTGAAAATGTGATAATAAAAAAAAGTATGAATGATAAAAATTTATTTTTTAACATTAAAGTATTATACATCTTTAGATAATGAATAAAAAAACAATTTGGATAACGGGTGGGAGTACTGGAATCGGCAAAGCTCTTGCAATAAAATTTGCTAATGAAGGGTGGAATGTTGCTATTTCAGCCAGACGTGAGAATCTTCTTAATGAGATTGCAGACAATCATGAAAATATAAGTCCATTTCCATTAGATGTGACTGATAAATCAAAATGTAAAGAGGTTTTTGAAAAAATTAAGAATAAATTTGAAAATATAGATATTTGTTTTTTTTCTACTGGCACATGGAATCCAAAAAAAGAAAGAGATATTGATGTTGAACAAATTGAGGAAGTTTTTAAAATTAATTTTTTTGGGACATTGAATGCTATTAAAGCAGTTGAAGAATATTTTAAAAAAAAGAAAAGTGGAACAATTACTATTGTTTCCTCAATTGCTGGTTATAGAGGTTTACCCAATTCAACCGGATATGGACCTTCAAAATCTGCTCTAAATAATTTAGCAGAAAGTCTATATTTTGACTTTGGTCGATCAAATGTTAGAGTGTGCTTAGTATCTCCAGGTTTTATCAAAACTCCAATGACAGATAAAAATGATTTTAAAATGCCTTTTTTAAAAACTACTGAATATGCGGCTGAAAAAATATATGATGGCTTGGTCAATAAAAAAACTTTTGAAATTCATTTTCCAAAATCATTAACTGTTGTACTGAAAATCTTAAGTTTTCTTCCGAGTAAGATTTATTTTGGTTTAGTTGGAAAATTAACAAAATATCAAAAGAAAGATTAATCTTTTACAAATACTACAGTCAATTCAGCAACTTTAATTCCAAATTTAGTCATTGTAGCTCTATTAATTGCTACTCGATCATCCTGTTTGAAAATCCAATCATCGAAAGTAATCTTAATTTCTTTACCTTTTACTGGAACTAATAAAACATACTCAAATTTAAATGCGGGACCATATGAATATCCCCTGGCTTTACCAACTACGTCTCCAGCAGTTCCCTCATAATTGTTGTCGTCTATTTTAGTAATTTGCCATTGTCTAGTTTGTATTTCACCGTCATCCCAATTAAATTTTTCATCAAGAATTAATTGCTTGCCATCCCACTTGCCATCTAAATCTGCTGAGAATTGTCTAGTAACTTTTCCAGATCTATTCTGAAGAACTCCCCAAGCTTTTACATTGCCTGACAAGTAATTTTCTATGATTAATCTTGGTTCTTTACCTTTAAAATCTTCTGGTTTCATATCGCTATTATTTGAGCAGTTTGTAATTAAGAATAAAGAGATTATCAATAAAATTGATCTTAAGTTTATTATTTTGCTCACAAGCCCCCTTTATTTATTTATTTTGAATTGAAAATTGTATCAGATCAATATTTTTCGATTTAAATCCAGCCTCACAATAAGATAGGTAAAACTCCCACATTCTTTTAAAAGTTAAATCAAAACCTAGTTTTTTAATGAGATCCCATTTTCTATTAAATTCATTTTTCCAAATAGCTAATGTATTTGCATAATGATCAGCATATGAGTCGTAAGACTTTATTGTTAAACCATTGTCTGAAACATATTTGTTTAAGCTATTTTTGCTTGGCAAAAATCCTCCTGGAAAAATATATTTTTGAATAAAATCTTGTTTCGTTTTATATCTATCAAATAAACTATCATCTATTGTAATTGCTTGAATGGCTGCCCTACCATCTGTAGAAAGGTTTTTCTTAATAGTTTTAAAATAACTTTCCAAATAATTTTGCCCTACAGCTTCAATCATTTCTATGGAGGCTATTGAATTATATTTATTCTTTAAATCTCTATAATCTTTTATTTCAATATTTACTTTTTCATTTAAACCACAATTATGAATCCTTCTTTTTGCATATTCGAATTGTTTTTTTGAAATAGTAATACAATCTAATTTTACATCATATTTTTTTCCTAAATATTCTGCAAAACCACCCCAGCCACATCCAATTTCTAAAACCCTGTCGCCATGGTTTGGTTTTATTAAATCTATCATTTTTTGATATTTGTTGTTTTGTGCCTCTGAAAGATCTTTAGTGGTATCGCTAAAAATTCCGCTTGAGTAAGTTAAAGTTTCATCAAGCCATAAAGAAAAAAAATCGTTTCCTAAGTCATAATGTTTTGCAATATTTTCTTTACTTCTATTCTTTGTATTTTTTATAAAGATCCCTTTTAAAAAATTTATAATTGGAAAATCGAGTAAGCCTGAAAACTTGTATATGATTTTGATATTTCGAGCTGTTATTTCAATGAGATTGGATAAATTATCAGTTTCAAATTCTCCTCTCATGTAAGACTCAGCAAAACCAATGCTGCCACCCTTTATAAGATTAAAAGAAAAATTTGGTTTTTTAATTTTTAATTTAGCTTTTAAATTATCCTGAGGATTTCCAAATTTAAAAACTTCTCCTTGATAATTTGTAATTTCTAGAAATCCAACATTTATTCCGGCTAATATGTTAAAAACCAGTTTGTCTGAAAGTCTATTTAAGGACATTAATTTTCAAAAGATATGTTGTTTCTTATTTTCAATTTTTTTTGGATAAACTTTATTCCTTTGGTCCATAATTTAAACGCTTCAAAATGTATCGCTGCAATAATTTTAAACGTCATTAGGGGATGTTTTAAATAAGATTTAATTAACTCTGAAGTTGTAAAATCTTTTCTTTTCCCATCTTGAGAAGCATATAATATTTTTTCGTTTAATTGATATTGATCTATGATTACTGAGATCTTATCTGCAGGTTTTAAAATTCTAAAAAAATAACTACAATTCATTTCAATGAATGGTGAAACATGAAATTTTTTCTCACAATTGTGTTGCAATAAATTGTCATTTTTTACTTTAAAAACATAAGTGTGTTGCTCACCAAAAGTATTTTTGACTTCATATAATATGGATATCAAATCATTGTTATTATTGTACACATAAAAAACACTTAATGGATTAAAAACATATCCAAAGACTCTTGGGTAACATAAAAGTTTAATTCTAATATTTTCACTGCTGATATTATTTTGTTTAAGATTTTTTTTAACCCAATCAGTTAAGAGTGATCCATCTCTATCTCCATGATCTTTATCAAAAAAACTAATTAAATTAAATTTATTGTATGAAAAAAAATTAATCGTTTTATCTAATTTTTCTAATTCAGAAAGATCAATTAAAAGTGAAAATACCCTGTACTTAAAAAAGTGAATCTTTGGTTTAAATCTTTTGTGAATTACAGCGCCATTATATATACAACTAGTCATTAAGGGTTTTAAGCATTTCAATAGATGATTTTATTCCATCTTCATGAAAACCGTAACCAAAATAACTACCACAATAAAGAATATTTCTTTTATTTTGTAAATTTGTAAGCTGACTTTGAAAATTTAGTGCAGATTGATCAAAATATGGATGTGTAAATCTTACTTTTTTTAAAATTTTCTTATCATCAATTTTAAAATAAGGATTTAAGGTAAGAAAAATATTTTCATCACATTTAAGGTTTTGTAATAAATTTAACCAATATGTAATTGAATTTTTTTCTATTTCATCCTTTTTCATTGATGAATTCCATGAACACCAAGCTTTTTTATTTTTTGGCATAGCTTGTTCATCTGTATGAATATAGGCAATATTTTCCTTATACTTATAATTTGAAAGCACATTCTTTTCTTGATCGGTTGGATTATCAATTATTGATAAAGCTTCATCTGCATGTGTTGCTAAAACAACTTTGTCGTATCCAAAATATTCACTTTCTCCACCATAATATAAATCTATACCTGTTGTTTTTGTTTTAATTTTTTTGATTGAATAATTTTTGAAATGTTCACCACTGATTTTTGAAATAATGTTTTGAACATAAGCTCTACTTCGATTTGACACAGTATACCACTGAGGTCTATTTTTTAATTTAAACAAACCATGATTTTGGAAAAACTTTAAGAAAAATCTTAACGGCATTTGACTGGCAGCACTTGGTGGCATTGACCATATGGCTGAGACCATCGGTATCAAATGAAAGTTGATAAACTCTTTTGAAAGATTTTCCTTTCTCAAATAATCACCAAGTGTAGTCTCTTGATCAATTTTTTTCATATTATCACATTTTTTGTAAAACTTTATTATATCAAAAAACATTTTGAGGAATCTTAGATTAAACAGATTGGTCTTATTTGAAAAAATTCCATTTAATCCTCGACCGCAATATTCAAATGAAGATTTTTCAACTGATACAGAAAAAGACATATCGCTTTTTTCAATTGCAATATTATTCTCTTCAAAAAAATTTATTAAATTTGGGTAAGTTGCGTAATTAAATACAATAAAACCTATATCAACTGAAACTTTTTTTGTACCAAACGATAAATCAATAGTATGAGAGTGACCACCGAAACGATCTTCCTTCTCGAAAAGGTCTACATGATGTTTTTTTGATAAGTAATATGCAGCGCTTAATCCTGATATGCCTGAGCCGACAACAGCAATCTTCATTAATTGTTAAGCTGCATCTTCTTTAAATTCATCTATGCTTGGACAAGTACAGAATATATTCTTGTCACCATAAACATTATCTACTCTCGCAACTGGAGGCCAAAATTTATTAGCTCTTAAGAATTTTGCTGGATAAGCAGCTTCTGCTCTTGAATATTTATGCGTCCAATCATCAGAAGCTAGTTCGCTGTCCGTGTGAGGAGCATTTTTTATTGGATTGTCTATTTTATCAAATTCACCTGATTTAATTTTTTCAATTTCTTCTTTAATCTTAATTAAAGTATCACAAAATCTATCTAGTTCTGACAAACCCTCACTTTCAGTTGGCTCTATCATCATTGTACCAGCTACTGGCCATGACATAGTTGGTGCATGAAACCCATAATCTATTAATCTTTTTGCAATATCTTCTTCGGTTACTCCTGTCTCTGATTTAATATTTCTAATATCAATAATACATTCATGAGCAACATTTCCATTTGATCCTTTATACAGAATTGGAAAGTGATCTTTAAGTCTATGAGCAATATAATTTGCATTTAATATTGCTACTTCAGTAGCAAGCTTTAACCCTGCTGATCCCATCATTTTAATGTACATCCAAGAAATTGAAAGAATACTTGAACTACCCCAAGGAGCTGCCGAAACTGCTCCAATGCCAGATGTTGGTCCACAATCTTTAATCACTGGATGATTAGGTAGATAAACTTGTAAATGTCTTTTACAAGCAATTGGTCCCATACCTGGTCCTCCCCCGCCATGTGGAATACAAAATGTTTTATGTAAATTAATGTGACAGACATCTGGACCAAAATTTCCAGGCTTTGCAACTCCAACTAAGGCGTTTAAATTTGCTCCATCCATGTAAACCTGCCCACCATGTTTGTGAAC
Organism: uncultured Pelagibacteraceae bacterium; assembly: GCA_902616875.1. Lineage (GTDB taxonomy): Bacteria > Pseudomonadota > Alphaproteobacteria > Pelagibacterales > Pelagibacteraceae > Pelagibacter. Next base: position 22,143 of record CACMUH010000001.1, read on the forward strand.
TAACTCACAGATATCAGTTATTTTTTCTTCAAACACTCCATGGGTAGATGGATAAGTTACCATTAGTGCCCCAAGATTTTCTGAATGTTGTTCAGCTTTTTTCTTTAAATCATCAAAATCAACATTTCCCTCTTTATCACAATTAACAACAACCACCTTCATTCCAACCATTTGTGCACTTGCTGGGTTAGTACCATGTGCTGAACTTGGAATTAAACATATATTACGATTAGCTTCACCCCTATCTAAATGATACTTTCTGATAACCATCAAGCCCGCATACTCACCTTGAGCACCTGCATTAGGTTGCAAAGAAACACCTGAAAAACCAGTTATAGAACGCAACCAATTTTTTAGATCGGTAAATAGATCTCTAAAACCCTCCATTTGTTCAATTGGAACAAACGGATGAGGTTCTGCGAATTCTTTCCATGATATTGGTATCATTTCGGCAGCAGCATTTAATTTCATTGTACAAGAACCAAGTGCAATCATAGTTCTATTCAATGCTATATCTTTATCTTCTAATCTTTTTAAATATCTAAGCATTTCAGTTTCTGAATGATATGAGTTGAAAACTGGATGTTCTAAATATTTTGAAGTTCTTAATAAATTTTTTGGAAGATTAGGTAAACTTACCGATGGATCTTCTTTTTTGATTGATTCTGCTGCATTAAAAATTTTTAATAGTTGATTTACTCTATATACATTTTTTCTCTCATCAAATGAAACAGCAAGCATTTCAGAATTTACTTTTCGAATATTAACTCTCTGATTCAGAGCATTCTTATAAATTTGATCAGTCTTTTCTTTGGTAATAATTGTTACAGTGTCAAAAAAATTATTCGAATAAAGCTCGTATCCAGATTGTTTTATTTTATCAGCAAAACTTTTTGCTAATTGAGACACCCTTTCTGAAATATTTTTAATTCCATCGGGACCATGATAAATAGCATAAGCTGCTGACACAATTGCTAATAAAGCTTGGGCAGTACAAATATTACTCGTCGCCTTATCTCTTCTGATATGTTGCTCTCTAGTTTGTAATGATAATCTATATGCTTTATTACCATGTCTATCAACTGATACACCGACAATTCTTCCGGGCATTGATCTTTTAAACTCATTTTTTGTAGCAAAAAAAGCTGCATGTGGACCTCCATATCCCATTGGAATTCCAAATCTTTGGGAGCTTCCAACTGCAATGTCGGCACCAAGTTCTCTTGGTGTTTTTAATTTTGCTAAAGCCAACAGATCACAAGCTAATACCGCCTTCCCATTCTTTTTGTGGATTTTACTAATTGCTTCACTTGGGTCTTTAATATCTCCTAAAGTTCCTGGATATTGTAAAATTCCACAAACTAAATCTTCTTTTAGCTGGTCTAAAACTTCATCTTCTTTACCGACTAAAACCTTTAAACCCATAGGCTCAGCTCTTGTTTGAATTACATTTATTGTTTGGGGGTGACAATCTTCAGAAACAAAAACTAAATTACTATCTTTTTTATTTAATCTGTGACTTAAACCCATGGCTTCTGCTGCTGCTGTGCCTTCATCTAATAAAGATGCATTGGCAATATCCATCCCTGTAAAGTCAACAATCATTTGTTGAAAGTTTAATAACATCTCAAGTCTTCCTTGAGCTACCTCAGGCTGATAAGGTGTATAGGAAGTATACCAACCTGGATTTTCTAATATATTTCTTAAAATTACATAGGGTGTATAGGTTCCATAATAACCCATACCAATAAAATTTGAGTAAACTTGATTTTTTTTCGAAATTGCTCGTAATTTTCTTAACGCCTCGTACTCTGAATTTGAATCACCAATATTAAGTTCACCTTTAAACTTTATTTTTTCTGGAACAGTATTGTCAATCAAATCATCTAGTGATTTATAATTTAATTCTTTTAACATTTTTGATTGGTCTTCTTTTGAAGGACCAATATGTCTTCTTAAAAAATCTTTTTCTGAATTTGGTAACATTATGCTGAAGTCTCCTTTGCAAATTTATCGTAATCGTCTTTGTTCATTAAAGTATCCATTTCTGATGGATCTTTTATTTTTAGTTTAAAAAACCACGCTGAGTCCTCTGGGTCTTGATTAATCTTTGATGGATCATCTACTATAGCTTGATTGGTATCAACTACTTCACCGCTCACAGGGGTATATACATCACTAGCAGCTTTCGTTGACTCTACAACACCAGCTGTACCATCTTTATCTACTTTAGAACCTTTTTCTGGAAGTTCTGCAAAAACTATATCACCTAACATCTCTGTAGCATGTTTTGTGATCCCAATTGTTGCAACATCTCCATCTAATTTAATCCACTCGTGCTCTTTTGAATATTTTACTTCACTCATTAGTTTACCCCTTTGACATAACTTTTTTTATAAAATGGTAAGCTGCAAATACTTGCAGGATGTTTTTTACCTCTGACTTCTAAAAATACTTTAGTATTTTTTTTTGAAAATTCATTTTCCACATAACCCATTGCAACAGGTCCATTAACACTTGGTCCAAATGTACCACTTGTGATTTCGCCAATATGAACATCTGATTGATTAAATATTTTTGTTTTTTCTCTAGCAATAATTCTGCCCTCAGGTTTAATTCCAACTCTTATTTTACTGACACCATCATTTAATTGTTTAATAATTATGTCAGAGCCAATAAAATCTCCCTTGGAGATTCTTTCTTTTGAAATAGCCCACTTCAAATTTGCTTCCACTGGAGTTTTATCTTTATCAAGATCATGACCATATAGACATAAGCCAGCTTCCAATCTTAGTGTATCTCTTGCTCCAAGACCTATCAATTTAGATCCTTTGTTGATTAATTCTCTAGTTAATTGGTCGACAAAATCATTTGCGATAGATATCTCAAAACCGTCTTCACCCGTATAACCAGATCGCGTAATATAAACTTTCTGGTTTTCAAATGTAAACCAGTTTCCAGACATAAAGTTAAGATCTTTTACACCATTAATAACATCATTTAGAATTTCTGATGATTTAGGACCCTGAATGGCAATTAGAGATCTATTTTCATCTAGAACCATTTTGTACTTCTCTTCAAGAAGTTCTTTTAAAATTTTAAAGTCATTATCTTTACATGCTGCGTTGAGGATTATCAAAAAGCCTTCTTTTGTTTTTGTGATAATTAAATCATCATGTATCCCAGCATCTTTGTCCATTAAGAAGCTGTATTTTGAATGATTTAATTTCAAATTTTTAAGATCTAAAGGAAAAATTTTTTCTAAATCTTTTATTAAGTCTTCACCACCATAAATAAATAGCTGACCCATATGGGAAACATCAAAGATACCTGAGTGATTTCGTGTGAATTTGTGTTCTTCTACAATACCTTCCGAATATTGTATCGGCATTTGATAGCCTGCAAATTCAACAAATTTTGCATTACAATCTTGATGTAATTGGTACAGCGATGTTTTTTTTGTTTCCATATTAACTCTTTGTACCCATCTGTATATTTGCCTGAGAGTTTTGCTCCTTCGGCGAGAATTAAATCTCTTTCCAGAGTTAATATGTTACGGTCCTTTTTGCCTGAGAGATTCCTGGGTGGTTGCTCCTTCGGCGCTACGATATTCTGTAGTCTCTCCCGTGGCAGGATATTCTTACATGTATGGAAAAAAGTCAATCAGAAACAATTTTTTTTTGTTTACTTAAAAGCGAATAAAATTGTAATAAAACCGCAGAAAGTATAATTGCGCCACCAATTAATCCAAATACAGAGGGTCTTTCACTTACAAAAAGGAATGCCCATATCGGTCCTAGGACAGATTCGGATAACATTATGATACCTACCATGGCAGATGGTGTTGTTCTTGCACCGATAGTTATAAATATAAAACCAAAACCAACTTGAAAAAAACCTGCGAGAAAACCCAAAAAGATATCATGAGGAGAAATCATAATTTTAGTAGAAAGTAAAAAACCAATTAAACATGAACTCACGCCGGCAACGAACTGGGCAGGCACCATATCCACAGAGGGAAATTTTCTAACAATCATAATTAAAACTGCAAAAGTAATTGGCATTGTAAAAGCTGCAAGGTTTCCAGATAATTCTCCAGGAGATAATGAGTTGCCAACCATTAATAAAACGCCTGTCATCGCCAGACAGATTGAAAACAGAGTAATTAAATTTATTTTTTCCTTAAGGAAAAAATACCCGAATATTGCAAGAAATAGTATTTGTAGTGAAATGATAAAATTAGTATTGGCAACAGTGGTATTGTACATAGCAAACACATATCCACAAAAACCAAAAGATAAAATAATTCCACCAACAAATCCTGGTAATCCCGACTTATAAAACGATTCAATTGTTTTTCCTCTATAACTTAAAATTAAGAAAGCTAGAACTGTTAAAGAAAAAAATAAAGATCTCCAAAATAGAATTTGCCATAATGTAGCTCCCTCAAAAGATTTTACAATCAATCCACCAAAACTTAAACTTAATGCACCTAAAAAAATTAATAGTGGTCCGGGTAAGTTTCTTATAAAAGTCATTAAATTTGTGAAATTAAATTTTGTGTCTCCAAGTCATATAGTTTAAATAATGTTTCTGCATCAGCTAATTCGACTTTTTTAAATTTAATCTTTGAACCTGGGGTTAATTGAACTAACTTGTCATAATCTGCACTGATCACAACTCCTATTTTAGGATAACCCCCAATAGTGCCATGATCTGAAAGCATAATAATCGGATTTCCATCTGCGGGTACTTGAATAACACCTTTTAATAAACCTTCTGATTTAATATTGGTATCGACAATATTTTCTATTTTTGATCCCTCTAGTCTCATACCCATACGATCTGATAATTTTGATATTACAAATTCTTTCTCAAAAAAAATCTTTTTTCCTTCATCAGAAAAATAGTCAAAATTTGTTCCTTGGATAACTCTGATATTTTCAATTTTTGTATTAATGTAATTTAATTTTTTATCACTTAAATTTTTATTGATATTTAAAATATAAATCTTTTGTCCATCTTCTATTTTTTTTCCATTATTTGCACCAATATTTGCTTTTGTGTTAACAGAGCAACTTGACCATTGATAATTAACATCAAATTCACCGCTTACTGCTAAATATCCATAAACAGATTTATTAGTGCTTATAATATCTAATTCATCACCATTTTCTAAAGCGAAAGATTGATAACATTTTCCCTCGATAGTATTGTTTTTTTTTCTAATTATAAATTTTACATCCCCCGTGATTGCAAAATTAATACTTTCACCAAAATACTTTAACAAAGGACCTTGATAAGCAAATTCAATTATTGGAAAATTTACTTCATTATCAACAAGTTTGTTAGAAATTTGAAAATTTCTATTATCCATTGCTCCACTAAATGGAATACCAATATGATAAAGATTGCCTCTACCCTGATCTTGAAATGTTGTGTTAATTCCAGCTCTTTTTATTTCAAAATAATTTTTATTCATTGTAATTGTAATATTGTTCTTTGGTAATTTGCTCAAAAGTAACTACATCACCTGGATTAATTAAATTTGGATTATTCTCATTAGTGCTATCAAAAATAACTTTTGGTGTATTTCCAATGATATTCCACCCACCAGGACTTTCAAATGTATAAACATTTGCAAATTGTTCTGTTAATCCAACTGAGCCCTTGGGCACTTTTACTCTCGGTGTTTCCAAACGTTTTGCCTGTAACTCATTTTCCAGATCACCAAGAAAAGGCATACCCGCAATAAAACCTGTCATATAACAAAAAAATTCCTTACCAAAAAATTTCTCATAGATTTTATCACGAGTTATTTGTAACTTTTCCTCTAATCTTTTTATATCTAATGAAAAATTTTCATCACAACAAACAGGTATCTTAATTCTATTTGTCTCTAATTCATCATCATTAGTAATATCTAAATTTTCGATTAATTTTTTGATCGTTTGAAAATTTTTTTTTCTTAGATCGAATGAAATAATTAATTTATTATATGAGGGAGTTAAGTTATTGATCCCATCAATATTTTCTTTTTGAATACTTTTAAAATATCGTATTACTTTACTATTTATTTCTTGGTTTACCTCAGACCCGAAATCACAATACAAAGCTGCGTCACCAAGATTTGATATATTTTTAATCATGCCATGTTATACTTACAAATTATGAGTATGGAAATTAATATAAATTGTGATTTAGGTGAAAAATCAAAACATCACTCAAATAAGTATGATCCAGATTTATTAGAGATCGTAAATTCAGCCAATGTTGCTTGTGGCTATCACGCTGGAGATGAGCAAACCATGAGCCAAGTAGTGAAAATTTCTAAAAAAAATGGAGTGAGTATTGGTGCCCATCCTTCTTTTAACGATCCAGAAAATTTTGGTAGAGAAAGAATGAATCTTTCTGAAAGTGAAATAAAAAAACTTATAATTGATCAATATGAAATTCTTCAAAAAATAGCTTCTTCTCATGGAGAAAGTGTATCTCATGTAAAACCTCATGGGGCTTTAAATAATATGGCATGTGAGGATATTGAGTTAGCTACAATTTTAGCTAAAACTATTAAGGATATTAATAAAGACATAATATATCTCGTACCTACTGGATCAAAAATGCAAGAAGCAGCAAAGAAATTGGATATGAAGTTCGCTTGTGAAATATTTGCTGACAGAAATTATGAGGATGATGGCAATCTTGTATCAAGAAAGAAATCTCATGCATTAATTACTGACCCTGAGCTAGCAAAAAAACATGTATTAAAGATGGTGCAAACTCAGTCGCTTAATTGTCACAGCGGGAAGCAAATACCTTGTGAAATCGACTCTGTTTGTATACATGGTGACAATCTAAGGTCATTAGCAACAGCTAAGTCGATAAGAGATAACTTAGTTGAAAATGGTTTAGAATTAAAAACTTTAAACAAAATGAAAAAATTTATTTAACATGAAAAAAATTATCTTAACTTTATCTATTGCCTTCTTTATCACAACAAACGTTTTTGCGGCTGGTTCGTCTTCTAGCGGATCAAGTTCAACAAAAACAAACTATGATAAAGCGGTAGTGCATATTAAAAGTGCTAAAAAATACGAAAAAAAAGGAAAATTAGAAAAAGCGCAAAAAAGTTATGCAAAAGCGCAGAAGCTTTTAATCAAATCAAATGAAAAAAAACCTGGTAAAGCTGATACTCTTAACTACTTAGGTTTCACAACTAGAAAGCTGGGTGATTTTGAGAATGGTGAAAAATATTATCTTCAAGGTTTAGCTATTGATCCAAAACATAAAGGTATCAATGAGTATCTTGGTGAATTGTATGTTGCAACTAACAGACATAATCTTGCAGTTGAAAGACTTGGAGTTTTAGAGGGTTGTAATTGTGAAGAGTATGATCAGTTAAAAGCTGTCATAGCTGGTGAGAAATCAAAATACTAATTTATATTTTTAATCATTTGCTCCGGCATCCATAAAGCTATTTCTGGAAAGATCACAACTAATATAACTGCCAGGACCATTAATAAGAATAATGGGAATGCACTCCTTGCAATATACCCCATATCTTTTTTTGCCATGCCTTGAAGTACAAATAAATTAAAACCAACAGGTGGGGTGATTTGTGCCATCTCAACAACAATGACTAAAAAAATACCAAACCAAATCATATCAAAACCTGCTTGTCTAATCATGGGCTCAATGATTGCCATTGTTAAAACAACTGCGGAAATTCCATCAAGAAACATTCCTAAAATTATATAAAAGATCATTAAAACAAATATCAAAACATATGGAGATAATTCCATATTTTGGATCCAGAGTGCTAGATTTCTTGGTAATCCAGTGAACCCCATTGCTAAAGATAAAAATGTTGAACCTGCTAAAATAAAAGCGATCATGCAAGAGGTTTTAGTTGCTCCAAGTAAAGAGGATTTAAAAGTTTTTAATGTTAAACTTTTTTGAAAGTAAGATAATATTAATGCTCCAACTACTCCTAATGAAGCTGCTTCAGTTGCTGTTGCAATCCCTGTATATATCGATCCAATAACGGCTAATATTAGAATAATTACCGGCAATAATTGTTTTGATCTTTTTATTTTTTCCAAAAATGAATAATCCTCAATCATTTTTGGCATTGATTTTTTATTAATTAAAGACCAAATAATTACGTAAGACATGAATATTAGTGCAATCATTATCCCAGGAATAATCCCAGCAATAAATAATTTTGCTATAGACTCTTGAACAGCAACGCCGTAAATAATCAATATAATAGACGGTGGTATCAGCAAACCTAATGTTCCTGAACCCGCTAAACTACCTAGTAAGATTTTTTCTGGATAATTTCTTTTTCTTAATTCAGGAATAGACATCTTGCCTACTGTTGCAACAGTTGCTGCTGAAGAGCCTGAAATTGCTGCAAATAATGCACATCCAACAACATTAACATGGATTAAACCTCCTGGTAATTTTTGCATCCAGGGAGATAATCCTTTGAATAAATTTTCAGAGAGCTTTGTCCTAAATAAAATTTCACCCATCCAGACGAATAGTGGTAATGCGGTAAGTGTCCAAGAGGATGATGTGCCCCATATCGTTGTAGCCATCGCATCACCGACTGGTCTTGAGGTAAATAACATCATGCCAATAGCCGATACACCAATCATACTTAACGCAACCCAAATTCCGGATCCTAAAAAAAATAGCAAAACACTGATAAAGAAAATTATTAAAAGTATTTCGGTCATTTAATCTTTTTTGATGGTTAAAATAAATTGATGAAAAACGCTTATAAAAAAAATTGTTGCTCCAATAGCTACGCTTGTTTGAGGAATCCAAATCAAAATTTCATCTGCTCCTTCACTTCGTTCTTGAAATTTATAGGAAATAATTAACATTTTAATGAAGTAAAAAGCTAGGTATCCTGAAAAAAAGCTTGCAATACTTAAACACCAGGTTTCAATAAATTTTTTCTTTGTGCCTGATAATTTTTCTAAGAAAAGCGTAATTCTAATATGTCCCCCTTCTACAAATGTGTAAGCTAATGCAAAAAAAGATGCGGCAGCCATACAATAACCTGAATACTCAGCAAGACCTCTTATATAAAAACCAAATATTCTTGATGAGATACCAATAAGAATAAAAACTGCTACCAAAATTAAGAAAAAAGCAGCAACATAACCTGAAAATTTATAGAGTTTATTTAAATTTCTATCTAGTGATTTTAACATAACAATTTAAGGCCACTCAAATTTTAAGTGGCCTTAATTTTAAGAATTGAATTATTTATAACTTGATAAAACAGCAGCTCCTCTTGAACCGGCTTTTTGAGACCATTCCTTAGCCATAGTCTCTCCAACTTTTTCAAAATGAGCTTGTAGTGGTGCATTTACTTTACCTACTACCATACCAGCATCAGCTAAAGCTTTTTTATCACCAACGTTACCTTGTTTTGATAATTGCCAACCTTTTCTTTCAGCTAAAGCTGCTTGTTTCATAACAAGATCTTTAGTTGCTTGATCTAGTTTATTCCAAGCATCTTTGTTCACAATTATCATATTTTTTGGAAACCAAGCTGCAATATCATAAAAATATTTCACACCATTTTCCCAAATTTTTGAGTTTTTACCTGTAGTAGGTGATGTGATCATACTTTCTACTGCACCTGTAGAAAACGCCTGACTAATTTCAGCAGCCTCTATTTTTGTAGGAGCCATTCCTGTTAGTTCAGCAATTCTAATAGTAGCAGAATTATAAGCTCTAAATTTAAGACCTTTTAAATCTTCAACAGAGTTAATTTCCTTTTTACTATACAAGCCTTGCGCTGGCCACGGCACAGCATAAAGAAATACTAAGCCTTTCTCGTCTAATCCTTTAACAATTTCGTCTTTTGACGCTTTATATAACTTCATTGCATCAGAGTAAGACGTTGCTAAGAAAGGTTGAGAGTCTACTTCTAAAAGTGGATCCTCTTTTCCTAAAGCTGACATAAATCTCTCACCAATTTGAGCTTGACCTGTTCTTACTGCTCTAAAAATTTCTCCACCTTTAAACAATGAACCACCTGGGTGTGTTACAATCGTTAACTTGCCACCACTTTTTTCAGTAACATTTTTTGCGAATTCAGCTGCATTTGCAGAATGAAAGTTCCCCGCTCCATAAGCTAGAGCCATGTCCCATTTCTCTGCAATTGCAAGATTAATTGACAAAATTAATGAAACTAAAATAGTTGATAAATATTTTAAGAATTTCATTTGTCCTCCATTTTTATTAAGACTATTTCATTATGTATTAAAATAATTATCAATAAAAAAATAATACTACTTTTAATTGAATTATTTTAAATATTTTATAGTATGCTTTTACTTTGTTAGAAGAAGCACTCATATTAGTTCAGATTATTTTTATCGATATAATCTTGGCAGCAGATAATGCAATTATCATTGGTTTGATTGCTGCAAACTTTGCACCAAAACATAGAAGACAAATTATTTTATGGGGAGTGGCTGGTGCTTTAATATTTAAAATTATTTTTGCATTATTTGCCACGTACTTGTTTAAATTTTATTTTATTAAAATTTTAGGTGGTTTACTTTTAATCTGGATCGTTAATGATTTAAGAAAAGATCTTTTTGAAATAAAGAAAGTAAAGTCGCCAACAAAAAAATCTAAAGAACCATCTTATATTCAAAGTGTTTATAAAGTTTTATTTGCAGACATTACAATCAGTTTTGACAATGTGATAGGTGTAGTTGGAGCTGCCAAAGGTAATTTTGGCTTTATGATATTTGGACTAGTTTTATCAGTTATTTTAACAGGAGCAATGGCGACATATCTTGCAAGTTATATTCAAAAACATTTATGGATTGCCTATGTTGGTTTAGGTTTTATTCTTTTAGTAGCTCTTCAATTAGTAATTGGAGGCTTAGTGGACTTAGAAATTTTATCAATCAATGAACAATTTAAGAAATATTTTTAATACGAGTGTTTTTTAGTTGGATATTTCTTAGATCTCACCTCTGAAGCGTATTTTCTTAATCCAGCATTAATATATTTTTTTACGTTTAAGAATTGTTTAACAAATTTTATTTTTGTCTGATTTAAACCAATTAAGTCATCTGTAACAAGAACCTGACCATCGCAATGAACAGATGAACCAATTCCAATTGTTGGAATATTTAAATTTTTTGTAATTTCTTTAGCGATTGGTGTTTTTATGCACTCAAGGACAATTGCAAAAACTCCGTTTTTTTGAAGTAATAAAGCATCATTAATTAATTGATTGATTTCTTTTGTAGTCTTTCCTTTAGATTTAAATTTGCCTTTGGTTGATTGAGGTAATAATCCAAGATGGCCCATCACAGGAATTTTATTTTTGGTTAATAGTTTAATTTGATGGATTATTTTTTTTCCACCTTCTAACTTCACGGCATCACACTTGGTTTCCTTAATTATTTTTTTAGCATTCTTTAGAGCAGCGTTTGAGGTTGAATAAGTGTTAAATGGCATATCAACAACCATCAAACTGTTTTTTACTCCAAGTCTTACGCTCTTAGAATGATTAATCATTTCTGTTAGAGTAACTTTTCTGGTAGTTGAATAATTGTATAATACTGAACCGAGGGAGTCTCCCACTAGCACAATATCAACATATTTATCTACCTCTTCTGCAATATTTTTTGAATACGCAGTAAGACAAACAATTTTAGATTTATTTTTTTTATTTAAAATTTTTTTTATTTTTTTCATTCAAGCTCAATAGTGCTCGGTGGTTTAGATGTAACATCATAAACTACTCTATTTACTCCTCTTATGCTATTTACAATTTTATTTGAAATCATTTGAATAAATGATTTTTTGAAGTCATAAAAATCAGCTGTCATTCCATCCTCAGATGTAATTGCTCTTAGTAAACACAAATATTCATAAGTTCGATTATCACCCATGACACCTACTGTTTTGACTGGAAGCAATGCAGCATAGGCTTGCCAAATTTTATTATATAAATTGTGCTCTCTTAAAGCTTGAATAAAATAATTGTCAGCTTCTTTTAAAATTTTGATTTTTTCTTTAGTAATAATGCCAGGCATTCTGATCGCCAGTCCAGGTCCTGGAAACGGATGTCTTGAAATAATTTCTTTACTAAGTTTTAGTTCTAATCCTAATTTTCTAACCTCATCTTTAAATAAAAATTTCAATGGTTCTACCAATTTAAGTTTCATTTTCTTTGGTAAACCACCTACATTATGATGAGATTTGATCTTTGAGGTTTGGCTTCCAGTCACTGACTTACTTTCAATAAGATCTGGATAGAGCGTTCCTTGTGCTAAAAATTTTACATTTTTTATTCTTTTAGCGTATCTTTCAAAAATTTTAATAAATAAATTTCCAATTATTTTTCTTTTTTTCTCTGGGTCAGAAACATTGTTGAGCTTTCTCAAAAATTCATTCTCTGCATTCACATAAATTAGATTTATTTTCAATTTTTTTTTGAAAGTTTTAACTACTTGTATCTCCTCATTTTTTCTAAGTAGACCCGTATTAACGAAGATACAAAATAATTTTTTACCAATTGCTTTATTCAATAGTTGAGCGACAACACTACTATCAACTCCACCTGATAATGCACATATTACTTTATTTTTACCGACTAAATTTTGAACATCTTTTATCAATTTAATCTTTTGATCTTTTGATGACCAATTTCTTTTAATTTTACATATCAAAAATATAAAATTATTTATTAATTTTTTTCCATTTTCTGTATGGGTAACTTCGGGATGAAACTGGACACCATAAAAATTTTTTTTTTTATTTTCGATAATAGCAAATTTCGAGTTTTGACTTGAGGCAATAACGTTAAAATTTTTGGGAAGTTTCGAAACTTGATCGGCATGGCTCATCCAAACTTTATTAATATTTTTTTTATTAAAGAAGTTTTTTATCAAAATACTTTCCCTCTTTTTGCGAATATTTGCTAATCCAAACTCTCTATATTTTGATTGTTTAACTCTGCCACCATTAAGTTTTGATAAAATTTGATGACCAAAACAAATACCTAAGACTGGTATTTGATTTTCGATAATCCTTTTATCAAAAGAATATTTATTAATTTGGTAAACATTTAATGGTCCGCCTGATAAAATTATTCCTTTAATTGAATTATCAATATTTTTATTTTTAACCTTTTTATGACTAATAATTTCGGAATAAACTCCTGACTCTCTTATTCGCCTGGCTATTAACTGAGTAAATTGTGAACCAAAATCTATTATTAAGATTTTGTTCAAATTCTTATCAAGACTCATTTTTTTTGGGTTCTATATTTGCAAGGGTGTCTAAAATTTCTTTATTTTCATTACAGAGTTTTTTGCAAACCTTAGAAAAAGTATTAGATAAATTTTTTACTTTTGAATAATTAGATCTCTCTAAAGCTATTTTCATAGACATTAATATTGCTTCCTCGTTATTAGGTTCAATTAATAATGTTGCTTCCAAATTTTTTTCTTCTTTATCTTGATCTTCTTGAATGTTGTAAATTTTTGCTAAATAAAGATAAGAATTTGAGTCCTTAGGATTAAATACTATTCCTCTTTCAAACATAAACCTTGCATCCTCATATTTTTTATCTTTGAATAATTTTAAACCTTTATTAAAAAAATTTTCATCCGCTATAGCAATACTCATACTATTGATTATTAAATATAATAAAGAAATTAATTTAAATATTTTTGTCATCAGTATTTACTATCACTTTTAACGATATCGACATTATGAACCATACTTTCATAAAATCCAGCTTTTGTAATTTTTACAAATTGCGGTTTATATCTTAAATATTTAATCTGTTTGGAACCAAGATAACCCATGGATGATCTTAATCCACCAACTAATTTAAAAATAACTTTATCAACTTTACCTTTGTATTTTGCTAATCCTTCTACTCCCTCGGGCACATACTTTGAACTATCTTTTTGTTTTTTTTGAAAATATCGATCAGCCGAGCCTTTGTTCATCGCTCCTACCGAGCCCATACCTCTAAAACTTTTAAATAGTTTACCATTTTTTTTTATGAGTTTACCCGGCGTTTCATCAGTTCCTGCAAACAATGAACCTATCATGACTGCATCAGCGCCAGCAGCAAAAGCTTTAGCGAGGTCACCTGAGTATTTTATCCCTCCATCAGAAATAATTTTTACATTTTTATTCTTTATGCCGTTTCTCACATTTAATATTGCGCTTAATTGAGGAACTCCAATACCCGCAACCAACCTAGTTGTACAGATAGAACCGGGACCAATCCCAACCTTAATTACATCAACGCCTAATTTGAGTAAAAATTTAGCTGCATCTGGTGTTGCTATATTTCCAGCACATAGAGCTGTTTTTTTACTTTTAATTTTTTTGATAAATTTAATTATTTCAGAAACTTTTTTGGTATGTCCGTGAGCAGTGTCCACAACAATCATATCCAATTTTTCTTTTAATAGTGCTTCAGCTCTTTTGAACTCGTTAGGTCCTGCTCCCACAGCTGCACCTACTAGTAATTTTTGTTTTCTTACTTTCCTAACTTCAAGAACTTGTTTTTTGATATCTAAATTTCTGTGGATTATTCCTAGTCCACCAGATTTTGCAATAGCAATAGCCATTTTGCTTTCAGTTACTGTATCCATTGCTGATGATAAAAGTGGGATTTTAAGTTTTAATGAGTCTGTTAATTTTATACTAGTATCAACCTCTGAAGGTAATATTTCAGAGTACTTAGGAACTAAAGTAACGTCATCAAAGGTAAGTGCTTCTTTTATAGGAACCATAATCTTTTATATATGATTCCTTTTAAATTAAAAGTGTCTATCTAAGATTTTTACAAATAATAAAACTCTCTTTAGAATCTTTGCGACTCGACTTAGGTTTAAAAACCTTTACTTCTTTAAAAATTTTTTTTCCTAGTGCGACAATTTCATTAAAAGATCTGCCCATAAAGATTTTAGCAATAAAAATACCTTTTTCAGACATTACATCTTTTGAAAATACCATTGCCTCTTTACACAACTCTCCGGTTTGAATTGCATCAACATCTTTTATTCCAGTCGTATTTACTGCCATATCAGACATAACCACATCAACTTGATTGTGAAGATTATTCTTTATTTTCTCTTGAATATTGGGCTCTGTGAAATCACCCTCAATTTGAATAGTGTTATTAATTTTTTCCATTTTTTTTAAATCTATTGAGATAATAGTCCCATTTTTTACAACCTTTGAAGCATATTGAGACCAACTTCCTGGTGCAGCACCAATATCTATTACAGAAATTCCACCTTTAAAAACTTTAAACTTTTCATCAATTTCAATTAATTTATATGCCGATCTAGCTCTATAACCATCCACTTTAGATTGACGAACGTAAGTATCTCTTCTTTGTTTATTAATCCAATTTTTTGAAATTTTATTTTTTTTCAACTAAGTATCAAATCTTAAACTTTTATTAATCTTTTTATTGTCTAAAGTTTCTAATTCTATCTTTATACTTTTATCTACCCGCATATCTTTACCATCTTGCCATATTCCAGCTGCAAGATGCATTATGCCTATTTTGTAATTGGGAAGATAAGGTTCTACAAATGTTTTTTGATTTTCATCATATTTCGGTAAAAGATTGCTAGTGATCCAATTACAATTTAAGGGTAAAAATTCTGTTTCAAGATCATCAATATAAACGGACATATTAATTGCTAATCCTTCAGAACCAAAAATATTCCCAGCCTTTAATGTTTCTGATAAATTTTTTTGCCACAAGCTCCACCCTTTTGAGTTTTTTTCTAAGGAAAACACGCCAATATTAATATGTGGAGCAAAAGCAAGTTTTCTAGCTTTATCAGCACCAATTTTTGATTTTATTGCATGTTTAAAATTCTGGGATTTGATTATTGCTAATTTTCCAAATAACCAATTTACTTTTGACGTAATTTTGTAACCTGGTCCTATTGTTTGTGTAATACCCAACTTGCCATTGTCACAAGCTTGAAAATAAAGCTCAACAGAACTCCAATCATTTACCCAAGCATCACAATCAATCCACAAATATTTTTCATAGTTTGGAAAATATTTAGGTAAAAATGCTCTTGAAACTTGGCTTTTAAGCCATTCCTTTTCTTTTATTTTAGATTGAGGAACTTCAATATCCCACTCTGCAGATTTAATTTCATCTACTTTAGTAGATAATTTTTCTTTTTGATCTTTGTTTAAGCCTGCATCTAAAATACAGATTGCAACATTCTCACTTTCTTTAAATCTTTTTATTGAATTAATTAATTCCTCTAATAAAGGAAAATAGTTAGCATCAGCAAGAGAAACTATTGTGTTTTTTTTCATTAAAGTATGTCTTCAAGATCATCATCCTCTTGAATTTTGTCATTTTCATGTTGTTTTTTTAATTTTTGAAAATGAAAAAAGCTAATTGGTAATAAAAGTACATAAACTAAAGAACTTATTGCAATTACATTAAATGTATAAACTAACAATAGTCCAAAAAATAGAACTATACCAAATAATAAAAATATTGTTGTTCTTCTTGGTATGACAATTTTTTTAAATGAATAACTCGGAAATTTGCTAATGAGAAGCAATGATGTTGCCACAAAAAATATTGGAACAATGATATTAAAATTTAGTTGAATATAATTAAAACCACTAAGGCTTATTATTAGTGGAGTTAACAATAATATTGCACCAGCTGGAGATGGCACTCCTTCAAAAAAGTTATCTTTCCAGGAAGGTTCCTGATTAGAATTAACATTAAACCTTGCTAATCTTAAAGCAACACAAATTACATAAACTAAACATAGTAACCAGCCAAATCGACCTAAGGTATTTAATTTCCAGAAATACATAATGAATGCTGGAGCAACCCCAAAACTTATTACATCCGTTAGAGAATCTAATTCTTTTCCAACTTTTGAGGTTCCTTTTATAAGTCTTGCTATTCTTCCATCTAAGCCATCAATCAAAGCAGCAAAAATTATTGCAATAATTGCTATTTCAAATCTTCCGTCCAAAGCAAATCGAATTGAACTTAAACCAATACATACACCCATCAGGGTTAGCATATTTGGTAAAATCATTCTTGCGCTTTTTTTATCAGCTACAATTTTAAGATTTGGTTTTTTTTGTTCCATATTATTTTTTTGCAAGTAGTGTCTCACCTGAAATAGCTTTTTGACCAACTTTTACAAGTGGCTCATAATTTTCATAATAGATATCAGCTCTACTACCAAATCGTATCATGCCAATACGATCTCCTTGTTTCAACTCTTGATCTTTGTTTGACTCACAAACTATTCTTCGTGCAACCAATCCAGCTATTTGAACAACTATAATGTCATTGTTATGAGGGTCTTTAATTTTGAAGTAATTTCTTTCATTATCTTCACTTGCTTTATCTAATGAAGCATTTACAAACTTGCCTGGCTTATATAAAATTTCCTCAATCTTGCCTGCACATGGAGTTCTGTTTACATGACAATCAAAAACATTCATGAAAACACTAATCTTTTTAAATTTTTTATTCTCTAGACCAAGTTCTTTAGGCCCATCAACTTCTTCAACTTTAATCACCTCACCATCTGCTGGACTAACAAGATAATTATCATCATCGATAATAACTCTCTCTGGATCTCTAAAAAAATAATAAACCCAAATAGTTAAGACTAAACCAATAAGACCTAAGAAATTACTAAAAATATAAAATACTATTGTGATTATTCCGGCTATAACTAAAAATTTATAACCTTCAGCGTGAATTTTTGGAAATATCTTACTAAACATATTCTTCTATTTGATAATTTGTCATTAATATGTATATAAAATCGCGAAATTCAATTATTAAGATAAAAATATAAGTGAGCAAAATTAGCGTTAAAAACCCAATTGTAGAGTTAGATGGCGATGAAATGACCAGAATAATCTGGGAATTTATTAAGAAAAAATTGATACTTCCGTATTTAGATCTTGGCATCGAATATTACGATTTAGGAATGAAAAGTAGAGATGACTCTGATGATCAAATCACAATCGACTCTGCTAATGCAATTAAAAAAATTGGTGTCGGTATCAAATGTGCAACCATCACTCCAGATGAAGCACGAGTTGAAGAGTTTAAATTAAAGAAAATGTGGAGATCTCCAAACGGAACTATCCGGAATATTATTGGAGGAACTGTATTTAGAGAACCCATAATTTGTTCTAACATTCCAAAACTCGTACCCTCTTGGTCAGACCCGGTCGTGATCGGGAGACATGCATTTGGAGATCAGTATAGAGCAACAGATTTCAAAGTGCCTGGTAAAGGTAAGATGGAAGTAAAATGGACTTCTGAAGATGGTAAAGATGAAATTAAATATGAAGTATTTAATTTTACTGGTCCAGGAGTTGCACTCTCAATGTATAATTTAGATAAATCAATCGAGGATTTTGCGAGATCCTGTTTTAGTTATGGATTAATTAAGAATTGGCCAGTTTACTTATCAACTAAAAATACAATTCTAAAAAAATACGATGGGAGATTTAAAGATATATTTGAAGAGGTCTATAATAAAGAATTCAAGAATAAATTTGAGGATGCAAAAATTACTTATGAACACAGATTAATTGATGACATGGTAGCGTGTGCAATGAAATGGAGTGGCAAGTATATATGGGCATGTAAAAATTATGATGGTGATGTTCAATCAGATACCATGGCTCAAGGATATGGTTCACTTGGTTTAATGACCAGTACACTGCTTACACCTGATGGAAAAATAATGGAGGCAGAGGCAGCTCACGGAACAGTAACTAGACATTATAGAATGCACCAACAAGGTAAAGAAACTTCAACCAATCCAATTGCCTCGATTTTTGCATGGACAAGAGGATTGGCACATAGAGGAAAACTTGATGGTAATGACGAACTTATCAAATTTGCAAATACCATTGAAAAAGTTTGTATTGAAAGTGTTGAAAATGGTTCCATGACAAAAGATCTTGCAATATTGGTTGGACCTTCAAGCAAATTTTTAACAACCAATCAATTTCTGGATGTAATTGATAACAATCTTAAACAGAAGCTAAATTAAAGACTTTAGTTTTTCAAAAGCCTCATCAATTTTATTTCTATCCTGTCCCCCTGCTTGGGCAAAATCTTTTCGGCCACCCCCACCTTTGCCACCAATAATTTCTGAACCTAATTTTGCAAATTTTACAGCATCATATTTATCAACTAGCTTTTCAGTAACACCAACTCCTAAACCAACTTTATCTTCACTACTTGCAAAGACAATTACAATTCCATCGCCAAGTTCTTTTTTTCCACTATCAACTAATTTTCTCAAATCTTTAGGAGGTAAATCTTGAACTTTTTGAAATCGAACTTTTATATCTTTTATTTTTTGATCATTAATAATATTTTTTGTTTTATCTTGAAGAACTGAATTAACATTTAATTGTTCAAGTTGTTTTGAAAAATTTTTTATAATTTCTTTTAAATCTTTATTATCAACTTTCGGTTTACCTCCAAGTTTGATTATTTGTGATGACAAATTTTTGATAGTCTCCTCATCTTTTTGTACAGATAAAGTTGAGAGCTTTTCTTTATTCTTAATAAAATCTTCAAGCTGTTTGTCTCTTAAAGCTTCAACTCTTCTTACTCCTGCAGCAATGGATGATTGACTGACTGTTTTAAATTTTCCAATATCTCCGGTGTTTTTTACATGTGTTCCACCGCATAATTCCGTTGAAAAATAAGCATCTTTTTCCTTACCCATTGAAACGACACGAACTTCTTCGCCATATTTTTCACCAAAAAAAGCTAGTGCTCCCTTTTCTATTGCAGCTTTAGGTGTCATAATTCTTGTGGTCACTTCAGAACCATTTTTAACGTATTCGTTAACTAATTTATCTATTGTCTCTAATTCCTCATTAGTAATTGGTTTCATGTGACTAAAGTCAAACCTCAAACGATCTGGTGCAACTAATGATCCTTTTTGCATCACGTGCTTACCTAAAGTTCTTCTTAAAGACTCATGAAGTAAGTGAGTTGCAGAATGATAAGCTTTTAAATTATTTCTTCTCTCAACATCAATTTTCATTTCAACTACATCATTAATTTTTATTTCTCCAGTTTTAACTGATCCATAATGAACAAATAAATCTCCAAGTTTTTTTTGTGTGTCCTCAACTTCAAATACAGAATTTCCAGAAACTATTGTGCCTTTATCACCAAGTTGTCCTCCTGACTCACCATAAAAAGGGGTTTGATTAGTTATAATCATTCCTTCTTCTCCAGTAGTTAATGATTTTGATTCCTGATTGTTTTTAATTAAATTTAATACTACTCCCTCAGATTGATTAGATTCGTAACCCAAAAATTCTGTAGGACCAGTTTTATCTTTAATTGAAAACCAAATTGCTTCCTCTGAGCTGTCACCAGATCCTTTCCAATTCTTTTTTGCCAGTTCTTTGCTTTTTTTCATCAACTCATCAAATTTTTGATGGTCAACTTTTAATGATTTATTTTTTAAAATATCTTCTGTGAGATCTAATGGAAAACCATAAGTGTCATATAATTTAAAAGCTACTTCACCTGATAATACTTTATCAATTTTTGAAATTTCATCATTTAGAATTTTAATTCCTCGATCAAGTAAAACCAAAAATTTTTCTTCTTCCATTTTTAATGTTTCTGTTATCAAAGACTCGGATCGCTCCAGCTCTGGATAATTTCCAGACATTTCATTTTTTAAAGACTCAAAAATTTTGTAAAAAATAGGTTCTTTTGATCCTAGTAAATGAGAATGTCTCATACCCCTTCTCATAATTCTTCTTAAGACATATCCACGTCCCTCATTGGATGGCAGAACACCTTCAGCTAAAAGAAAGGAACTTGCTCTTAAATGATCAGCAATTACCCTAAAACTCGATATATTATTATCAGCTTGTTTAACTTTAGTTACATCTGATATCGAACGTATTAATTTCTTAAAATGATCAGTTTGATAATTGTCGTGTGTGCCTTGTAAAAGAGCAGCTATTCTCTCCAATCCCATTCCGGTATCTACGGATGGTTTGGGTAAATCTATTCTTTTGTCTTTTGAAACTTGTTCATATTGCATAAATACTAAGTTCCAAATTTCAATAAAACGATCTCCATCTTGATCCTTTGTTCCGGGTAAACCACCTTTTAAATGATCACCATGATCGTAGAATATTTCTGAGCAAGGTCCACAGGGACCTGTTTCGCCCATTGACCAGAAATTATCTGATGTCGAAATTCTGATAATTTTATCATCGTTAAAACCCGCTATTTTCTTCCAAAAATTGAAGGCTTCATCATCTTCATGGAAAACTGTTACGTAAAGTCTATTTTTATCTAAACCAAAATCTTTAGTGATTAAATTCCATGCAAGTTCAATTCCTCTTTCTTTAAAATAGTCCCCGAAAGAAAAATTTCCCAACATTTCAAAAAAAGTATGGTGTCTTGGGGTATAACCAACATTTTCTAAATCATTATGTTTACCTCCTGCTCTGACACATTTTTGCGAAGTAGTAGCTCTTTGATAATCTCTTTTTTCTAAACCAGTAAATACGTTCTTGAACTGAACCATTCCAGAATTAGCAAACATTAATGTCGGATCATTATTTGGAACTAAATTACTAGACTCAACAATCTTATGATCATTCTTTTCAAAATATTTTAAGAACGTACTTCTTATTTCATTTAATGATTTATCCGCCATACTTTAAAATACAGCTTTTTTATTCTATGTCTAGTTAGGGATAAAGGGGGGAAGGCGCTTATAACAAGCGCCTTTTATAATTTAAAGATGACCTTTAATTTTAGTTCTTTTTAGAAGGAGTGGCTTCTTTTGCAGCCTCTTCTTTTTCAGCTACTTTCTTCTCTTTTTCAATTTTTTCAGGACTTAATGGATTTCCTTCAATTTTCTTTGAAATCACACCTGCTTTTTCTCTAATTGCCATTTCTATTTCTGCAGCAACTTTAGGATTTTGAGCAAGGTAAGTTTTTGCATTTTCTCTACCTTGACCTATTTTTTCACCCTTATAAGCATACCATGCTCCTGATTTTTCAATAATGTCAGCTTTAGCACCAAGGTCAACTAACTCACCCATTTTACTAATTCCTCTGCCATACATTAAGTCAAACTCAACAACTTTAAATGGTGGTGCAACTTTATTCTTAACTACTTTTACTCTTGTAGTGTTTCCGATAATTTCATCTTTATCTTTGATAGCACCAATTCTTCTAATATCCATTCTTACAGATGAATAAAACTTCAACGCATTTCCACCTGATGTTGTTTCTGGACTTCCAAACATAACTCCAATTTTCATTCTAATTTGGTTAATGAAAATCATCATTGTGTTTGTATTTGAAATTGAACCAGTTAATTTTCTTAAAGCCTGACTCATTAATCTTGATTGAAGACCAACATGATGATCACCCATCTCACCTTCAATTTCAGCTTTTGGAGTTAAAGCTGCAACAGAGTCAATTACGATAACTGAAATAGAGCCTGATTTTACTAGCGTATCAGCGATTTCTAAAGCTTGCTCACCTGCATCTGGTTGAGAAATTAAAAGTTCTTCAGTATTCACTCCTAATTTTTTTGCATAGACTGGATCTAAAGCATGTTCCGCATCAACGAATGCACAAATTCCACCCGCCTTTTGAGCTTCAGCAACTACTTGTAATGCTAATGTTGTTTTTCCAGAACTCTCTGGTCCATAAACTTCAACAATTCTTCCTTTAGGTAAACCACCTATTCCTAAAGCTAAATCTAAACTTAAAGAACCTGTAGATATCGACTCGATATCCATTGCTCTTTTTTCGCCCAGCTTCATAACTGAACCTTTTCCAAAATTGTCAGTTATCTGGCTAATCGCAGCATCTAATGCTTTGTTTTTTTCTTTAATATCCAATTCTTGATCTTTCGTAGATTTAACTACTTTTAAGTTATTTTTTGTCATTTTTTGCCTCTTTTCTTGCTTTTTTTAACACTCGAATCATAAAATAAATGTACACATTTTGTTCTCATTGGCAAGATATTTTATTTTTCCTCAAAAAACCAATAATTATCTTATTTTTAGATAATCGCTGTTAAGCAATCCTAAGGACTTTAACAAATTAAACTGAGATAAAATGTAATTTCTCTCAGAATCTGCCAAAGAAATTTGAGCATTCAAAAGTAATGAGTTGGATTGAATGACCTCTAAAGTTGTTCTTCCTGCCCCACTATTATATTCAGCAGCAATTCCCTCATTGGCAATTTCAGCAGCTTTAACTTGGGATTGAACAGAATTAAGTAAACTTCTATTAGATTGATAATTAGACCAGGCGCTAGCTACATCAGTTTGATTTTGTTTTATGGCACTATCTAAAATCAACCTTTTTCTATTTTCTAAACTTTGATTTTTTTTATATTTAGCAATGTTTTTACCACCTGAAAAAAAAGGCCACGAAACAGTTGCTTTAACAGTATCTTTTTCTCTCTCATCATACGTTGTATTTAAATCTTCAGTATATGATCTTTCAAAAGATAATTTCGCAGTAGGTGCTAAATCTGATTTAGCTATTGATTTATCTTTAATAGATTGTTCATACTCTAACTTTGCAATTATTAAATCAGGATTATTTTTCTTTGATAGTTCAATTGCTGAATTAAGATCTCCTGGAAGTTCATAATTAATAATTGAACTTTTATCTAATGATTGCACATCATTAATGCTACCTATGATATTTTCATAATTTAATTTACTAGTTAATAAATCATTTTGTGCTTTAATGAATTGTGCCTCAGCGCCTGCTAACGAAGATTCTGATTGAGAAACATCTGATAAAGAAATTTGACCTCTACTAAGTCTAATTCTATCAGTTTCTACTTGTCTGTTTAAAAGCTCAACGTTTGCTCTATTAATTTCTAACTTTTCATTTGCTGAAATTAGCCCCGTATAAGCCTCGGTAGTTTTATATAAGATATCTTGTTCTTTTTTTAATAATTTCGCTTTTGCAAGATCAATACCTATCTTATTTTTTGCAAGATCTGCACCTCTACCAAAATCTATTAGAGTTTGAGTAATTGAAACTGATCTTGTTGAAGGATCCACATCATTAATTGTGGCATCTCCCCCACTTTGATTAGTAAGTTTGTTAGTTTCTTCCTGACTTTTGGTTCCCTCAAGCGTAATAGTTGGTAAATAAGATCCTCTTGCAATATTTAGATCTTGTTCAGAAACATTAATATTTTCTCTTTCAGCGTTCAGTTCTGAATTATTTTTATAGGCTTTCGATAAAGCACTAGAAAAAGTTTCTGCGTTAACTTTGGAAAATAAAAGGAATGTTCCAAAAAAAATTAAAATTATTTTTTTCATTTACTTTTATATACTGCAGATTTGATCTGATGATTACTATTTAGATTAAAAATTATAGATGCATATTTAGGCATATTTTTAAACATATTCTGGGTTATTCTTTGATATGTCTGCATAAAATTGATGACATCTCCTCTACTCATTATTTTTAAATTCGATTTTACTTTACTTTTCACCCAAAGTTTTCTCTCTTGTTTCAATCTCCATTTCTGAAGCAAACTAAAATTTTTTGCTCTTAAATAAATTAAACAATTAAGTTGGGAATATAAGTTTTTGTATTTTGATTTCAATTGCTGGTTAACATATTTTCTCCAAATTTGTCTTTGATCTTTGGCTTTTTCCAGAGAATTGATATTTTTCTTTAAAGTATTATTTTTTTCTGATTTTGCGCCAACACACCAACCTTCAAAAATAATTACATCGGGTCTTGCTTTTAAATCATACCAATTCTTTTTGTGAAATCGGTCATCTATTGCTTTATTAAATGTTGGCAACTTCAGCCTTTTAAATTTTCTACTTTTTGCCTTTCTAAAAAAACTCAACATCATATTAATATCATGTGTTCCTGGTACTCCTCTAGTTAAAAGCATTGGATGAATTTTATTAGATAAATTTATTCTCTCTTTTCTAGTTTTATAAAAATCATCTATAGAAATTCTAAAAACCTTTAATTTAAAGTACTTTGTTAAAATTATCTTAATGAGTGAACTAATGGTGGTTTTACCTGTACCTTGGCCTCCTGCTAAACCCACAAAATAAGGCCTTTTTTTATCAGCTTTTTTACTAATCCAAAAACATAATGGAATTAAGAAAGATTTTATCATTCTTTCTTTATTCTTAAATCTATCTGCTTTTGTTTCTTGAGATTTAATAAACTTTAAACAATCTTTTTTTACCTTACCAAAGCATAAGCTGAATTGTTGCATGAAAATTATTTTTTATCCAATGGATGATTTTGACCATCATTTACTGGAACTTCTTTCATATCAAAAGTATTTATTTCATCAATACAACCAACATTAAATCCTGTCATGGCTGGATTGATCCTTGGATTATGATGAGTATAAATTCCGCATTCAGAACAAAAGTAATGTTTCGCTACTTTTGAATGAAATTGATAAAGTTTTAATTTATCTTGGCCTTTAGTAATTTTAAAATCTTCATTTTTTACCATCGACATGATTGCTCCTTTTCTTTTACAAATAGAACAATTACATTTTATTACTTTAGCTAAATCCCCTTCTAAATTAATTTCTGCTTCTACAGCACCACAATGGCAAACTAATTTTTTCATTTATAACTCTATCCTATACATTACTTCATTTCTTTTTAACATTGGTAAAGTAAATGGTGAATTATAGGATGCTCTTATCGGGGGACTTAAAATTGTTATATTATCTTGTTTAAGCTGTTTTTCTAAGAT
This sequence comes from uncultured Pelagibacteraceae bacterium, assembly GCA_902616875.1. Classification (GTDB taxonomy): domain Bacteria; phylum Pseudomonadota; class Alphaproteobacteria; order Pelagibacterales; family Pelagibacteraceae; genus Pelagibacter. Next base: position 47,986 of record CACMUH010000001.1, read on the forward strand.
GTCTTTGTTCTTTAAAAAATTTTGATCTGAAGATCTTCCGGAATATTTAATGACAGCATAGTACCCACCTTCTATTGTTAAAACCTTTATTTCTGAATTAGATGGCTTTGGCGTATTAGTTTTGTTAAATTTTGAAGGTAGATAAAATTGCATTGTCATGTTTCCATTTTTAACTTCTTGTGTAACAGGGACTGTCATCTTAATTTCTTTTTTTTCTTCATTGTTTCCTGAAATATAATTAAACAGTTTTCTAAAACCATTACCTTGTATGGAATTTGTTTCAATGACTAAACGATCAGAATATTTCCTGATTTCATATTCTTTATTTTCTTTTACTATTTCATAATTTGCTTCCTCGTATGCCATAACTTGAGAATTTAAGGTTAGTATTGAAATTAAAATTATTAAAATTACTCTCATTTGATATCCAATTAAACTATCCTTGGTTAAAGTTATCCACAAGCATACAAAATATAGTTTCGATGTTCACGTTTTGATTCAGTTTTGATTCAATTACGGACTCAAAATACAACCTATTGACTGCATTGTATAACTGCGCTACAAATAAGAACAAAACAAGAACATGAAGCTCACTATTCCTTATTATCTGCATAAAGCTGGCGCTGGTTTTCCATCGCCTGCCACTGATTATATTGAAGAAGATATCGATCTAAACATGCATTTAATCAAAAATGTTCCAGCCACTTTCATCATCAGAGTTCAGGGAAAATCTATGGTCGATGTTGGGATTAATGATGGGGATTTATTAATTGTCGACAAAAGTTTAAAGCCAAAAAACTTTTCAACCGTTATTGCAAATGTTCATGACGAGCTTGTAGTTAAAACTTTAGTTCAAGAAAGAGATAAAAAATTTCTATCCTCAGGCTCTAAAGATTTTTCTAATAGAATTTTGATTAACGAAGAAGAAGATGTCTTTATTTGGGGGGTTGTGACTTATGTCATCCATTCAACGTACTAAAAAAATAGGCTTAGTTGATTGTAACTCTTTCTATGTTTCATGTGAAAGATTATTCAATCCAAGAATAAGAAAAAAACCTGTAGTTGTACTATCAAATAATGATGGTTGTATTATTTCTAGATCCAATGAAGCAAAAGCTTTAGGGATCAAAATGGGTGAACCTTACTTTAAAGCAAAAGATATTATTGTTAAAAATAAAGTTGAGGTTTTTTCATCAAATTATTCTTTATATGGCGATTTATCTAGAAGAGTAATGAGAACACTTAAAAGATTTAATGCTGAAATAGAAGTGTATTCTATCGATGAAGCATTTATAGATTTATCCAATTTTCCAGATTCTGAAGTTGAAAAAGTTGGTAAAGAAATTAGAGAAACAGTTTTACAATGGACTGGTATTCCAACCAGTATCGGTATTGCTAAAACTAAAACTTTAAGCAAAGTTGCAAATCATATTGCTAAGAAAAAACAATCTGGGGTAACGAGTTTAATTGGAATAGAAAATTTAGACCCTATTTTAGAAAAAGTTGAAATAAATGATATATGGGGTGTTGGTAGACAGCTGACAAAATTCTATCAAAAAAATGGTATCTATAACGCTAAACAACTTAAGAATAAATCTAATACCTGGATCAAAAAATGTTCTAACGTTTTAAGCTCTAGAACCGCAATGGAACTTAGAGGAATACCTTGTATCAATTTAGAAACTACTCAAACTAAAAGAAAGAGCTGTGTAGTTTCAAGATCATTTGGTAAAAGAATTGAAAAATTTCAAGAACTAAAAGAAGCAGTTGCCAACTATTGTTTAAATGCATCTGAAAAAATTAGATCAGAATCTTTAGTTGCAAAAGCAATTACAGTTTTCGTTCGAACCAGTCCTTTTCAAAGAGACTATGGTTATTATTCAAATGCTAAAACAATTGATTTTCCAATTGCAACAAACAATAGCATTGAAACTGTTAAGACTGCAATTATGATACTAGAAAGCATATTCAAAAATGGTTATCGTTATCAAAAAGCGGGTGTAATGTTGACAGGACTACGTAATGACGATGGTAGAAAAAATTTATTTTCTTCTGAAAAAGATGAAAAAATAAAAAGTTTAATGCGGTCAATAGATAACACTAATTATAGATATGGTAGATCCACTTTGAGTCTTGCAAGTGCTGGGGTTCATAAAAAATGGAATATGCGAAGACAATATTCTTCTAAAATAGATACGGCTGATTTTTATTGTCTACCAACGATAAGAGCTTAAATAATTAATTTTGAATTAATTTTAAAAGTTTTTCTTTGCTGCTAGTCCTAAAAAGATTGTCATAGTAAACAACTTGAGTTGGGTATTCTCCATGTACTTCTTCGTTCCATCTACTAATCCAGCTATGATAAATTCCAAATTTATTAAAAAATTTACCACCATAACCCGTCCTGCCTTTGTAATCATTATAGAGTACATCATCTACATACATTTTAATAAATCCTTTATCTGGATCTTTGGACATTTTGGTGTGAAATATTATGGTCGTCCATTTATCTCTCATGTCATCAATCTTTAAATTCTTATATATCAATCCTTGGGAGTCCATTCCATTTACAGCAAAATATCTGGGCTCTAAATTACCTCTTTTAACTCTAAGCATCATCCTAGGATGTCTTTGTTGATTGGTATTTCCCCATTCATAAATCTGAAAAAGAGAGGTGCTAACAGGTTCAACTGTTTTAAAATCTTTTGGAATAAAAATACTAACTGAGATCCATTTCTCACCCGTATATCTTGGTTTTGCTGAATACTCACTTCTTGCTCGATCTCCTCCTCCATGTCCAACAACAGCATCTCTACCATTATTTGTACAATCGGAATAATCACCATCTTGATCTCTACCACAATCTCTAGGTAACAATGTTATCTTCCAAGCTTTTTCCCCTAAAGCTGGAGAGGTAACAGTTTCTCTGAACTTAGAAAGCTTCTTGCCTTTTGCTACACTTTTTTTCCATTGAAGATTTGTAATTTCTTTTGCATCAACTTTGTTTAGAAAATTGGATGATCCTAAAAAAATTATAGTTATAAAAATTGTAAGAAAAATTTTTTTCATAAAACTTACTTAATATTTTCTATATCGTTTATATTAGATAAAGCTTTATCAAATTCAGCCATATTTTCTCTTAAAGCTAAATTAGAAATTGAGTAAACAGCTATTAATAAAAATACCAAAGGCAATGCTGTTACCACAGAGGCGTTACTCTTAATAAATAAAATATATAAAATAATAAATAAACCTGAACGGATTAAAAAGGTTTTTCTAAAAACACTCATGATTGAAAGTGAATGTTTTATCAAATTTAAAAAACTCATTTTCGATGGACCAAAATATCTACCACCTCTAGTAGATGGTATTGGCAATAAATTATTTTCAATTTTTTTTAATGATCCTGAAAAACTATTCCAGGTCGCCTTTTCTTTAATCATTTTTTCAACTGTGCTTTTTGGTATGCATGTATAATTTCCAAATTTAATTGATTTACCAGTAAAAGTAAGTGTGATTAATTTATGTAATTGATAACAAATTTTAAAAATCAATTTTTCTGATCTTTTCACTCTTTCACCGACTATTGGATTATTATTTGAATTATCAATTTGATTGATAAATTCTTTAATTTCTTCTGGTCTATCTTCTCCATCTCCATCCATTGGAATTACATAATCAAAGTCTTCTTTTTCAAAGATATATTTCAATCCAGTTGCAATACATCTAGCGTGACCTTGATTAGTTTTCATATTTAGAATTTTGATTGAATGAATATTTTTAAAATCCTTTTGCTCTTCTTGACGATCATGTGTTGAAGCATCATTGACAATAATCACAGAAATTTCGTGATCTAAATCCGAAATATTATTATCAATTTCGTCCAGCAATTTTGAAGCTGATTGCCAGTCATTATAAATAGGTACTAAAATTTTAATTTTCATTCAAAAATTAATATCTTCCCAAACAGATATCACCCACACAAATAAATTGTGATGAATTATTGAGTATCTCTTTATTATTAAATCCCTCCCACTTTGGTCTAGATTTTAAGTGATATGAGAGGTTCCCAGCTTTCCACTCATCGCCAGTTACAAATTGAATTTCTTTATCAAAATCTTGATCCCATACATATTGAATTTTCATTGCAATATCTTTTCCAGGATAATCCGTTCGCTTATCTGACTGCGATATTGAGACATAAGAATAAAGAATGGGTGACAAAAAAAATAGAAAAAGAAATCCATAAAGAAACGAATTTATTTTTTTTAAATTAATTTGTGATTTTAGAAGATATAAAAATAACACTCCAAAAAATAAATAAAAAGGCGTCATCCACATCGTTCTTATTTTTGAGCCAGTAATCAATGATGTCAGAAACATTAAAATAATAGGCATAAAATTAATAAATAGTAGGAAAATCAATTTTTTATCATTTATATTTAACTTAAATTTAATTTTTTTGGTAAGTAACCAAATCAAAAAGAAGAAAGGAACCAGTAATCCAATTTGTTTTGATAAAAATAATAATGGATTACTAATGTGATCTAAAATACCAGAACTTTCTAATCCTGTTCTGTTTAATCCATACGTTATGGTTATAAAATCATTATCAAAGAGCCAAATTAAATGAGGAACTAATAAAACTAAAAAGACCTCAATTGTTATCAAATATTTAAAATCAAATTTTTTAGTTTTTTTGAAAAAGATTAAATAAATAAACAATAAATCAATTGATACCAAAAGGTAGATAAACAAGTATTTGGATAAAAAACCAACCGCACCAAATAAGCCAACTAGAAAACAATCTGAAAATTTTATTTCCTGTGATGAATAAATTTTCCATGAATAGTAAACAACCAATGACCAAAATGGTAATTGGCAAACATTTACATTAAATTCAGGAGTAGTGAAATTATAGAAATAGATAGAAACTAATAATAAAACAGAAATTAAACTTAATTTTAAATCTTTAAAAATTTCAAAAGCAAATTTAAATACGTAATAAAAAGCAATTATCACGAATATTTGACTTAATAAATAATAAACCCAATCTTGAGAACCAAAAATTTGAAAAAATACCTCAGGAAAAAATGCGCTCATGGGTGGATGTTTATTAAAACCCCAATCTAAATTACTTCCCCATGCTAAAGCTTCAATTGTATCTAATGGTAAATTTTTATTTGTTAATGAGGGAATCAGTGTCCAAATTATCAAATGTGACAATGCAAAAATAAAAAAAATATTATTAATATTTCTATTTAAGACATTCATAAGTAAATATTTACAATAATTAACGTTGCTTGACACCCCTATTTTGCTGAATATACTCCCTCGAATTCAAATTGAAAGATGCCTAAAACTAGTAAAGTTAAAAAAAAGGTTACTAAAGCTAAAACTAAAACTGTAACTAAAGCAAAACCTAAGACTATCAGTAAACCAAAAGAAATTAGCAAAGGACCTATTAAAATTTCCAAAACATATATTCCAAAAGAAACTGAAAAATATATGTGCGAAAAACATAAGGTTTTCTTTAGAATGAAATTACAAGAGTGGAAAAAAGAGCTAGTTAGGGCAAATAATGAAGCTCTGTATAACGGCAGTATGGATGATAATAGTATTTCAGCCGATATTGTCGATCAAGCAAGTTCATACACAGATAAAAATGTTGAAATGAAAGCAATCAATAGACAAATCAAACTGATTTCAGAGATTGATAAAGCTTTAGCTAGAATAAGAGAGGATACTTATGGATTTTGTCTAGATACTGCAGAACCAATAGGGCTAAAAAGACTCATGGCAAGACCTGTTGCAAAATATACTATAGCTGCACAAGAAAAACATGAAAAGGACGAAAAGGTTCATGCCGACGACTAAAAAAAAGAAAAGTAAGAAAGTTCATAACCCAATTACTTATAATTTTACTAAAAAATATATTTACTATTATTATGGTTTTTTTTGGGTTCTGTTATTGTTATTCGTATTCATTAATTAGATGAACCAAAAATTAATTTTAATAATTATTGCAATTGTAGCCATAGAACTATCTGGTCACGGAATTTTTGCTTCACTATTTAGATTAATAAGCTCAATGAACTAGGGCTTTGGTGGAACTTCATCTTTATTCATAAATTTAAAACCCTTCTTCACCGCTTCTCTTTCAGATATCTCAACATACCATCTAGAAAGATTTTTATAATTTTTTAGTCCAATGTCATGCCACTCATGTCGTGCTATCCAAGGAAAAGTTCCTATGTCAGCGATTGTATAATTTTCTCCAGCTAAAAATCTTGATTTAGATAATCTTTCCTCTAATTCTTCATATATTCTTTTAGATATCTTGAAATATCTTTCTTCGCCAAATTGACTTTTACCTGGATTGTAATGATGAAATTGATGATGCTGTCCTAACATAGGTCCAACATAACCCATCTGCGCCATTAACCATTGGTTTATTTCTAATCGATCTTTTACATCATAAAATTTTCCACTTTGTTCAGCTAAATACATTAAGATTGCCCCTGACTCGAAAACATTCTTATTATTATCCTGATCAATGATCACAGGTATTTTACTAAATGGACTTATCTTTTTAAATTCATGCTTAAATTGATCACCTTTGTTGAGATCTATTTTAATTACTTTGTATTCATAACCAATCTCCTCAAGCATGATACTTATTTTTTTTCCGTTAGGAGTATTAGCAGAATAAAGTTCAATCACCTTTTACACCAAGACGCTCTTTAATGGTTTTTGATGAAGTGGTAAATTCAAATCGATATTTTTCATTAGGTCTAGCTAATTTAAAACAAGCTCTTGCTGCCAAAGCACCTTCATGAAAACCGGACAAAATTAATTTTAATTTGCCAGGGTAATTACAAATATCCCCTACTGCATAAATTCCTTTTTGATTGGTCTCAAATTTTTCTGTATCCACTTCAATAGTTTTTTTATCAATATTTAGACCCCAATTTGCTATTGGTCCTAGTTGCATAATTAAACCAAAAAAACCTAATACATAATCAGTTTTTAAATTTTTAATTTCATTATTATCGTGTTTGATATCAATACTTTCTAAATTTTTGTCTCCTTTAACAGAAGCCATTTGATATTGAGTAAATAAATTTATTTTTCCATCTTTTACAAGTTGATGCACTTTATCTATTGTAGCTTGTGCACCTCTAAATTCGTCTCTTCTATGTATCAAATTAACACTACATTCTTTTGATAATTCAACAGCCCAATCTAATGCGCTGTCACCTCCGCCAAAAATTGATACAGTTTTACCAGTAAATATTTTTTTATCTTTTACCAAATAAAATAAAGATTTGTTTTCAAATTGTTCACATTCTTTAGGAGAAAACTTTCTTGGTTCAAATGAACCAACACCTCCAGCAATTATAACATTGGGCGTTGAAAAGGATGTGCCATTATTAGTTTTCACCAACCAATTATCATTTTCTTTTTTAACTTCTTCTACTCTTTCGTTTAAATGAAATTTAATATCAAATGGTTTTAATTGATTGATTAAATTATTTGTTAATTCTTGACCCGTGCATTCAGGCACAGCGGGTATATCATAAATCGGTTTATCTGGATAAAGCTCAATACATTGACCACCAATTTTATCTAAATTATCGACTACTTCACAATTAAGACCAATTAATTTTAATTGATGCGCAGTAAATAAACCTGTTGGACCTGCACCAATTATTAATGCATCTGTTTTAATCATTTAGGCTTGCTTCGATGGAATATTTACTTCTAGACCATCTATTTCATCTGAGACTACAATTTGACAACTCAGTCTACTATTTGTTTTGGGTTCAAATGCCATATCCAACATATCTTCTTCGCCATCTTCTTTTTTTGGAATTTTATTAAACCAATCTTCTTTGACATAAACATGGCAAGTTGCACAAGCCATTCCTCCGCCACAATCAGCGTCAATTCCTGGAATATCGTTTTGCACAGCCCCTTCCATAACAGTCAGGCCATTTTGAACTTGAACCTCGTGTTTTTGATTGTCGTGGGTGATGTAGGTAATTTTTGCCATTTAATTTGATATAGGTATAAAAAAAAATAGGGCAAGTATGTAAAAACATACTCGCCCTATAAATTTATTTTAAAGCGTAATTATCTTGCTCTTGCACCAGCTGAACTTACTGCAGCAGCCCAGATTACTAGACCGAATGCAATTTTGTTTATAAAGTCAGCTAAGTTGTAAATCACGTTTAGTGAGTCAGCGTCTACTCCACCTGTTAGGTAACCAAAAATGTAACCTAATGGGTAAATAGCCCATCCTACTGTTACGATCATTCTCATTGCACCGAAAGCAGTAACAAGTGCTTTGTTTCCACTTTTAGCAGCAGCTTTTCCAGCTTCTCCTGAGAATATTTCATATAGAATGTATATCCAACCTGCCATACCGATTACAAAACCAAGTGTAGCGTTGATATATCCAGCTTCTCCTAAATATCCACCGATTAACATTACTAATGAACCGATTAACAATCTCCAGAACATTCCAGAGTTTGCTTTTCTTACAGCTGCTAGAATTAAGTAGAACTCTATCATCTGTAATGGCACAGTAATTAACCAGTCAATATATCTATACACTGTAGGTGAATCACCAGTAGTCACCCATACATCCCTCATGTACATGTAATGGATGAATGCAATACCAGTTACAAGACCAGCAACAGTTACTGACGTTTTCCAGCCAGGAGCCACTGTACCTCTCTCCATGAAGAAGAAAGCAGTAGCAGCCAACATACCCATTGAGATTATCCAGAAAGATATCCCAACAAAGTCATCTTGAGCTAACATAGTGGTCGCTGCGTTTGCAACACCTGTAATACCGATAAGGGCAACAGCTGCTAATGCAAACATTTTAAGTTTTTTCATAAAAAACTCCCTCTTTAGTTAGTTTTTATTAGTTTATATAAACTAAGCTTAGGTCTCCCCAAGCAAAAGTTGTGGTTAAATACCAAATTAAAAGACTTTATTGAAGACTTAATTGTCATTAATTTACATTGATTTTACTTGTTTTTTAAAATTAAATACAATTTGTGATTTAAAAACCACAACAAATTATAACAACGAATCAAAATAACGATGTCAGACAAATTCAGCAAAATTTACGATCTTTCTATCAAAGATCCTGAAAAATTTTGGCAAGATGCTGCAGATGACATCTTTTGGTTTAAAAAACCCACAAAAATTTTAAATAAATCTAACCCCCCTTTTTACAAATGGTACGAAGATGGGGTGACCAATACATGTTACAACGCCTTAGATCTTCATATTGACCAAGGAAAAGGAAGTAAAACTGCTTTAATTTACGATAGCCCTATTACAGGAAACAAAAGTAAATTCACTTACGAGGAATTAAGATCAAAAGTTTCAAAGTTTGCAGGCGCACTTAAAGATCAAGGTGTCAAAAAAGGTGATCGGGTTATAATTTATATGCCAATGATCCCCGAAGCAGTTGTTGCAATGCTAGCTTGTGCAAGAATTGGTGCAATACACTCAGTTGTGTTTGGTGGATTTGCTTCAAACGAACTTGCGAGCAGAATAGATGATAGTAAAGCCAAACTTTTAGTAACCGCTTCATGTGGTTTTGAACCTGGACGAACTGTTGAATACAAACCTTTGGTAGATGAAGCAATCAAACAAGCTCATCATAAAATTAGTAAGATGATTTTATTTCAAAGAAAGGGTCACGAAGTAAAATTGAATGCACCAATGGAGATAAGTTGGGATGAAGCACACGCTAATGCCAAAGATACTGATTGTGTTGAAATGAATTCAAACGAATTTGCATACATACTTTATACCTCAGGTACAACTGGAACTCCAAAAGGTATCGTCAGAGACATTGGAGGTCACATCGTTGCATTAAAATGGACGATGAAAAATATTTATAACATTGATGCAGATGATATTTGGTGGTCAGCAAGTGATATTGGTTGGATCGTTGGTCACTCCTACATTGTCTACGCTCCATTGTTCAAAGGATGCACGACTGTATTATTTGAGGGTAAACCTGTGGGTACACCTGATGCTGGAGCGTTCTGGAAAATAATTTCAGACTATAAAGTAAAATCTTTATTCACCGCACCAACAGCTTTTAGAGCAATTAAAAAAGAAGATCCAGACGGTAAATTCTTCTCTAAGTATGACTTAAGTAAATTTGAAAGTCTATTTCTTGCTGGAGAGCGAGCTGATCCAGATACAATTAAATGGGCTGAAAATTTATTAAAAGTTCCAGTAATTGATCACTGGTGGCAAACTGAAACGAGTTGGGCGATTAGTTCAAATTGCACTGGTATTGAAATGATGAAAACAAAATATGGCTCAGCTTGTAAAGCTGTACCTGGTTATGATGTTAAAATTATAAAATCAGACCAAACTTTAGCTAAACCCAATGAGATGGGAGATATTGTGGTAAAATTACCTTTACCTCCAGGAACTTTTCCAACTCTGTGGAATGCAGATCAAAGATATAAAGAAAATTACATGTCAAATTATGAAGGTTATTATCAGACCTATGATGCAGGTCACATTGATGAAGATGGATACATCTGGATCATGTCGAGAACGGATGACATTATCAATGTTGCAGGCCACAGATTATCAACTGGTGCAATAGAAGAAGTTTTATCGGAACATCAGTCAGTTGCAGAATGTGCGGTGCTTGGAATAGCTGATAAATTAAAGGGTCAATTACCTATTGGATTAATTGTTTTAAAAGCAGGAGTAGATAAAGACAATGAAATAATTTCTAAAGAATGTGTTCAAATGGTTCGAGATAAAATTGGTCCTGTGGCAGCTTTTAAAGTTGCAATAGTTATAAAAAGACTTCCAAAAACAAGATCGGGTAAAATTTTACGAGGAACAATAAGAAAAATCGCTGATAGTGTTGAATATAAAATGCCTCCAACTATTGATGATCCAGCAATTTTAGATGAAATCAAAGAGGATCTAATCAAAAATAATATTCTAAAAAGTGCTTAAAACTTATTTATTTTTAATCGGTGCAATTTTTTGTGAAGTAGCAGGAACTATGTTGCTGCCAGTGTCTCAAAACTTTACTAAAATTATTCCTACAAGTTTTCTTGCCATATTTTATTTAACTGCTTTTTATTTACTAACTTTTGTGGTGGACAAACTGCCAATAGCAATTGTTTATGCCACATGGAGTGGTCTTGGAATATTTACAATTGCAATACTGGGGTATATTTTTTTCAAGCAAACTTTAGCTTGGCAGGCAATATTAGGATTATTTTTGATTGTAATTGGAGTGGTGTTAGTAAATAGTTTTACAATAAAGCTTAATTAAACTTTAATGGGGTTCCCTCTGGATCTCCTATAATTTTTCCATCTTTCATTTTTGTTTTCCCAGCAATAATTGTTGCTACAGGTGTTCCTTTAAACTCGACATCATTAAATGGTGACCATCCACATTTACTCTCAATATTTTTATTCTTTATTACAATCTTTTTATTCATATCAACAATCGTGAAATCAGCATCATAACCCTCTTTAATAAATCCTTTATTCTGAATGCCAAAAATTTTAATAGGATTTTCACACACTAAGTTCATTAATTGATTAAGTGATAATTTTCCATCATTAACATGGTTTAACATCACTGGCATTAGAGTTTGAACACCAGGCATACCTGAAGGTGAGTTGGGATACTCTTTATCTTTGTTTACTTTTAAATGTGGAGCGTGGTCTGAGCCAATTGTGTCATTGATATTATTTTTAACTGCATACCATAATCTATCATAATGAGATTTATCTCTGATTGGCGGATTCATTTGTGCATAGGTTCCAAGTTTCTCATAACAATCTGGAGCATAGATCGTTAAATGCTGTGGGGTAATTTCGAAAGTAATATTACCTTTGTGTTGAGATAAAAAATCTATTTCTTGCTTTGTTGTTATATGAAGAACGTGAGCTTTCTTATTATATTTTTTTGCAATTCTAACAATCCTTCTAGTTGAGGAAATGGCACACTCCTCACTTCTCCAGACAGGATGAGAGTGAACATCTCCATTTTTAATTAATTTTTTATTCCTATTTAAAATTTCCTCATCTTCTGAATGAACTGCAACAATTTTTGAGCAATGTTGAAAGACTTTGTCGATATCCTCCTCAAGAGCTACTAAAAGATTACCTGTTGATGAACCTACAAATAATTTAATACCACAACATCCCTCTAAATCTTTAAGTTCTGCTAATTGATGAACGTTTTCGGCTGTTGCACCAAAATAGAAAGCGTAATTGCAATACATCCTTTTTTTTGCAAGATCTAATTTTCTTTGAAATTCTTTTATATTGGACGTGGGAGGATTTGTATTTGGCATTTCAAATACTGCAGTGATACCTCCCGCAACTGCAGCTCTGCTTCCAGAATGAAGGTCCTCAGTGTCCGTTGAGCCTGGTTCTCGAAAATGAGTTTGGGTATCTATACATCCTGGTAAAACTAACAAATCTTTTGCATCAATAGTCTCTTTAGCATTAGATGAGATTTCACCTATCTGATTAATTTTGCCACCCTTAACACCTACGCTTACCTCTTTAAGATCACCATCAATATAGCATTTTCCATTTTTGATTATTAGATCTAACATTTGTGCAAAAAGTAATTATATTAAAATCAAATACTAATCAAATATGAATAATGATGTTTATATATTAGATGATAGAGCCATACTTTATATTAATGGCTCTGATGCAAAAGATTTCCTACAAAATCTTATCAGCAACGATATTAATAAAGTCACAGATAATTCAAGTTGTTTTGCATCATTATTTACCCCTCAAGGTAAATTTCTCTATGAATTTATGGTTGTTAAACATAAGTCAGGTTACTTTATCGATTGTGAAAAATCGCAGTCTGAAGAAATTTTAAAACAACTAAATCTTTATAAAATAAGATCAAAAGTAGAAATTCTTAATTTAAGTAACGAATTTGTAGTTGCTTGCTTTGGGTATGAAAAATATTTATCAATTGAAGGGTCAAAAGATATGTTGGGTTTTACTTTTAAATACAGAGAAGATCCGATTTTTTTAGATCCAAGGAATAAACTCTTGGGGGCTAGACTTATTATAAACTTAGAGAAATTGTATCTATCCTTAAAAAAACTCAGTTTAAAGGACTCTAAAATAAATAATTATCATATCAAAAGTTATAAACTCGGAATTGTACCCAAAAATTTTAATAAATTAAAAAATAAATTATTTGGTATTGAATGTAATTACGAAGAATTAAATGGAATTGATTTTAAAAAAGGTTGCTATGTGGGCCAAGAAAATACTGCAAGAATTAAATTAAAAAATAAACTTTCAAAGAGATTATTCCCGATTGAAGTTATCGATGGAAAATTAAATGAGAATGATACAATTTTTGCTGATGACACTGAAATTGGTAAAGTTCTAATTAGCGAAGAATATCCTTTTGCTTTAATAAAATTTTTAGACAAAAACTTTGATAAAAAGAAAATTTTTAAATGTAAAAATGGGTCAATAAAAGTATTAATCCCAGATTGGCTTGAAATACCTGCATAGTTTGTTATGGAATATTTGATGAAAGTTAAACTTATCTTTTATAAAACTTTTGCTTTAATTTATTTATTATTTTGCACTAATGTCAGTGCAGCTGATGATGAAATATCATTTGGTATAACAATGGGTAAAGGTATAATGGAAAACGTTAAAGGTTTGCATGGTCCCGTTACTGGTAATGCGGGCACAACAATTAAAGGTTTAGTCTTAGATGATGATAGTTTAAATACCAATATCTCAATAAATTTTGATTATAATAAAAATGTTAAAGACAATCTTTATCTGAATTCAGGAATATCATTAGTTAAACATAGTACTACTGACACAACTATCACATTCGATGGTGGATATAATTCTGCTTTTCCGGATATATATTTCTATGGTTTAATTTTTGATTTAGGTCCAAGTTATAGATTTAAAGAAATTTCTAATTTAACGCCGTACGCAACTTTAAATGCTACTTATTTTTTAGGTAAACAATCAGATACTCAATATGATGGTCCGAGATATGGTGAGGGTGGACCCCACACATATGTTAGATGTTTAGGTGTAAGTCCGAATTTAGGTTTTTTTTTTAACTCAGGATTGCTTAAAGGCTATGGTTTCTCAATTGAAAGGTTGCTCTTTGAATGTGAAAATGATCAAATTAGAAGTATGGAAAATGGATATGATGCTGATTTTGACATAACACAATTCAGAATTGATTACAGAATACCCTTTTAATCATTTCTTATCTAATTCATTAAAAATTTGTTTGATTATTTTTTGATTTCCAAATTTGGATAAATGATCATCATCCATATAAAAAATTTCTTTTTCATTATGTGTTTTACATAGATCTGATATTTTCTCACAAAATAATTCATGAGTATAAATCTTTATTAAATTTGGATGATTTATTGAATCTAGTAAATCATGACTTTCTTGAGCATATTTTTTAAATTCAGAAAATGAAATAACAAATGGCTTATTTTTCAAGTTCTTTAAAAAATTTTCCCTATCATCTATATAAAGCTCAAATATTTTTTTATGTGGAAAAAAATCTAAAATTGGAACAGGGTAAATAAGGATCACTTTGACTCCATTGTCAAGTAGATCGTAGATTGAATTTTTTATCCCATCCTCAATTTTCACTCCATTTTCATTTTCAAAAACTATCTTAAAAAACTTCTCACTTTTTCTCTCTAAGTGTCTAAAAAATTTGAGATCAGGTTTACTATGTAAATATAAAGGAAGTCTCCCCCCAATAATAACCACTGTATCCTTTTTAGAAATAAATTCCTCCCTTCTCTTTTTTTGATCCTCTATAGTACATATGTCCTTTTTTTTTCTTGAAAAAAAATCAATTTTATAAAAATCATTTACATAATAACATCCTCTAGGTATTTTAGTTTGATTAATTAAATTAAATTCACTTTTTACTCTTTCATTGTCTTTTAAACTTCTCCATAGAGACATCATATGACTATCTCCAACAATATGTAAATTTCTTTTTTCATTATTAAAAACAATTTCATTTGTATTAACTTTAGTTTTAGTATTAATATTTATTTTTTTTTCTATGATATGGTGCAAAATGTCTGGGTACTTTGCATAATTCATATTTTTTATATTACTTAAAGAATGAAACATGAAAACAACTATCACAAAGTTCGTAATAAAAATTGTTTTTATTGAAAAAAAATTTGAGTTAATCTTGTACCTGAATTTTTGTTCTATAAAAAAATAAGAAAATATAGATAAAATTAATATTATTGTTATTTGGAGGATAAAATTTAAATTAGGATATAGAATAATTACCGGAAAGTGCCATAAATATAACGAATAAGAAATTTTTCCAATACCAGTTGATAATTTTGATTGTAAAATTTTAACAAGATAATTCTCATTATGCTTAAAATAAATAATAAAAGATGTGCCTAAAACTGGAATTAACGTCAAAACTGATGGTAAGTACATTTTATCATCCAAATAAAGAATAGAGATAATTATAAATATCATCCCTAGATAAATAAAAAATGAACTTATAGTGTTATTAAAAAATTTTTTTTGTGGTTCTAAAAGAAATATAATTGAACCTGCTAGAAATTCCCAGGCTCTAGTTGGCAAATTATAGAAATTAAACGATGAGTGTGCATAACTTGCATAATCAGATAAAATTAAACTTAAAAAAAAACCAATTAAAATTAATTTTAACAAATATTTATTAAATTTTTTATAAATAAATATAAAAAAGATAGGGAAAAACAAATAAAATTGTTCCTCTAAAGATAATGTCCATGCATGTAAAAAAGGTTGAAATTGGACATTTTGTAATTGATCATACCCCCAACCTTGGTTCCAAAAAAAGATATTTGATATAAATAAATTAATAAAAATTATAGACTTATAGAATTCTTCAATAAAAATTGGTGGTGTTCTAAAATTTATAAAAGGAAAAGATACAATAATAACAAATAATAAAGCAGGAAGAATTCTTTTAATTCGTCTGGTATAAAATTTTAAGAAAGAAAAATTTTTAGTATTTCGATACTCATTTGAAATAAGTTTAGATATTAAGTAGCCCGAAATTACAAAAAAGATATCTACACCAATAAAACCACCTGATAAAAATTTTTTTTCAAAGATTAATACGGATGAATGATAGAAAATTACCGAAAACACTGCTATTGCGCGCAGGCCGTCGATTTCAGGTCTATAATCTAGACTTTTTTTCATTAAGCTACTCTTAAAATAAAACTATATGAATTAATAATAAAAATCAAAATTGGTGCGGCTAGAGAGACTCGAACTCTCATGGACTTGGTCCACACGGCCCTCAACCGTGCCTGTCTACCAATTTCAGCATAGCCGCAAATTTGACCCACATTAAATCAATGACAAGTAGGTTTCAAATTGATAAATTTTATCATGGAATTTAATCAGGAAGTAAAACAAGCAACTGATCCAATTTATAAAAAGATCTCCAAGGTTATGCCTGAAATTGAATGGTCAGTGCATGCTCCTTATATTCATAAAATAAATAAACTTAAAAAAGAAAAAAACGCAGTAATTTTAGCTCATAATTATCAAACCCCAGAAATTTATCATGGTATCGCAGATTTCTCTGCAGACTCTCTAGCTCTTGCTGTGGAAGCTTCAAAAACTTCAGCAGATATAATTGTTATGGCTGGTGTACATTTCATGGCTGAAACTGCAAAACTAATGAGTCCAAATAAAAAAGTCTTACTACCTGATATGGAAGCAGGTTGTTCTCTTTCATCTTCAATTACAGGAAAGGATGTAAGATTATTAAAAGAAAAATATCCTGGCGTTCCGGTAGTTTCTTATGTCAATACTTCTGCAGATGTTAAAGCTGAAACAGATGTGTGTTGTACATCTGCAAATGCTGTGAAGATTGTAAAATCTTTAGGAGTTAAGAAAGTAATTTTTCTACCAGATGATTATCTTGCTAAATATGTTGCTTCTCAAACAGATGTTGAGATCATTTCTTGGAAAGGAATTTGTATTGTGCATGATCAATTCAACGAAAAAGAAATTCAAAATATTAGAAAAAGCAACCCAGGGATAAAAATCATAGCTCATCCTGAGTGTCCACCAGATGTAATCAAAGCAAGTGATTTTGCTGGATCAACTTCAGGAATGATAAATTATGTAAAAGATAATCAACCTAAAAAAGTAATGATGGTCACTGAATGTTCGATGAGTGATAATATTCAAGTCGAAAATCCAAATGTAGAATTTATTAGACCATGTAACATGTGTCCTCACATGAAAAAAATAACTTTACCAAAAATATTAGATTGTTTAGAGAATGAAACTGGTGAAATAATTATGGATCAAAAAACAATCAATAAAGCAAGAATGTCAGTAGAAAAAATGGTTGCTATCGGCAGGTAACTTTTTGTGTCTCAAATAAAACTTAGTGAAAATTTTATAAAAAGTAATGTTAAACTCGCACTTAATGAAGATTTATATCCATCAGGCGACATTACTTCTGGTTTAATTAAAAATAATGAGGTTATAGAAGCAAAATTAATATCTAATCAAAACGCTGTGATTGGTGGGCTACTATTTGTAAAATATACATTTTCACTTATTGATAAAAAAATTAAATTAATTGTAAAAACAAAAGATGGATCTTTTGTTAAAAGAAATTCAACAATCGCAATTATAAGAGGAAATAAAAAAAATATTTTAGTAGCAGAAAGAGTTGCACTAAATTTTTTATCGCATATTTCCGGTATAGCTACAAAAACAAATCAATTTGTAAAATTGGCAGGTAGAAAATGTAAAATTTGTTGCACTAGAAAGACTATACCTAATTTAAGAGTTATACAAAAATATGCTGTAAAATTAGGTGGAGGAACTAATCACAGATTTAATTTAAGTGATGAATTTTTGATAAAAGACAATCATATTGCAAATTCAGACATAAGGGAATTAGTCAGTTTGGCAATCAAGAATAAAAAAAGAAAGAAAATAACTGTTGAAATAGACACGATTAAACAACTTAAGAAAATAATTGGGTTAAAATTTGATCGCGTTTTATTTGATAATATGAGTATTAAAAATTTAAGATTAGGAGTTAAACTTGCAAAAAAATATTATCAAACTGAAGCTTCAGGAAATATCAATCTCAAAAAAGTTAAATCAATTGCAAAAACTGGGGTAGATAGAATTTCTGTTGGTGGCATAACTCATAGTGCACCAGCGATTGATTTTAAATTAGAAATTTAACTAACAAATTTTGAGAGATCTGGTTTGAAGTAATTTGGACCTTTCATTACTTTTCCCTTTTCATTATAAATTGGTTTTCCATTATCGTCTAACTTGCTCATATTAGAATTTTGAACTTCATCAAAACACTTATCTAAATCAATTCCAAAAGCATGTCCTGCCCCATAAGTGACATATAAAATATCTGTTAAAGCATCAGCCACTTCTAATAAATCCTTATTATTCATTGCGTCTGTCAACTCACTCAATTCCTCTTTTATTAGATCTATTCTTAATTTATTGATTTTATCTGTGCTAAATGAAGGTTTATTTTTAACCTCCTGACCAAAGGTTTTCATAAAAATTCCAACCTTACTAAAATTTGACATAATGCTCCTGTAAGTTTTATAAAATTAATGTATATTTATAGTAATTTAATATTTGCCTATTAATCAATGAAATTAAGAAAAGAATTCGATAGTATTGGAACAATTAATGTTCCTAATGATAAATATTGGGGAGCTTCTACTCAAAGATCAAAAAAATATTTTGATATCGGCGAGTTTTTAGTTAGACCGGTTTTAATTAAATCTATCTCAATCATTAAAAAAGCTGCCGCTATAGTTCATAGAAAAGAAAAACAGATTGCACCAAAAGTTTCTAATGCAATTGTAAAAGCATCCAATGAAGTAATCAGTGGTAAATTAAACGAACACTTTCCACTAAAAGTTTGGCAAACTGGTTCTGGTACTCAAACTAATATGAATGTAAACGAGGTAATTGCAAATAGAGCAATCGAAATTTTAGGTGGAAGGAAAGGTACAAAAAAACCAGTTCATCCAAATGATCATGTAAATAAATCACAATCTACCAATGATGTATTTCCTACAGCAATGCATATAGCTATAGCTATGGAAACTAAAAATAAGTTGCTACCATCTCTTGAACTTTTAAATAGGGAATTGAAAAAAAAAGTTTCCCAGTTTAAAAATATTGTAAAAGTTGGAAGAACTCATCTTCAAGATGCAACTCCTTTATCATTAGGGCAGGAGTTTTCAGGATATCAATCTCAATTAGAGGATTGTATTTTTAGGATTAAAAATGCTTTAAACGAAATTTATTATTTAGCTCAAGGTGGTACAGCAGTTGGTACAGGAATTAATAGTAAAAAAGGTTTTGATAGAAAAATAATTAATGAAATAAAAAAAATTACTAAACTACCATTCAGGCCAACCAAAAATAAATTTGCTGCATTAGCAGCACATGATGAGATAGTAAATTTTTCTGGAACCTTAAATACTACTGCCGTTAGTTTAATGAAAATTGCAAATGATATAAGATTTTTAGGATCAGGACCTAGAGCTGGATATGGTGAAATAATTTTACCTGCAAATGAACCTGGTTCATCAATTATGCCTGGAAAAGTAAACCCAACACAATCAGAGGCAGTGACTATGGTTTGTGTTAAAGTAATCGGTAACCATAATGGTATAACAATGGCAGGTTCTCATGGACATTTTGAACTTAATGTTTTTAAACCATTAATTGCTCACAACATTTTACAATCTATTGATCTTCTCGCAGATAGTACCAAAAATTTTGCTTTATATTGTGTAAAAGGAATTAAAGCAGATAAAGTAAAAATTAAAAAATTTTTAGACAACTCATTAATGTTAGTAACTGCATTGGCCCCTCATATTGGATATGATAATTCTGCCAAAATAGCTAAGACAGCACTTAAAAAAGGCACAACCCTAAAGGAGGAAGCTTTAAAAACAAAATTAATTAATGAAAAAGATTTTGATAGAATAGTAAACCCAAAAAAAATGATTTATCCAAAATAAGCTTCTAAAAGATCATTAACAAAGTTCTTAAAAGTGACTTTATTAAAGAATCTTTTACTATTTGAATTAAAATTTGAGATAATTTCTTCAATTTTTTTATTAGATTTATTATCAATTCTTAAATTATCAAAAGTAATTTTCTCCTCATTAAAATCATAATTAAAATCTATTTCTATTTTTTCAATATTTTTTCTTAAATCTTTTTTTATTTGAAAAAATTTAAAGAACTCATCTTGATTTTTAACATTAAATGATGTTCTTCCATTAAAATTAATCTTTTCTTTGTCAAAATTTAAAAAAGCATCTGAAAAACTTACTTTCACATTTTCTTTCCAAATTATATTAGAATTTGAAAAATTATAATTTCCCTCTTCTATTTTTAACTTCAGTGATAAATCTGACAATCTGTCAAAGTCATAAACATTTTTTACGTCAAAATTTATTATAGCATTAAGGTTTTTATTATTTAAAACTTGTGATTTCAAAATCTCCATGAAAAAAGGGTTGTTTAAAAGATCTTTAATTCGAAACGTTTGATATTTAAAATTTGAGACTAAATAAAATGGTTTAAATTCCATCAACCCTTTAAATATTTTATTATTATCTTTCGAGATAATATCTAAAGTATTTTTATTTATCTGATATTCAAAAATATTGTTTTTATTTTTAAAACTTATTTTCAAATTTCCAGTTTCATTTTTATTTTTATAATCTGTTTGATTTTCAACTTTTAAAACAAGTTTTTTAGCAGTGAATTCAAAATCTAAAATTTTATTTAATTTATCATTTCCTATAATCAATTTATAAGGAACATTAAAAACCCGACCTTTTGAAACTAAAACATTTTTCAAATTTTTAAGATCATAATAAAAATTGCTGTCATTAATTTGATTGATGAATAAAACTTCGTCATCTCTATTAGTAAAAAAAAGATTACTCCTTTTAATCTTTATTTTGTTTCTATTAGGTTCTGTTTTTAAGAGATTTGTAAAAAAACTTAAGTCAGTTTTTTTCAAATAAAAATCAGCTTTATCTAGGATAACATTTTGTGTTTGAATTTGATTAAAATTAAAAAAATTTTTAAAATTAATAAAAATTTTAAAATTTTTTACCTCTGCAATTTTTCTTTTATCAGTCAGTATTAATAAATTTTTTGAACTAAAATGTGGTTTGGGGAAAAAATTGTATTGAATCCTATTATCAAATTTAACCTCTATGTTGTATTTTTGATAAATTTGATTCTTTATTTCTTTTTGAATCAATTCTTTATTATAAGCAGTGGGTATTAAAAAATACACAAGTGTCAAAAATATAATTGATACTAAAACAATAAAAACTTTATTATTCTTATCAAACCTCAATTTTTTTATGTCTAATATGAAGCGTCTTAAACTATTGAAATAACTCTCTAATAAATTATTTATAGATACAATTTGTTTTCCGATTTTTTTTGATAATAAATTTTGTTTTCTCATATAAATTGAAACAAGTTATAATTTAAAATAAAAAATGTTAAACTCTGAATATTTAAAAAAACTTAATAAGGCTCAAAAAGAGGCTGTTACACATCTAGATGGACCTCTTTTAATCGTGGCTGGTGCTGGTTCTGGAAAAACTAAAGTGCTTACAACAAGAATAGCAAATATAATTAAAGAAAAAAAAGCTTATCCTAATCAAATACTGGCAGTAACATTCACCAACAAAGCTGCTAAAGAAATGCAAACTAGAGTAAGCAAAATTTTAGGCGCTTCTGCGACAGGGTTATCATGGCTTGGAACTTTTCACTCTATTTGCGCAAAACTTTTAAGAAAACATGCTCCAGCGGTTAATCTTAACTCAAATTTTACAATAATTGATACTGATGACCAAACAAGGCTAATTAAAAATATATGTAAAGCAGAAAATATTGATATTAAACAATTAGCCCCAAGATATATTCTTACAATAATTGATAAGTGGAAAAATAAAGGATTTTATCCAAGTGAGGTGATAATTAATAAAAAGGATATTTACGAAAAAACCATATTACCAATTTATAAGATTTATCAACAGAAATTAATTGATTTGAACTCTTGTGACTTTGGTGATCTAATTCTTCATGCGGTCAAGATCCTAGAAAAAAATAAAGATTTAAGAGAAATTTACGCAAAAAATTTTAAATATATTTTAGTTGATGAATATCAAGATACAAATTTTATACAAAGTAAATGGCTTAAATTACTTTCAGAAAAAAATAAAAATATCTGCTGTGTAGGAGATGATGATCAATCAATTTATAGTTGGAGAGGAGCAGAAATAAAAAATTTTTTAGAATTTGATCAAGTTTATGAAAATACAAAAGTAATAAGACTTGAAGAAAATTATAGATCTACTGAAAATATTCTTGCAGTAGCATCAAGCTTGATAGCAAATAATGAAAATAGAGTTGGAAAAACATTAAAAACAACTTTACAAAAAGGTGAACTAGTCAAATTAAATTGTTATAAAAATGGAAAAGATGAAGCCATTGGTATTTCAGATGAAATTGAAAAAATAAAGAAAGAATATTCATTTAACAATATTACTATTCTTGTGAGGGCAATATTTCAGACTAGGGAATTTGAAGAAAGATTCTTGAAAATTGGCCTACCTTATAGAATTTTGGGTGGAATAAAATTTTACGAAAGAGCCGAAATAAAAGATTGTGTTGCATATTTAAGACTGGTTTATCAAGAAAAAGACGATCTGGCTTTTGAAAGGATTGTTAATAATCCAAAGCGATCAATTGGTGATAGTTCCTTAAAAAGTATTCATGAATTTGCAAAAAGACAAAAAAATTGTTTAGAGATTTCATCTCGAAAAATGATAGAGGAAAACTTGATCAAACCTAAAGCTAAAATTGGTTTAATGTCCTTTTTAGATTTAATTTCAAAATGGAGAAATGATCTAACAATTAAAAAAATGGGTCATATTAAATTATTACAAACTATTCTTGATGAATCAGGATACTCAGCAATGCTAAAAAATAAAAAGGATCTAGAAAATGAAAATAGACTTGAAAATATAAAAGAATTATTAAGTGCAATGAAAGAATTTGATAATCTAGAGAGTTTTTTGGATCATGTCTCACTAGCAACTTCAATCGATCAAGAATGGGAGGGTGAAAAAGTTAATATGATGACTATGCATGCTGCAAAGGGTCTGGAGTTTGATGTAATTTTTTTACCTGGTTGGGAAGAAGGACTTTTTCCCCACCAAAAATCTATCGAAGAAAAAGGTCAAAATGGTTTAGAGGAAGAAAGAAGACTAGCATATGTCGGTTTAACCAGAGCTAAAAAAAAAGTAGTAGTATCTTTTTCGATGAATAGGTTTTACCAGGGTGATTGGATAGATAGTATGGCGTCAAGATTTATTGATGAACTGCCAGATAAATATTTAGAAAAAAACTCTTTTTTTGATGAAACCAAAGAGGAAATAGAAGAATTTGAATTCAACCAAGATATTGAAAATGAAAGCGGTATTAATAGTCCTGGATGGTTAAGATATCAAAAAAGAATTAAATGATTAATAATCGAATAAACACACTGATAAGTAAATTTAAGAAATACAATATTGATGGATATATTATTCCCAAAAATGATGAATTTTTTTCAGAATACTCTGCAAATGATAGGCTTAAAACTATCTCAAACTTTTCTGGCTCTGCTGGTTATTCAATCATTCTTAAAAAGAAAAACTATTTATTTGTTGATGGGAGATACACTATCCAAGCAAAAAAAGAGTCAGGTAAAACCTTTAAAATTATGGATTTCCATAAAATTATTAATTGTAATTTATTCAAAAATTTGTCAATAGGTTTTGATCCAAAGTTCTTTACATCTATACAAATAAAGAATTTTTTTTATAAGAATAATAAAGCAAAACGCATTGAGTCAAATTTAATTGATCAAATTTATCGACGTAAAGTTAAATTAAACAAACCTTTTTTTTCTCTTAGCAACAAAGTAGTTGGAGAAGACTATAAGACTAAAATAAAGAAAATAAGAAAATACTTAAATAAAAATAAATCAGATTATTTGTTTATCACAGCACCAGAAAACGTTGCATGGCTTCTTAATATAAGGGGTTATGATAATCCAAATAGTCCTATTCCTAATTGTCACTTAATCGTAGACAATATAAATGATTTTTATTTAATTTCATATAAAAATAAAGTTTCAAAATTAATTAATGAAAAAAAAATAAAATCTGATCGAGTAATTGAACCAGAGAATTTTTATGAATTTATTTCAAATCTTAAAGGTAAAAAAATAATAATTGACAGAAACACTTGCTCAATTTTTTTTGAGGATTTAATAAAAAAAAAATTTAGAGTCTTAAAAAAAGAGGATCCGATTTATTTTCTCAAATCATTAAAAAATAAAACGGAAATAAAGAATATGTTAAAAAGCCATATTTTAGATGGTGTTGCATTAACAAAATTTATTCATTGGATCAAAAATATTAACAAAAAAAAAATTACTGAGTTTGAAGCACAAAATAAATTAGAAAATTTTAGAAAAAAAAATAAAGAATATTTATATCCAAGTTTTAATACTATTGCTGGCACCGGAGGGAACGGCGCGATTGTTCATTATAGAGCAACAAAAAAAAATACAAAAAAAATTAATAAAAAAGATATTTTTTTATGTGATTCTGGTGGACAATACAAATATGGTACAACGGATGTGACTAGAACAATTTGTTTCTCAAAACCCGAAAAGAATATTAAAAATATTTTCACACGAGTTTTAAAAGGTCATATTGCAGTTGTAAAATCCAATTTAAATAAATATTCTTCTGGGAATCTGATAGATATTAGAGCAAGAAAATTTTTAAAAGAGATCAATTTAGATTATCAACATGGAACTGGACATGGTGTAGGTTTCTTTTTAAATGTGCATGAAGGCCCACAAGGAATATCGAAATTAAATAAGATAAAGTTACTTGAGGGAATGATTTTAAGTAATGAACCAGGATATTATAAGAAAGATAAGTTTGGAATACGTATAGAAAATTTGATTTATGTTAAAAAAAATAAAAATAAGCTGTACTTTGAAAATTTAACACTAGTTCCAATTGATAAAGATTTAATTAATTTGGATTTGTTGACAAATGACGAAAAAAATTACCTTTGGAAATATAATTTAGATATTTACACAAAACTTAATAAATTTTTAAACCAAAGTGAAAAAAGATGGTTAGCTACTTTTATTCAATAATTTATGTAATTCTGATTGATCTATAATTTTAATCTTCAACTCTTTTGCAGCTTCAACTTTCCGTTTAGTTGGTTTTTCTCCAATTATTAGATAATCAAGTTTTTTTGAAACATTACTAATTATTGTTCCTGAATTTTTTTCTATTAAAGACTTGGCTTCTGCTCTACTCATACCGGTTAATTTTCCAGTAAACATAAATGTCTTATCACTTAATACACCATCTTTTTTATTTTCTTTTATTTTCTGGATTTTTAAAATTTTTTGAAGATCATAAATTACCTTTAAATTAGTCTTATTCAAAAAAAATTTTTTTAAAGAAGTTATTTGAGTTTCACCGATTCCATCAATATTTAATAAATCATTTATTTTATTTTCTTTAGAAAGATTTATGAAATTTTCAGGAGTTTTAAGTGTTTTTGCAATCAATTTAGCATTTTCAAAACCAATATGTCTTACCCCAAGAGCATATATAAACTTTTCAAAAGAAATATTTTTCTTTTCTTCAATTGCATATTTTAAATTATCAACAGATTGTTGTCCCCATCCATCCATTGCTTTTATTTTTTCATAATTCAAAACAAAAATATCTTGCGGTAATCTAATCATTTTTAGTTTCCAAAAATTTTCCACAATTTTTTTTCCAAAACCATCAATATTAAAAGCTTCTTTTGATACAAAATGTTTAATTTTTTCTATAGTCATTTTATCACATTCATATCCCTCACTTGAACATCTTCTTACTGCATCATTTTTTTTAGTAATCAAATTGTATTCTTTAATTGTTTTAGCTCCGCAAGATGGACACTTAATTGGAAAAATATATTTTTTTAAGTTTTTTTTTCGTTTTTTAAAATCCACCTCAATTATATGTGGAATAACATCTCCTGCTCTCTCTACGACTACTATATCCCCTATCCTTATATCTTTCCTTATTATTTCGTCTTCATTATGAAGTGATGCATTTGATACAACTACGCCACCAATATTAATTGGTTTTATTTTTGCAACAGGTGTCAATGCCCCTGTCCTGCCGACTTGAATCTCAATATTTAAGATCTTTGAAATACCTTTATTAGCAGAAAACTTGTGTGCAATAGCCCAACGGGGTGAATTTGCAACATTACCTAAACGTTTTTGTAAATCAAAACTATTTATTTTGTAAACGATACCATCAATATCAAAATCAATCTCATTTCTTTTTTTTTCTATTTCACGATAATTTTTCATTAAATTTTTAATACCTTTTATAGTTTTGTTAAATGGATTTGTTTTAAAACCCCACTCACTTAATTGTTGTAAGTAGTTGCTTTGATTTTTTACTTCCATATTATTTACATACCCAAATGTATAGGCAATAAACTTTAAAGGAATTTTCTTTGTATCTTGAGGATTTTTTTGCCTTAGTGATCCAGATGCAGCATTTCTTGGGTTAGCAAACTTATCTTTAAGATTTTCAAAATCATTATTTTGAATAAATACTTCACCCCGAATATCTATTTCATCAGGAAAATTTTCAGCTGAAATATTTTTAGGAATATCATCAATTGTCATTAAATTATTTGTAATATCTTCTCCTTCTTTACCATCTCCTCTGGAAAGTCCCATTATAAATTTCCCCTTTTTGAAAATTAAGGAAGCTGAAATACCATCAATCTTAGGTTCGGCGCTATACTCTAATTCGTTTGAACTTTTTTGGTCTAAAAAATTATTAATTTTTTTTTCAAAATTAACTAGATCCTCCTCATCAAAAGCATTTGAAAGTGAAAGCATGGGGACTCTATGTAAAACTTTTTTAAAAGTTTTAGATGGTTTAAAACCTACAATTTTAGAGGGTGAATTTGCACTTTCTAAAAAATCATATTTTTTTTCTAAAGATAATATATCTGCTTTAATTTGATCATACTCATAATCATTCACTAAAGGCTTGCTTAATTCATAATAATGTTTGTTTAGTTTTACTAAATTTTGAATTTTTTTATTGTATTCTTTCTTAATTTTATTTTTATCCATCTCATTCTAATAGAGTTTTAAATTTTTTTATTAAACCACCATCTTTTTTCTTATAAGTTTTAAATCTTTGTTTTTTTCTTTTTTCATAAGTCTTGTCAAACAAACTGTAAGAATTTTCATACCATTTTGAGGATTGATAATTATATCCTAATAATAGAGCATATTTTTCAGCCTCATCAATTAAACCAATAGTGTAATGTACTTCAACCAACCTATGTAAAGCTTCTTCTGCATAAATGGTGGTATCATAGTTATCAATTATTTCTCTAAATCTATTGATTGCTGGAATCCATTTTTTTCTGTCAAAATAATATCTACCTAAATACATTTCTTTAGCCGCCAAAATATCATCAATTAAATCTATTTTAAATTCTGCATCGATCGCATACTCTGTATTAGGATAGTCTTTAAGAATAATATTAAAATTTTTCTTAGCATTTACAATTGATTGTAAATCTTTTTTTTCATCAACAATTTGTTCATAATAACAAATTGCCAATAAATAATATACATAACCTAAATCTTTATGAGCAGGATATACTTTTAAAAATCTTTTTAATTCAGCAATAGCATCACCATAATAGTCTTGTGTATAGTAGGAGTAAGCAGCCATTAAGGCAGACTGAGGAGCTGAGCCTGCTTGGGGGAATAATATTTCTGCTTCGTTAAATTTTTTTGCAGCATACAAAACATCACCACTCTCTAAAGCTTCCATTCCCTCATTGTAAGCTTCAAGTACCTGCGACTCCATACTTTTTTGTTTTATAATTGACTCTTTCGATACTTCTTTAGAACAGGAGGTGAATAAAACTAAAGTTATAAAGAATAATAAAATCTTTAACATAAACATATGAAATATATACAGATTTAGCTAAGAATTTTAAAGATCAATATATATTAAGCAATTGATCTTAATAAGGTTTTATTTAGAACTGTGTGGGGGAGATTTCTTTCTTGAATCTCGATTATCGAAAAGTTCTCCTTTTTTTCAAACACTTTCTTTAATAATTGATTTGTAAGAAAATGACCGCCTTGAGAACAATTTACACTTCCAATTATTCTATATCCGCTTGTGTATAAGTCTCCAATGCAATCAAGTATTTTATGATTTACAAATTCTTTGGGATTTCTAAGTTTTTCTGAATTTAAGATTTCATTACCTTTAACAACTATTGCATTGTCTAAACTTCCACCCTTTGCTAATCCTTTTTCCTTAATTTTTTCTACATCGTCAAATAAACAAAATGTTCTTGAATTAAAAATATCTACCAAATCGTCTTCATATACATTTATTTTGTTCTCTTGATTTCCAATCAAACAATCCTCAAATTTTAATTTAAAATCAATATCCAAACTTAATTTAGAAGGCTCTATTGAAATAAATTTTTCTCCATAATGGTATGTTATTTTTTTTTGTATCTTGATTATCTTAATAGGTGCCTCACTTTTTTCTAATCCACAACTTTTTAAAATTTCTATAAATTCCTTAGCTGAACCGTCTAAAATTGGAACTTCTTCATTATCTATTTCTACCAATGCATTATCAATCCCTAATCCAAATAAAGCACCCATTAAATGTTCAATAGTTGATACTTTTACTCCGTGCTCATTAGATATAGTTGTATTTAATAACGTATTAGTAACGTTAGTAAAACTTGGGTAAACATAATTATTCGATTTTAAATCTACCCTTTTAAAAATAATTCCTGTGTTTGGTTCAGAGGGCTTAACTAATACTTGAGCTAATTTACCATTGTGAAGTCCAACTCCACTAAAAGTTGCTGTTTTTTTTAAAGTTTTTTGACTTAACAATGACATAATTGAACTTTAAATGTCTTAGGAAAAAAACTGAAAACAACAAATATTACGATAAACTACTAATTAATTAAAAAAATTAAAAAATCTCTCGAAAAAACCCTGTTTTTTGTTTATTTTACCTATCAACAAAACCTCATTACTATTGTGGCCCGAAATAATTCTACTAGCTGTTGTAAAAATAGTGTTATCTCTATTATCTTTAAATCTATCTACATAACTAGCACTTAAAATTTGATTTAACGAAATATGATATTTTTTTAAAATCTTTTCTATATTTTCAATTAAATTTTTTGAAAGACAGATAAATTCTGTATCTAAAGAGAAAATATTACAATTAACATTTTCTGGTAAAGTTGTAAAAAGTTTATTGTCGATAAAGTATTTTTCTATAAGAAAATGTATAATTTTTTTATTTTGTAAGTTCGATTGACATAAATTTTTTAAATCATTTAATGGATGAATTAAAGTCTCTGAATTTATAAGATTTCCATTATTATTTTTTTTTATTGACAATTTTATTGAGTGAAATTCATTACTATCTAAAATAACATACATATCTTTAATAAAATTATTTAATTTTTTTTCAATCTTAAATATATTAATGTTTAAGAACTCGTCCAATTTACTAAATTTTAATTCTTTAGAATTTTCTTCTATTTCTAACTTTTCAAAATAAATCTTCTCATTTGTTAAAATTTTAGCAACAAAAATAATAAATTGATTATGATTTAAATAAAGAAATGTTTGGAAATCTTCTTTGTTAGTCATTAATGACAATTTGATTTTTTTGACGCATATCTAAAATTTTTATATTACTGAATTCAATATTATCAAGTAAATCAATTGATAAATTTAATGACTCTTTAATTCCTTTAATTGGTAATTTTATTAAAACTCCTGAGTTTATTTCAATATCCCATCTCCCTGAGGGAAAATAGTAAAAATTTTTAATTTTATTATATTCAAATTTAGTTTGAAGAATAATATCTTTAAATTCTAAAAATTTTTCTGTTTTGAAATTTCCAAAAACAAAAGGTAAATTTTTTGAGTAATCTTTTGTATTTATAAATTTTCCATTAGATCCAACTATATAATTTTTTCCATTTATATTCGTAGATGCTAAAAAATTTGTTTTTTCAATTTTGATTTCAATAGATGATGGATATTTTTTCAAGACCTCATATTTTTCGATTAAATTATTTGCATTTAATGTTTCTTTTAACTGAGATTTTTCAATAGATACTAAATTATTTAGTTTTATTAAATTCGTAATTTCTAAAAATTCATTATCATTTAATTCTATTCCTTCAATATTGATCGTATTAATTTTAGGAAGTTCAAAATTTGTCAAATTTTTGTTGTTGAAAGTACCTAGAATGATTACTAAAGAAATATAAAAAATAATTTTCTTATTTATTTGTTGAAGCATCTTTTAAAATTAATTCAATAAGCTTAATAAAACTTATACCACGAAATGCAGCAATCTCAGGAACTAAAGAAAGTTTTGTCATTCCTGGCTGAGTATTGATTTCTAAAAGATAAAACTTACCTCTATAATATTTAAAATCTGAGCGAGTAACTCCTCGACAACCGACTAAACTATGCGCTTTAGAGGAAATTTTCATTATTTGCTCAAATTTTTTTTTAGATAAATCCACAGGTATAATGTGTTCTGTTTTTGCTTTTGGATTATATTTTGCTTGATAATCATAAAATTTTCTTTTTGGTTTTAATTCAATTGCACCAAGTTTCTTAGAGCCAATCATTGCAGCCTGTATCTCTCTACCAGGGATAAATTCTTCAATAATTATTTTTTTATAATCTTCTAAATACTTCAATTTTTTTTTTATATCTTTTTTTGTACATATAAATACATTTACACTTGAACCCTCATTGATTGGTTTTACCACGACTGGAAATTTAAGTTTTTTTTCAATTGTGCTAACAATATTTTTTTCATCTTTGCTGAAAGAAAAGGTCAAGAATTTTGGGGTCAATATTTTATTCTTTATAAAAATCTTTTTTGATAACACTTTATCCATTGCTATTGATGATGAAATTACACCTGAATGAGTATAAGGAATTTTAAAACTCTCTAATATTGTTTGTATGTAACCATCCTCACCAAACTGACCATGCAACGCATTGAAAATTTTGTTTGGTTTAAATTTTTTAACAATATCAAATAACTGAAAATTTGGCTCTGCTATTTTTACAAAATAATCATTTTTTTTTAATTCCTTAGCTACTTGTTTTCCAGTATCAAGGCTGACTGCTCTTTCTTTCGAAATTCCACCTGAAATTATTAATATTTTTTTCAAATTATTTTAAAATCTTAATTTCTTTTTCTAATTTTATACCAGTTTTTTCTAAAACCTCTTTTGATACAAATTCAATTAAATTGTTCATATCATTAAAAGAAGCGCTACCCTTATTTACAAAAAAATTACAATGTTTTTCTGAAATACAGGCATCGCCAAAACTTTTATCTAAAGGAACTGACTGTTTAATTAACTCCCAAACTTTCTTATTTGTTTGTGATTTAGGATTTTTAAAAGTGCTTCCACTAGTTTTAATTCTAGTAGGTTGTGCTTTTTCCTTTTTTTTAACTAAATTCTCAATTTCATTTTTTATTTGAGATGGACTAGATTTTGACCCTTTAAATGAAGCACTTAAAAAAATCAAATCATCGGATAAATTACTTTTTCTATACTCAAATTTTATTTCTTTACTTGGGATAGTAATGATATTTCCGGATTTATCGATTGCTTGAACTGATACCAATATATCTTTAAATTCTTTGTTAAAACAACCAGCGTTCATTCTAATTCCACCTCCTATTGTGCCCGGTATACAAGATAAAAACTCAAATCCGCTGAGACTATTTTTTACAGCAAAATCTGATAAAGACTTGTCAGTCACAGCACTTCCAGCAATTATCACATCATCTCCAAGAAGTGAGATATTATTAAAATTTTTTCCTAATTTTATAACTATACCATCAAATAAATCATCGGATATTAAAGTGTTAGAACCTGCTCCAAGAATAAATATTTTTTCCTGATTATTTACTATTTTCAAAAATTTAATCAGTTCATCAAGATTGTTAGCTTTAAAAAAAACTTTTGTTTTTCCACCAATGTTAAACCAATTTTTTTTTTTAAGATCGTGCTCAAATCTTAAATTTTCATCAAATTCTCTAAATAAAGTTTTTAGTTGGTCTAATTTCATTATATTAATCTTGGCAGTTCTCTCATCCAATTAGAGATGGTGCCTGCACCCATTCCAATAACAATTTTTTTTCCACTCATATTTTTTTTGATAAATTTGGCTAGTTGAAAATTATCATTTACTAAAAATAATTTTACTTTTGAATTTTTTATTAAATCTTTAGCAAAATTTATATAATTAAACCCTAACTTTATTTTTTCTCCTGCTGAATATACAGGGCATAAAACAACAATATCGGCATTCTTAAACGCAAAAGAGAATTCTTTTCTTAAATCTTTAAGTCTTGACACTCTATGTGGTTGAAAAATGCAGACTTTTTCATAATCTTTATAAACCTTGTTAACACCATCCAAAACTACTTTTATTTCAGTTGGATGATGAGCATAATCATCATAAAAATCAATGTTGTTGTAAGTAAATATTTTATTAAATCTTCTTTGAACACCTTTAAAATTTTTTAATCCTTTTTTTATATCAGAAATTGAAATACCAATAGTAAGTGCAACTGCAGTAGCTGCAACAGAATTTCTTACATTGTGAATACCCAGTAATGGTATTCTTATTTTTTTAATCTTTATTTTTTTCTTGTTCGGGACATTTACTAATATATCAAATTCTGTAAAATTTTTATTTTGATTTACATTTTTAATAAAAAAATTTGATTTTGGATTAAGTCCGTAGGTATAAAAATTTCTATTCCTTATTTTCTTAATTATCTTATTATTTACAGGGTCATCTAAACAAATAAATGATTTTCCAAAAGAAGGAACTTTTTTTGTAAAATTAATAAAATATTTCTCTAAGTCATCCATAGATTTGTAAAAATCCATATGCTCTCTGTCAATATTTGTTATAATTGAATAAGTAGGAGGTATATGAAGGAAACTTCCATCAGACTCATCTGCTTCCAAAACTGTCCAATCACTCTTTCCTAATTTAGCAGTATTTTTGATAGAATTTATTACCCCTCCATTAATAATTGTTGGATCTAATTTAGTTTTTTGTAATATTGAGGTAATTAAAGAAGTTGTTGTAGTCTTGCCATGTGAACCAACCACAACAATATTTTTCATAAGAGAAACAATGTGAGCTAACATTTTTCCTCGGGTAATAATTGGAAGTTTTTTTCTTCTAGCTTCAATGTATTCTGAATTATTTTTTTTTATTGCTGAGGAAATAACTGCTATTGTTGCATTCTTTAAATTTTGTTTTTTTTGACCAATAAAAACTTTTATTTTTTCTTTTTTCAATCTATCTATATTTTTATTTGATGACAGGTCACTACCTTGAACTTTAAATCCTTTCCCGTTCATGATTAAAGAAAGTCCACTCATTCCAATACCACCGATGCCAATGAAGTGAATAACCTCAGTTTTTGCTAATTCAATTTTCATTAATTATATTTAATATTTTTTGATGTACATTAGTCCAAGTATTTTTGTAATTTAATTTTTTTAAATTTTCCTTTTTTTGCAAAAATTCAGAATTATCAGATAATATACTAGTTAGAAGCTGCTCTATATTATCCTCAAATGTCTCTTGATTAAGCATCCAACAACATTCTTTCTCTTTGTAAAATAAAGCATTTTCAAATTGATGATTGTCCTTTGAATTTGGTAAAGGCACTGCAATAAATGGTATGTTTAATAAAGATAATTCAGCCAAGGTTGAAGCACCTGCCCTAGTTATACAAATATCCGAATTATTAATTATTTCTTCAAAATTTTTATAGAAACTGAAGATTAAACATTCAACATTATTTTCATCATAGAAATTTTTCAAATTTAGGATATTTTTTTCATTTGTTTGATGCAAAATTCTAATTGAGTGTTTTTTTGAAATATTAACAATTTTATTTTTGAGATTAATATCAAAAATATTCGCTCCCTGACTTCCTCCAACAATCAATAAATCTAATTTTTGATGGTTAAAATTTTTTTGTTTTAAACTATAAAATTTTTCTTTAACTAAGGGAAATATAGTTTCAATTTTACTTTTGTATTTGGGTGGAAAGTTTTTTATCTTTTCTTTGTAACAAATTATTTTTTCACATGAACTTAAAAAAAATTTATTTGCTCTACCCAAAACTTGATTGGGTTCTAGCAGGTAAATCTTTAATCTTAAGAATTTTGCTGCTAGCAATAGTGGAAAAGACATGTATCCCCCAGTGGAGAATAATTTTTTAATATTATTTTTTTTTAATAATAAATATGATTTTATTGTCAGTATAATTACTAATATTAAATTTATTGGAAATAAAAATATATTATTTAATTTTGGGGTATCAATAATTCTTAATTGATAATTTTCATCATTTAAATATTTTAAGCCCCTTTTATCAGTTGTGATAATTACTTTTGCATCTCTAGACAAATGTTCATAAAGTATTAATGCGGGGATTACATGGCCCCCTGATCCTCCTGTTGTTATCAAGTAATTTTCATTCATTCTAATTTAGATTTCTTTTTGTAAAGTTCAAAATTATTCCAGATAAAATTGAAATACTAATTATTGAGGAACCACCATAACTTATAAATGGTAATGTCATACCAGTTGTAGGAAATAATCTAATATTTACTCCAATGTGAATTATAGTTTGCATTAATATAAGGCTTATAGATCCAACTAAAATTAATTTAATAGTTTCATCATTTTCAAAATTAACTTTTTTAAATACTGAGTAAATAAAAATTAAAAACAATAAAAAGATTAAAATTATGGCAATTACACCAAACTCTTCAGAAATTACTGAAATAATATAATCTGTATGTGCCTCTGGGACTCTATTTTTTAAAGTCCCCTCTCCTATACCTTTCCCAAAAAAGCCTCCACTCGTAATAGACTCTAAAGCTTTGTCTGATTGAAAATTATAAGTTCCAGTTTCAGAGTCTAAAAAAGATATTATTCTATTTTTAATGTATGTAAATTTCGAAACAAAAAAAATTAAGTAAAAAAATATTAAAACAATTGATGAAAATAAAAAGAAGAGTAAAAATATACTTATACCTGAAGTAAATATCAAGACCGACCAACTAAAAAAAACTAAAAGAGTTTGTCCTATATCCGGCTGTAATGATAATAATAAGGCAATAACTAAAGTTATTATAAAAGAAAATAAATACTTTAAATAAATGTTGCTAAATTTTTGGCTACACAATATCAAACTTATAAAAATGATAAGAAATGGCTTTACTAACTCTATCGGTTGAAATCTAGGTAGAAAGTATAGATCTATCCATCTTTTTGAACCCTTAACCTCTACCCCAATTATAGGCACTAAAATTAAAAATATTAATGATAAAAAAAAGAATAGAGAGGAATATTTTAGAAGTTGTTCTTTTTTGATTGAGGATAATAAAAAAATTATAACAATCCCTAACAAAATAAAAACTAAATGTTTGAAAAAAAATTGATAATCATTTGTGTTCAATTTATCAGAGGCAATTAATGATGTGGAAACTAAGGAAAAAAATAAACCTGTTAAAAATAATAAAACAATCAGTGAAAAAAGAAACTTATCAATATTTTTCCACCAATCATAATAGATACCAAATAAAGTATTCTTATTTTCCATACATAAATCTTTTTACTAATCGATTAAAATATAAACCTCGTTCTTCGAAATTTTTAAAACTATCAAACGACGCCGCACAAGGGCTAAATAATATCGTATATTGAATAGATCTTTTTGTTTTGATTATAGAAAAAACGTTTTTCACTGCGTCTTCTAAATTTTTATAATTTTGAAATTTTACTTTACTTCTAAGCTGTTTGATAAAAAGATTTTTATTTTCTCCATAAATAAAAGCGGTAACATTCCTTAAATCTTTTTTTTTTAATTCTAATTTGTCGCCTTTTTTATAAATACCACCCAATAACCATAATATATTGGAAGCTTTTTTAAACATTCCGACAGAAGATGAGAAACTAGTAGATTTTGAGTCATTTATAATCGTTAAATTTTTCTTTTGAAGAATAATTTGTTGGCGATATTTCAAACCCTTAAAATTTTTTATCGTTTTTTGTAAAAGATAGTTTTTTAATTTTAATTTTTTTGCCAATTCTATAATAAAAGATAGATTTTCTCTATTTGACTCAGTTAAAAAATATTTATTTTTGACTTCCAGAAAATCATTGTAATTTTTTTTTGTATTTACTTTAATAATTTTACAATTAAATTTTTTAGTTTTTAATTTTCTCGAAATTAGTAAGTCGTCGTTTTTTACAAATGCTAAACAACTTTTGGATTGAGAATCTAAAAGTTTAAATTTTGCATCAACATAATTTTGAAGAGTTTTATGTCTTTCAAGATGATCAGGTTTAATATTTAAGATTATTGAATATTTTGAAGTAAATAATTGGCTGTATTCTAGCTGGTAAGAAGATGCTTCTATCACAAAAATTGTATTTTTTGATATTTTCTTTTCATTTAATGGAGGGTTACCAATGTTTCCGATAAGTCTCACATCTTTTTTTTGATCTTTTAAAACTTCATATAAAATTTTAGCAGTAGTAGATTTTCCATTAGTACCTGTAATAGTAATGTATTTATTTTTAAAAAAAGTAAAAAATACATCTAAATCAGTATAAATTTTTTTCTTATTAAGTTTAAGAAATTTAGATAATTTACAATTAAAAATATTGATACCTGGGCTAATAATGATTATATCAAATTTTATTTTTAATAATTTTAATTTAGAAATTTGTTTTGAATGTATGTTTTTTAAATCATCAAATAGATAAATATCAGCTTTGTTTCTTAAAAATCTAAAAGATGATATTCCACTTTTTCCAAGACCATAGATTAATATTTTTTTTTTCAAAAAAATATTTTCAATTTTTTTTTTCATCTCAATTTTAAAGTAGCTAATCCTATCATTGCAAGAATTATAGAAATGATCCAAAACCTTATTACAACAGTCGACTCCGGCCAACCTTTTTTCTCAAAGTGATGGTGGATAGGAGCCATCTTAAAAATTCTTTTTCCAGTAAGTTTAAATGAAATAACTTGAACCATTACAGATACCGCTTCCAATACAAAAAGGCCTCCAGTGATTGCTAAAACTATTTCATGTTTTGTAATTATTCCAATAGCTCCTAGAGACCCTCCTAAAGACAATGAACCAGTATCACCCATAAAAATTTTAGCTGGAGGTGCGTTAAACCATAAAAATCCAAGACATGAACCTATTATAGCTCCGCAAAATATTGCTACCTCTCCAGTTCCCTCTATGTAAGGAATTTGTAGATAATCTGAAAATACAATATTACCAGTTACATAACTAATAAATGCAAAGCATGCTGCTACCAAAATTACTGGAACAGTTGCCAAACCATCTAAACCATCTGTCAAATTAACAGCATTAGATGAACCAATAATTACAAATATTGCAAAAGGAATAAAAAACCAACCAAGATTAATGATTAAGTTTTTAAAAAATGGAAAATATAAATTAGTTATATTTTGGTAATCTATAAAATTTACATAAATAACAACACCAATAATTGATAATACAATTTGTAAAATTATTTTAAATTTAGATGAAATTCCTGAAGAGTTACTATACTTAATCTTTTTATAATCATCAAATGCTCCTAAAAGTCCAAATGAAACAGCAACGTACACACAAAACAAAATATTAATATTTGATAAGTCTGCCCACAAAATTACTGATGTGAGTAAACCTAATAGAATAATTAATCCACCCATGGTTGGTGTACCAATTTTTTTAATTATATGATCTTCAGGTCCGTCATCTCTTATAGGATTTAAAATTTTTTGATTTGAGAAGAATTTTATAAACGGCCCTCCAATTATTAAAACTATTATGAGTGATGTGAAAACAGATAAACCAGTTCTGAAAGTTAAGTATTTAAAAACATTCAAAAATCCAAACGTATCCACATAGTTTAATAAAAATTGATAAAGCATCTACTTAATTCCTTTTAAATCATTTATCATCTTATTAAAACCTGTCGCATTTGAGGCTTTAACCATTAAATAATCATTATTATTCAAATCATTTTTAATAAATTCAATCATTTGAGAGTTGGTTCTAAAAACTTTACCTCTTTTTGATTTTACAATTTTTTTGAATATTTGACTTATATAGTTTCCCTTTAAGAAAATTTTATCAATTTTTGTTTTATTAATTATTGGAATAATTGACTGGTGAAGTTTTTTGGAATGAGTTCCAAGTTCTAACATATCACCAAGTAAGAGATACTTTTTGAATTTTTTGCTCTTTACTTTATCGTAATTTAATATCGCGGATTTAAGGGATAAAGGATTTGAATTATAACTTTCATCTATTAGGTTTATGTTTTTTTTATTTATTTTTATTCTTGATAAATCTCCTCTTCCTTGGGGAGTTGTAAAGTTAAAAAAAACTTTTTTATCTAATTTTGTAATGTCAATATTAATACTTATTACCGCTAAAGCAGCTAAAATATTATAAATATTATTTTGAAAATCATTAGAAATCACAAAACTTTTGTTAAAATCTTTAGCTTTGATATTCATTTTAAAATTATCATTCATTTTAATAATATTAATTAACTTCACATCAGATTTATGATTTTTGATCCCAAATGAAATTGTACCAATATTATTTTTGGTAGCTATTTTTTGATGTAATCTAAAAAAATTATCATCTGCATTTAAAATCACAAAACCATTTGGTTTCGTATTTGAAATTATTTCAGATTTTGCAAGTGCAATATCTTTTATATTCTTAAAATTTTTGGCATGAGCGTAATTTATATTAGTTATAACGCTTATGTCTGGTTTGATAATTTTTGATAAATAATCAATTTCCCCTTTTTTATCCATGCCTACTTCCAAAACTCCATAATTATCGTTCTTACTCAAATTAAAAAGGCTTAATGGAACCCCATATTTGTTATTATAAGATTTTGGGGAAATAGTTGTTTTAGAAATTTTTTTTAAAGTTTTGCCTAATAATTCCTTAAGTGAAGTTTTTCCACAACTCCCTGTTATTGCAATTATCTTTGCATCTATATTCTCTCTGAAAATAGTTGATGTTTCGGTCAAAAATTTCAATGAATCTACTACTTTTATTTGTTTTTTATAATCTAATTTTTTTTTAATTTTATTTACAACTACTATGGAAGCTTTTTTCTTCAGAGCTTCTTCTACAAACTTATTTCCATCATTTTTTCTGCCTCGTATAGCGAAAAAAATATCATTTTTTTTAACTTCTTTTGAATTAATTCTAGCTTGTCCTAGAGTTAAATTTGTATTTAATTTTTTATCACCAGATGACTCTTTAATAAGATTTAATTTCAAATTATTTGATAAATTCAAATTTTTTAATTTAATTGCGTTTAAAATTATTTTTTTATCTGAGAAAAAAATTTTACGATTACCAATTTCTTGAATTTTTTCATGGCCCTTGCCAGCAACTAATAAGATATTGCCTGTAGTTAAATTTTTAACCGCCTCAGAAATCGCCTTTGCTCTATCAGAAATTTCTGATATTTTTTTACTATTAATCCCTCTTTTAATGTCTTTTCTAATTTTATTAGGATTTTCCAGTCTAGGATTATCATCTGTCAAATATATTTGATCAGCATATAATGAAGCTATTTTACCCATTTTTGATCTTTTATTTTGATCTCTATTTCCACCACAACCAAATAAAAGAACAATTTTTTTATTAGGAAATTGCTCTCTTAGTGAAAGAAGAGATATTTTTAATGCATCTGGTGTGTGTGCGTAATCCAAGATAACTTTAGATTTATTTTTAATATTGCCAATTTTTTCTAGTCTTCCCTCAACAGATCTTATTTTTGGAATAACTCTCAAAATTTTATTTAAACTTAGATTACTTTTTTGAGCAGCTATAATTGCCATCATTATGTTCTTAAGTTGTATTTTGCCTATAAGATTGAGCTTAATATTTTTGATTAAGTTTTTATATTTGATTATTAAAATTTGTTTCTCACCTACAAAATAATGAGATAAAATTTTAAAATGATTTTTTGGATTATTTATAGAATAAATCTTTAAATTTCTCTTTAATGCAATTTTTTTTATGTTTCTAAACTCAGGTATTTTTTCATCAGTAATTACATTGCCTTTAATGGATAGAAGTTTCTCAAAAAGATAAAGTTTTGCGATTAAATAATCTTTTAAATTTTTATGATAATCTAAATGATCTTGAGATAAATTTGTAAATATTCCTGAATTAAATTTTAAACCATCTAACCTATTTTGACTTAAACCATGACTTGAAGCTTCCAATATTACATCATCTACTTTCTGATTTTTAAGATAATTTAATATCTTCCCCAATTGAATTGGGTCAATGGTTGTATTGGATAAATTGATATATTTGTTGTTTGATTTAACGCCCAAAGTTCCAATTGATGCAACTTTTCTTTTATTAAATTTTAATATTTGATAATAAAAATCAGCTACAGAAGACTTTCCATTAGTTCCTGTAATTGCTATTAAATTTGATGGTTTTTTATTATAAATTTTAAATGAAACTTCAGCTAATAATTTTCTCACATTTTTTGAATGAATAATTAATACTCCATTTGGAAATTTAGTTATTTTTTTTTCAGTTACAATAATTTTTGAGCCTTTGTTTATTGCATCTAATATAAAATTATTTCCATCAATATTTGTGCCTTTAATCGCAAAAAAGACATTATCTTTTTTTACTTTTGAACTCTCAAAACAGATGTCAGAAAAAAAAGTCTTTTCATATTTTTTTCCAATATTTGGGAAATAATCTTTAAGTAACATTTAGAAATTAAATTCACTATATTTTGTGGCTAAAATAGGCCCAATTTTTTCAACAATTTGACCCGTAGCTTCAACTGTTGTCCATCCAGCAGTATTAAAAGGTGTCCCTTTATACTTTATGTTTGATCCATCTCTATAATGATAAATATAGTTTTCATTTATTTTTGGTTCATCCAACATAACAGCTAAAACAAATTTTGGTTTAGATGTTGGAAATACTGACACAAAAGAATTAATCTTTTTATTGGAATACTCTCCATCGGCACTTTTTTCGGCTGTTCCTGTTTTACCACCAATTTCATATCCATTTACATTTGCCAGTGATGCGGTTCCATCTTTTGTTGAAACAATTTTTCTCAAGATTGGTAAAATTTCTCTTGATAAATCTTGACTTAAAATTATTTCTTTTTTTTCATTGCTGTTACTTTTGATCAACTTTGGTTTTATTTGATAACCCCCATTAACAACAATAGAATAAGCTTTTGCTAATTGCAGCAATGTAGTTGTAATACCATGACCAAATGATGCTGTAGCAAGTGGACATTTTCCCCAATTGAATTGTATTGGTTTTCCTACTTCCTCAATATCAAAGTCAATTTTTTCTAAAACACCAATCTTTGATAAAAATGACTTAAATTTTTCTTCACCCACTTGCTGAGCAATTCTAACAGATCCTATGTTGCCAGAACGAACTAATATTTGTTCAGCAGTAAGATTTGATGGGATTTTTTTGTTATATTCTCTTATCGGAAATCCTGCACACATAAGAGATTTTGGTAAATCAACATATTCTGTTTCAACAGTAATAATTTTTTCATAAAGAGCAGCGGCTAATGTGAAAGTTTTAAATACAGATCCAAATTCATAGACACCTTTAGTGACTCGATTTATATAATTTGTATCTGAGATTTTTTTTCTCTGATTTGGATCAAAATCAGGAAGAGAAACTAAAGATAGTATTTCACCATTATTTACATCCATCAAAATTGCAGCACTTCCAATAGTATTAAAAATTTTGTTGAATTTAATTAACTCTTCTCTGATTAAAAATTGTAGGTCTTTATCTACTGTCAATTGAATAGGTTCTTTACTATTTCTTAAAATTTTATCTAATGATTTTTCTAGACCTGAGACTCCGTTATTATCATTATCAATTTGACCAAGAATATGACTAAATAAGTTTTTTTCTGGATAGATTCTTGTTAATTTTTCCTCAGGTTGAATTGATTTATCACCTAGTTTCATTACCTTTTCATAATTTTCTTCAGATATTTTTTTTTCTAAGTAAAAAAATTTTTTATTTTTCAATTGATTTTGAATTTTGACAAAATCTTTATTAGGAAAAATATATTTTAAATTTATTAATAACTTTTTTTTGTCAATAACTTTTCTAGTGCTTATGCCTATATCAATTGAACTTACTGTCTTACTCAGGTATTTTCCATTTCTATCAATTATGTCTGCTCTATAAAGTTTATTGGAAGTACTAGTCAAATTTTCATTTATTACTTTTTTGGAATCTCTAGAGCCAAGATGTACTAAATGTATAGAAAAAATTATAAAAATTATAAAAAAGATAAAAAAAATAAATGAAACCCTATTAAATGAAATATTAATATTAGACTTATTTTTTTTAAAAGAAAAATCATTACGATTATCCTCTAAAATAATTTGTGAATTTTTATTACTCATTTTTATTAAAACTTAATTGACCTATTTCGATTTCATTATATTTTATAGTAATTGTTTGAATTTCCTGGATATCAAATTTTATTAATTCATTGTCAAAGTACAGGTTTTGAAACTGAAGTAATTTCTCAGTAGAACTCAAATAATCGAATTCTAATCTGGTATTTTCAAAATTTTTTTTTAAATCTCTGATGTTTTCTTTTAAGACAAATATTTCATCATGAATTTTCTTTGTTGAATTTTTAACTATTGCCGTTAAGAAAATTAGAGAAAATACAAAGAGTGTAACAAAAAATTTTTTCATAATTTTTCACCAAATCTCTCAATATCTAAAAGTGTTTTAAATTTTTTAGCTATATCTGTCTCAAAATTATAAAAATCATTTTTCTTTATTACGTATCTGAGTTTTGCTGATCTTGATGGAATATTTTCTCTTAATTCTTTAGCTGATGGTGTAATTGGTTTTTTCTCAACCATTTTAAATAATGTTTCAGTTTGATTTATATTTGGCATATACCTGGATATGCTTTTTTTTTCAGATAAACTTTTAAAAAAATATTTTACAATTTTATCCTCCAACGAATGGAAAGTTACAACTGCCAATATACCATTTTTTTTTAATACTTTTGTAGCTGCAATTAAACCATATATTAATTCACTAATTTCTTTATTGACAAAAATTCTAAGAGCCTGAAAAGTTTTTGTGGAGTTGTTTGTTTTAAAACTTTTTCTTTTTTTTGATTTTTCTACCAATTCGACTAATTTTTTTGTATCAATTTTTTTTCTCTTTCTTTCCTTAACAATATTAAAAGCAATTCTTTTGGCTTCTAGTTCTTCACCAAAAAATTTAAAAATTTTCTCTAGTTCTTGAATATCCAGATTATTTATTGCATCACTTGCAGAAAAATTATTTAAACCCATCTGCATATTTAGATCTCCAACAGAATTAAATGATAAACCTTTTTTTGGATCTTTGATTTGAGTAAAAGAATAACCTAAATCTAAGAGTATCCCTCTGATTTTTTCATTTTTAAGTTTGAGGTTATCTAATTGACTAAACTTTTTATGTTTGAAAATAAATCTGTTTGGAAACTTTTCAGAAATTTTATCCGCAATTTTTTTACTTTCTATATCTCTATCAATTGCAATTACCTGTGTATCTTTATAACTTAAAATTTTTTTTGTGTAACCACCTTGACCAAAAGTACAATCAATAAATGTGCCACCATGTTGAGGGGTAATAATGCTAATTATTTCATTAAGCAATACCGGATAATGTTTTGGAGCATCCGATACCATGGTGGCTTCCATTTATTTTTTTGAAGACCATTAATTTTTTTGTCTTCGTAAAAATGCAGGTATTTCTAAATCATCCTCTTCTTGATCTTCATCTGATGATCCAAGTAAATCTTCAGATGTTGAAGCTTGATTTTCTGTATTAAATAGATCTGGTTCATCTGTATCCACACCAAATTCCTTTAAATCATTTGAGGACTCTTCTTCAGTATTAGATGAACTTAATGCTTCATATGAAAAAGAATTATCATTGTCTTCTGAGATGTTATCTACAATATTTTCAGCTTCTTGATTTTTTAATAATTCTTCATGATACTGCTTGTTCACATCATCAACTGACTGACTCTGAATACTCTCTGATACTATCTCATTTTCAAGCTTGAGTGCAGTTGCACCATCAGAAATTGGGTTGGAATTAGTATTCTGGAAATTAAAAGAAGTTGCACCTGCAGTTGTACTAAAATCAGAATAGCCAGGATTTCGATTTTGAATACGATGTACCATGTTAATAACTGATTTTGTTTCTGGTTGTTGACCATCTAAAGATGTGGCTACAATTGAAACTCTCATTTTTCCATCAAGTTCTGGA
The DNA here is from genome assembly GCA_902616875.1 of uncultured Pelagibacteraceae bacterium. Lineage (GTDB taxonomy): Bacteria > Pseudomonadota > Alphaproteobacteria > Pelagibacterales > Pelagibacteraceae > Pelagibacter. The sequence goes on from CACMUH010000001.1 coordinate 92,776, forward strand.
TCTGTGATAGCGCCAATAATTAATTCAGCTTCAGGATCTACTTCTGCTCTAACCTTATTGACTGCTTCATCAACTTCAAATAATTTAAGATCTTTACCACCAGTTATATTGACTAATAATCCTTTTGCTCCTTTTAAAGTATAATCATCAATTAATGGATTACTAATAGCCATCTCGGCTGCTTTCATTGATCTACCTTCTCCTTCAGCTTCACCAGTACCCATCATAGCTTTACCCATTGAAGCCATAACAGATTCCACGTCAGCAAAATCAAGATTGATCAATCCAGGTCTTACCATTAAATCAGTAATGCTCTGTACACCATGCATTAACACATTATTTGAAAGATTGAATGACTCCTCAAATGTAGTTTGCTCATTAGCTATCTTAAACAAATTTTGATTTGGAATAACTATAATTGTATCAACATGTCTTCTTAATTCCTCTAAACCCTGTTGAGCTCTTCTCATTCTTGAAGGACCTTCATATAAAAATGGTAATGTAACAACTCCAACTGTTAAAATATTCAATTCCTTGGCAGCTCTTGCAATAACATGTGCAGCACCCGTACCTGTTCCACCACCCATACCAGCGGCTATGAAAACCATATTTGCACCTTGTAGAATATTTACTATATCATTTAAAGATTCGTCAGCAGCGGCTTGACCAATATCAAGTTTTGCTCCAGCTCCTAAACCTTTTGTTAAATTTAAACCAATTTGAATTTTAGATTTTGCTTTGCTATGTTTCAAATCTTGAGCATCAGTATTAACTGCAATAAATTCAACACCTTGCATTCCATTATCAATCATTTCATTTATCGCATTTCCTCCCGCTCCACCTATTCCCATAACCAATAGTCTTGGTTGAAGTTCTTTTATTTCCGGTACCTTAAAATTAATTGTCATTTTGTTATCCCCCGTTATTTGTTTAATTGATGCTCCCATTTAAGGCTGGCTCGATTTAAATTAGCTTTTTTTCTTGCATTGACCTTAAATTTTTCGAATATTGTTGGTTCCCATATTTGGAATGTTTTACCCTGACCAACAAAGACCATGCTATTTTTGATTTTTGCATGTTTTAATAATCTTGAAGTAAGTGAAATTCTTCCTTCACTATCAAATTGTAAATTTGTGCTTTCAGATAAAATTGATGTTGCAAAAAAATCTCTTTTTTCCTCAAAAGGATTTAAAGAGTCTATAGAATTTGAGATTTTTTCTACTCTGTCTTGAGGCCATGCCTCTATAGATTGATTGTTAAATGATGGATAACAAATTACTCCATTATATCCTAAATTAGACAAATATGATCTATAACTTGCAGGCACCGACACCCTTCCTTTTTTGTCCAGTTTGTTTTCGTAGGTCGATAAAAACATAAACCATAAAGTCCTATAAATCCCTTATTTGGGAATTTATGGGATCTTATGGGTTTTTTGTAAATGAGTCAACAAATACTATTTATAATTGAAAAATACTAATTGAAGGCAAGAATGAATCAAAACGTGAACATTGGATAAATATGTAATTTCAATAAAAAGCCAGATGAACTATAAGCCGGGTTCTGTCATTTAAACTTACCATTTGTCTAGGCTTAAGATCGCTCTTAAGCTCGAGCAACTAACCCTGATGACTAGCCAAAGATAGCTTTTAGTTTTTCAACAATGTCATCTCTACTTAGTCTTGCTCCCAGTGGGGTTTTCCAGCGTTCATTGTTACCAATAGAACCGGTGTGCTCTTACCACACCTTTTCACCCTTGCCTTGTTAAGGCGGTATATTTTCTGTGGCACTATCCCTAGGGTTTCCCCTGCCAGGCATTACCTGGCACTGCATCTTTGTAGAGTCCGGACTTTCCTCTTTAAAATATTTAAAGCGATAAGTCGTTCATCTGGCTTGTTTAATTTATTGCTAAAATTCAATATTTCAAGCTAATTTTTTATTGTTATAGAAGGTTTTTACTAATTAATAGACACTCTTTATCAATCTTGCCATTAACAAGACTTTGTCTAAATCGTCTTTGAAAAGCTAGTGTAAGATACTTGGTATTTTTGTGAGATTTAAGTTTTTTAACATCATTATAGCCAATTTTATGCAAATTTTTTAGAAATAAATCTTCATCAATTCTAGTAGTAACATTTTTTTCTCTAAACTTTTTAATTTTTTTTTGATCAAGATTATGCCAAAAAATTAATTTGTTTTTTGCTAACATTTCCCATGGAAATTTTTCACCTGGATCTTTTTTTCTTCCAGGAGATATATCAGAATGACCAAGAATATATTTTTTTTTAATTTTATATCTTTTCACTAAAATATTAAGTAATTTTTGAAGTGAAAATATTTGTTTTTTTGAAAATCTTATATAACCATGTTGATGGCCTGGATTAGTTATCTCAATACCTATTGAATTTTTGTTAAGAGATTTAAAATGTTTCCAGCTTGACACTCCTGCATGCCAAGCTTCAAAAAGATCTGGAACCAAATTTATTATTTCACCGTTTCTTTTAATCAAATAATGTGAGCTTACTTTTGATTTAGGATCTTGCAGTCTTTTAATCGCTGCAGATTCTTTTTTCATACCTGTGTAATGAATTATGATAAATTTAATTCTATTTTTTGTCCTTTTGGGCAAATTAAAATTTGGGGAATAACTTGTGGCCATTTTTAAGCCTATTTTTTGAAACATTTTAATATTTAATTAATACTTAATTTACTTTATGATCCAATATAATATAAAAGTATCAATGATGAAAAAGTTCTTAATTATCATATTTACAACCCTTGCGCTAACTCTAAATGTTAACGCTGGATCTGATGGAGATTATATATTAAAAAAAAATGAACCTTCAGAAGTAAATGATTGCTTTGAGAAAATTAATAGAGCGACTTTTGCATTTAATCAAGCTTTAGATGGTATGATTTTTAAACCTGTCGCATCATTATATCGAAAACTTCCTTCACCAGCTAAAACTGGAGTTAGTAATTCTATAGAAAATGTTTCCCACTTATTGACAATACCAAACAATGTTTTGCAAGGAGATTTTAAACAAGCTGGAATTAATACTGGAAGATTTATCATAAATACAACATTGGGTATTTTAGGAATTTTTGATGTTGCGCAGTATCTAGGACTAACAAATTATGAAAAAGAGGACTATGGTCAATCTCTAGCAAAAGCAGGAGTAGGTCCAGGGTGTTATATTGTGCTACCAGTTTTAGGACCAAGCACAGTTAGAGATACAATTGCTTCAGCATTTAATTACTTAGGTGGTGATCCTTGGTACAATGTAACAGTCAATAAAGACACTCAATATTTTGAAAATTCAGATTATTATTTTTCAAAAGGTGCATCTGGCTTAGATTTCAGAGCCAAAAATTATGACTCAATTGAGAACTTAGAAAACAATTCTCTAGACTTTTATGCGTCAGTCAAAAGTTTATACTTACAAGATCGACAACAAAAAATTCTTAACTCAAGAAAAATAGTTAATACCCAAGACGATAGTGATTGGGAAGAGATAAGCCAATAAAAATTAAAGAATGAATAAAAAGAAAATTATTTTAGTAATTTTTTTATACTTTTTTACATTAGGCAGCTCCTTCTCAATTGAGGCCGATGTATTTGTACAATCAACTGTTAATAGAGCATCTAAAATACTTTCTGAAAATTTATCAAAAGATGAAAAGATTGAAAAACTTAAAATAATCGCCGAGGAAACAGTTGATATCAAAGGTATCGGTTTCTATACACTTGGATCTGTAAGAAAAAACCTTGATGGTGACCAAAAAAAGAAATACTCAAGATTATTTAGGGAATATTTTCTAAAAAGTTTTTCTAGTAGGTTATCTGAATATACAAATCCAGAAATTGATGTTTTATCGAAAGAAGTTCTTAGTGAAAATTATACAATTGTAAATAGCCTTTTAAAAGGTACTTCTGAAAGACCTGAGGTCAAAATTGATTGGAGAGTTTACACTAAAAATACAGAAAATCCCTTGATAAGAGATTTAATCATTGAGGGTTTGAGCTTAGCGAGAACTCAAAAAGAAGAATTTGCATCTATCTTAAACTCTAATGATAATGATATAAATGCATTATTTAAAACATTAGAAGAATTTTCAAAAAATTAATAAAATAAAAAGCTTGGTGGGCCCGCCAGGACTCGAACCTGGGACCAATACATTATGAGTGTACTGCTCTAACCAACTGAGCTACAGGCCCTAAATCAATCTTTTCTACTTTGTTTTATAATTTTAATCAATAAACAAATCTCACAATGGTGGGCCGTGTTGGTTACGCTCCAACTACCCCTGCAATGTCAA
>CACMUH010000002.1:0-81773 GCA_902616875.1 uncultured Pelagibacteraceae bacterium
ATTTGCTAAAGTCACTGAAAAAAATTCATTCGAATTGATATACAATATAAATGCAAATTCAAAATTATTTTTTGGAAATCTTACAATAGATATACCTAATGATTTTTCTAAAACTAATTATGAAGAAGTTGAAAATTTTTTTGATAAATTAAAGAATGAAGAATATTCTGTCAATAGGATTGAGGATATTGTTGAAAAAATTGAAACAATTACGATCAATGAACAATATGAGTCAATCAAAGCAAGCGTAAATGAACAAATAGTAGACAATAAGATTAATATTAATTTTAAGATAGAAGAAATTGAAAAATTTTTTATCGAAAGAATAAATATTCTAGGAAATAATATTACTAGAGAGTCAGTTATAAGAAATCAAATTGAAATTGATGAGGGTGACCCCTTTAATGAAATTCTTTATACAAAGTCCTTAAATAATATTAAATCTTTAAACTTTTTTGAAAAGGTAAATGGCGAAATTTTAGATGGCAATGAATTCAATACAAAAATTATAAATATACTTATTACAGAAAAACCAACTGGTGAAATTTTTGCTGGTGTTGGAACAGGAACTGATGGTTCAAATCTTTCATTTGGTGTGAAGGAAAATAATTATTTGGGGAGAGGTGTAATGATTGATAGTAATTTAAACATTTCTGATGAACGAGTTAAAGGAAAATTCGTAGTTTCTAACCCAAATTACAAAAATACAAATAAAATCTTAGATTTAGCACTTGAGGCAACCTCAATAGATAGATCAGCTACCTCTGGTTACAAGTCAAATGTAACAGGATTCTCAATAGGAACAAAATTTGAGTATTTAGATGACTTACGATTTGGATTATCCACAAGAAATACTATTGAAAAAATAGATGTTGATGCCAGTGCATCAGCTAAACAAAAAAAACAAGACGGAAATTATTTTGATAGTTTTATTGGGCTAGATTTTTTTTATGATAAAAGAAATCAAAAATATCAAACAACAAGTGGTTTTTTTAGTGGTTACAATCTTAGTCTACCCATTATAAGTGACACCAATACTTTAATAAATAATTACAATTTCAAAATTTTTAAAGAGCTATATGAAAATAACGTCTCTACGCTATCATTTTTATTTAAGAGTGCAAATTCTTTAACTGGTGACGATGTTAAATTGTCAGAGAGATTATATTTACCTGGAAGAAAAATAAGGGGATTTGAGTCAGGTAAGATTGGTCCAAAAGATGGAAGTGATTATATTGGGGGGAATTTTGTGTCTAGCATTAATGCAACAACAACAATTCCTTTTTTAGAAAATATTCAAAGTGTTGACGTTGTAATGTTTGCAGATGCTGCAAATATTTGGGGTGTAGATTATGATAGTTCTTTAGATAAAAATGGTATTAGGAGTTCATTTGGTATCGGGTTAGACTGGTTAACACCCGTTGGTCCTTTAACTTTTTCATTAGCACAGCCAATAACAAAAGAGTCTACTGATATAGAGGAAACATTTAGATTTAATATAGGCACAAGTTTTTAATGAAAATTACTAAAAAATTTTTCACTATTTTAATAGTGCTGCTAAGCTTTTCAACTTTATCGTATAGTAAGGATAATATTGTTTATTTAGATTTAGATAATGTTGTGGCTAACACTATTGCTGGAAAATTAATTTTAAATAAACTTGAAAAATCAAAAGCAGCAGCACTTTCAAAATTTGAAAAAAAAGAAAAAGATTTAAAGAAAATTGAGGATGAGATAAATAAACAAAAAAATATTATTTCTGACGATGAATTGAAAAAAAAATTGTTTGAATTCAGAAAGAAAGTTAATAATTTTCGTCAAGATAGACAAAAAGTTATAAATGACTTTAATCAAAAAAAAAAAGTAGAATTTGATCAATTTTTTAAAAAGATAATACCAATTATTGAAAATTATGTGAGTGAGAAAAATATTGATATAGTACTTGATAAAAGTAAAATTTTTGTAGCAACAAAAAAAAAAGATATTACTAAAGAAATAATAAGTGTTATTGATTCAAAAATTAAATGAGCACATCTCTTAATAAAAAACAAATAGCTGAACTATTACCACATCGTGAGCCGATGTTATTGATAGATGAACTTTATGATATTAAAAAATTATTCTCAGCTACAGCTGTGGTAAATGTAAGAAATGATAGTTTTTTTGTTAATGGTCACTTTCCAGGACAACCTGTCATGCCTGGAGTTTTAATTGTAGAGTCTTTTGGACAAGCCGCAGCTGCTTTAACTGCTCATGGTTTGGACAAGTCAACGTATGAAAACAAATTGGTATTCTTAATGGGAGTTGAAAAAGCAAGATTTAGAAATCCAGTTATTCCTGATTGTAAGCTAATTTTAAATATTCAAGCAATCAGATCACACGGACGTGTTTGGAAATATAAAGGTGAAGCATTTGTAAACGACAAGAAAATGGCAGATGCAATTTGGTCAGCTACAATTGTTGATAAGAAATAATTAGCAATAATTATTGATAACATTTAAATTTTTGTTTTGTTAAAAACAATTATGTCTAATCCCTTTTTTATTAATAGCGGACCATTTCTTATTTCAGAAATTTTAAAAATTTTAAAAATAGAACCTTTAGCTGTAACAAATCAGAATGTAAAAGATATTCAAGATTTATATAGTGCTAATAAAGACTGTATTACATTTTTTCATTCAAAAAAATATAGTCAAATAGCAAAAAAAACTAAAGCTTCATATTGTATCACAACCCAAAATTTAAAAGACTATCTTCCAAAGAATTGCACTCCTATTGTGGTTGAAAATGTATTAATTTCAACTTCGCTTGTTACTCAAAAGTTTTATCCAAATTCAATAGAAGATGAGTATGATACCTCCGCAGTCGATATTAAAGATACTGCTTTTAAAGATATAGTTACTTCTGGAAAAAATGTATTAGTTGGAGACAACGTCAAAATTGGAAAAAATTGTTTAATTGGACATAATTCAATTATAGAACGCAATGTTCAAATTGGTGATAATTGTAAAATTGGATCTAACACAATTTTAAGAAATTCTTTGATAAAAGATAATGTAACTATTTTAGATAATTGTGTAATTGGAAAAAAAGGATTTGGTTTTTTTCCATCACAGAGTAAAAATTTAAGATATCCTCATATAGGTATCGTTATAATTAATGAAAATTCTGAAATTGGATGTGGATCAACTATAGATCGTGGTTCTTTATCTAATACAGAAATTGGTAAAAATACTTTTTTAGATAATCAAATTCATATAGCACATAATGTTAAAATTGGTGAAAATACAATTATAGCTGGACAAGTCGGAATTGCAGGAAGTTCAATTATTGGTAATAATGTGAAAATTGGTGGTCAAGCTGGAATATCTGGACATCTTAGAGTAGGAAATAATGTTGAAATCGGTGGTGGCAGTGGTGTTATAAAAGATATACCAGACAACGCAAAAGTTATGGGTTACCCAGCAAAAAGTATTAGAGAATTTTTAAAAGATAATAGATGATACATAAAACTGCTATTGTTGATCCAAATTCTAAAATATCATCTAATGTAGAGATAGGTCCCTATTCAGTAATTGGACCAAATGTTGAGGTGGGAGAAAATACTATTATCCAATCTCATGTGAGTATCGTAGGAAACACTAAAATTGGGAAGAAAAATAAGATATATCCATTTACCTCTATTGGGAACGATCCTCAAGATCTAAAATTTAATGGTGAGGAAACTAAATTAGAAATTGGAGATAACAATAAAATTAGAGAATATGTAACAATAAATCCAGGGACTAAAGGTGGGGGTGGTATCACTAAAATTGGTAATGGATGCTTATTTATGGTTTCCTCACATATTGCACATGATTGCTTAGTCGAAGATAACGTAATTCTTGCAAATAATGTTCCTCTTGGTGGACATGCACATATTGAGCAAAATGTAATAATCGGAGGTAATTCAGCCGTGCAACAATTTACCAGAGTAGGTAAGTTTGCAATGATAGGTGGGATGTGTGGAGTTGTAAGAGATATAATTCCTTATGCAATGGTACATGGTAACAGAAGTGTTCTTCAGGGTTTAAATTTAATTGGTTTAAGAAGAAAAAATATACCTAATAAAGAAATCTTAGTTTTAAGTGAAGCATATAAAGAAATCTTTAGAAATGAAAATTTGACGGAAAATTTGAAAAATTTAAATACTGAGTTTAAAAAAAATGATCTTGTAAAAGACGTCGTTGAATTTTTAGAAAAAGATAAAAAAAGACCAATATGTACACCTTTTTCAAAATAAAATGATAGGTTTGTTCTTAGGTGATACAGATTTTTCGAAAATCATTCTTAAAAAAATAAAAAAACTAAAAAAAAAGCACTTTATAATTGATTTTTCTACTAAGAATGATTTTGCTAAAGAAAAAAATTCTTACAGAATCAGTATTGGAAAATTTGGAAAAATAATAGACCTTATTAAAAAGCAAAAATCGAACAAAGTTCTTTTTGCTGGAAAAATCGCTAAACCAAAATTTTCTACGTTGAGATTAGATTTGAAAGGCATTTATTACATGCCGAGTATAATAAAAGCTGCTAAATTAGGTGATGCAGCTATAATTAAAGTCATAATTGAAATCCTTAAAAATGAAAAAATTGATGTTATAAGCTCAATTCATTTCAATCCTGAGTTAACTGGCAAAAAAGGTTTACATACAAAGATAAAACCTTCTCGATCAGATATTAAATCAATCAATAGAGGTATAAAATATTTAGCTAAAACAAACAGTTATGATCATATTCAAGCAATAGTAGTAAGAGATAATAAGATAATAGTAAAAGAGGACAATAGAGGTACCAAAAAAATGATGTCTAAATTAAAGAATAATTCAGGTGGTATTTTAATCAAATTCCCCAAAAAAAAACAAGATTTGAGAATGGATTTACCAACAATAGGAATACAAACCATAAAAGATTGTAAAAAATATGGATTAAAAGGAATAGTTCTTAAATCAAAAAAAAATATATTTTTAGATAAATCTAAAAGTATTGAATTTGCAAATAAAAATAAAATTTTTATTTTAATAAGATGAAAAAAATATTTGTGCTTACAGGAGAACCCTCTGGGGATAAATTAGCTTCCACAGCAATTTCAAAACTTCAAAAAGATTATACTGATATTGAATATTTATCTGTAGGTGGGTCAAATTTAAGAAAAATTGGTATTAAGTCTATCTTTGATTTGAAAGAAATAACTTATTTGGGTTTCACGAGTGTTTTGTTAAATATTTTTAAGATTAATAAAAGAATTAATCACACTGTTAAAGAAATCTTGAAATTTAATCCAGATATTTTGTTTAGTGTTGATAGTCCAGATTTTACTTTAAGAGTTGCAGAAAAGGTAAAAAAAATTAATCCTCAAATTAAGACAATTCACTATGTAGCCCCTCAAGTTTGGATTTGGAGAAAAGGAAGGGTAAAAAAGATTAAAAAATTTATTGATCATATTCTTCTCTTATTCGATTTTGAAAAAAAATTTTTTGATGAAGAGAATATAAATAATACTTTTGTAGGTCATCCGTTAATAGAAAATAATAAAAATGATAAAACAGATATCAGTAATTTTATTTCTAATAATAAAAAAATAATCTCTTTATTTCCAGGTAGTCGAAAATCTGAAACAAATGTTTTATTACCGATATTAACTGATTTTATAAATATGATGAACAAAAGAAATTTAAATTACAATTTTATTTTTCACGCTACTGAAGAAAATAAAAATAACATTGTTGAGTATATTAAAGATAAAAATTTGAATAATATTGATGTAATTTCGGATGAAAATATAAAAAGGGAAATATTATCAAATTCAATTTTTGCTGTATGTAAGTCAGGAACAATATCTCTTCAAGTTTGTAACGCCAATGTTCCTTCAATAATTATTTATAAATTAAATTTTATAAATTTTATGATATTTAAATTATTGGTAAATGTTAAATTTGCAAATATCATCAATATAATTAATAATAAAGAAGTCATTCCTGAATTGTTGCAAAGTGAGTGTAATGCAAAAGAAATTTATAATTCTGTTTTATATATTCTAAAAAATCCAGAGATTGGAAAAAAACAATTAGAACAATGCAATCAAACTTTAAAAGGAATTAGATCGAATTCTTCATCATCTAATGAAGTAGCCACAATCTTAAGAAATAGTCTTGTTGGATAATCTTTTTTTAACCTCTTCTTTACCCAGAGATACAATTATATCATAAATACCAGGACCAAATTTTGACCCTGTTAAAGCCACTCTTAAGGGCTGACCAACACCTTTAAAATTGGTGTTATTAGATTTTATTAGTTCCTGAACTATCGGTTCTAAATTTTCCCTTGTAAAGTTGTTTATTTCTCTAATATTATCTTTAAATTCAGAGATAATTTTTCGTGCATTAGCATCAATTAATTTTAGATCTTCTTTATTAAAATTAACTTCATCATTAATAATATATTGGCTATTATTATATATATCCTCTAGTGTTTTAGCTTTATTCTTGAGAAAAGTTAGAGATTTTTTGATTTTATCTTTTTTTTCCTCAATAATCTTTTTTTTAAAAATCTCACAATAATTCGTTAGTTGATTAAAAAGTTCGTTTTCATCAATGCTTTTTATGTAGTGTTCATTCATAGATAGAATTCTACTTAAATCTAATTTTGATGGTGATTTTCCAATACCTTCAAGATTAAAATATTTTACACTTTCATCTAAAGTAAAAATTTCTTTATCTTCATATGACCAACCCAATCTTAGAAGATAATTCCTTAAAGCATCTGGCATAATACCTATTTTAGAATAGTCCTCTAGAGTTGATGCTTTATCTCTTTTAGATAATTTTTTCCCCTCCATTGTATGAATTAATGGTATATGTGCAAACGTTGGTAAAGACCATCCCATTGCTTCATAAATTTGAATTTGTTTAAATGTATTGATTTTATGATCATCACCTCTAATAATATGTGTCATATTCATCTGATGATCATCAACAGCAGCAGATAAATTATAAGTTGGTGAGCCATCATTTCTTAATATAACAAAATCTTCGATAGTATTATTTTCAATTTCTACATTTCCCTGAACTTTATCTTTTAATATTGATATACCGTCAATTTTACTTTTAAATCTAATTACTGGTTTAATATTTTGAGGCGCTTCATTTTCATTTCTGTCTCTCCATTTTCTATCATAAACGTATGGAATTTTTTTTTGCTTAGCTCTTTTTTTTTGTGCTTCAATTTCTTCAGTCGAACAATAACATTTATAAGCAATACCTTTTTTTAATAGTTCATTTGCAACTTTGATATGATCATCAATTTTTTGAGATTGTATATATTCTGTTCCATCATGATTGATACCTATCCATTGCAAAGATTTTATAATTTGATTTTTGTATTCCTCTTTTGATCTTTCTTTGTCTGTATCTTCTATACGTAGATAAAAATTACCATTTTGGTTTTTTGAATATAACCAATTAAATAAGGCTGTTCTCACCCCACCAATATGCAAAGGTCCAGTAGGTGACGGAGCAAATCTAGTTGCTACTTTTTTCATTAAAAATGGTTTAGACTATTTTTTTAGAAGTTTCTATATAAAGATACTAAAACACCTTGAACTTTTACTCTATCAGGGCCAAAAATTTTGGTTTCATAGTTTTTATTAGCACTTTCTAACGCTACTACTTTACCTTTTTTTCTAATTCTTTTAAGCATAGCTTCGTGTTCATCAATTAATGCTACCACTATTTTTCCATTATCAGCTGTATCAGTTCTTTTGATGATGACCGTGTCACCCTCATGAATTCCAGCTTCAATCATTGAGTCTCCTTGAACTTTAAGGCCAAAATAATCTCCATTTTTTTCTAAGTTATTTGGTAATGGAATTCTAGAAACTTCATTTTGGATTGCCTCAACTGGTGTTCCAGCTGCTATTTTACCTAAAACTGGCACTTCAGCATCGTCGGATAAAGGTTTTTCTTCATCCAAACCTCCCTTGATGACACTTGGGGAAAAATTATTGTAAATATCATTTGCAGAAGCAGTCTCTGGTAATTTTATAACCTCTAAAGCTCTAGCTTTATGAGCTAATCTTTTAATGAAACCTCTTTCTTCCAAAGCACTAATTAATCTATGTATCCCAGATTTTGATTTAAGATTTAGAGACTCTTTCATTTCTTCGTAAGAGGGGGATACACCAGAGCTCCTCAATTTCTTGTTGATAAATAAAAGCAGGTTTTTTTGTTTTTTTGTTAGCATAAGAACAAATATCGTACAAACAATGTTCTATAAAAGTTCTTAATAATTAACAATAGTTAAAAAACTATGAAAATATTGACTTTTTTTAGCTATAAAACGGAAAAAATCGAATTATCGTCTAAATTTTTTAAAAGTGATTCACCAATTAAAAAGGTTTTGATGGATGTTTTATTTGAAAGTTCCAAAAGTTCATCTTTAGTTTTAATTCCACTTTCAGAAATTAGTGGGCCAGGGTGATTAACTAAAACATCGTGAATATCATAAGTTGTATTAATATCAGTTTTTAGAGTTTTTAAATTTCTGTTGTTAATACCTAGTAAAGCATTTTTAAATCTAAGTGCTTGTTTAGCTTCATTAACAGTATGAACCTCTACAATAACTGACATATTCAATTTTAAAGCTTCCTCGTATAAATCATCGGCCAATTTATCTGAAACTCCAGCTAAAATAATTAAGATAGCATCGGCACCATAACTTTTAGCTAAAGGAATTTGAAATTTATCTATAAAAAAATCTTTACAAAGAATCGGTAAATTTACATCTCGTTTAATTTTACTAATGTGTCGTAAGTTTCCTAAAAAAAAATCCTCCTCAGTTAAAACAGATAAACAGGTTGCTTTATTTGATTTATATATATTAGCTATTTTTATAGGATCGTAGTCTTTTATTATTATACCTGCGGAGGGACTTGCTTTTTTTATTTCAGCAATAATTGAGAATTTTTTATTTTCAATATTCTTTTTAATTGTATCTTTAAAATCAACGTATTTACTATTTTTTTTTATTAATTCCTCGAGTGACTCAAGACTTATATTTTTTTTAAGCTCTAAAATTTTTTCACTTTTAATATTTATTATTTTTTCAAGAACATTTTCAGCCATTTTGAATTTTCTCTAGTTGTTTAAATGTTTGACCTGATAAAATATGTTTTCTAGCATCATCATAAGCTTTATCGAAATTCTGATGAGTTTCATTAACAACTAATCCTGCTGCAGCATTTAAACAAACTGCTTTAGAAAAATCATTATCCTCACCCTTAAATATATTAATCATTCTATCTGCATTAAAAGCTGCATCATTACCAATGAGATTTTCAAACTTATCTGCATTTATATTTAATTTTTTTGGATCAATTATAATTTTAGAAATGACACCATCTTTCAATTGAATTACATTGGTTTTAGCGTAAGGTGAAATTTCATCTAATCCATCCTCGCTATTGACTATCCAAGCAAATTTAATATCTAAATTTTTTAAAGCATTTGCAAATATTTTTAGAAGTTTTTTATCAAAAACACCAATAACTTGTTTTTTTACTAGAGCAGGGCTACTTAAAGGTCCGATCATATTGAATATAGTTCTTTTTCCAATTTTTTTTCTTGTGGGCCCAACAAATCTCATTGCGCTGTGATAGTTTGGTGCAAACATGAATCCAAAATTATTATTATTAATTTGATTTTCAATATCTTTTGGTTCTAAATTTATTTTTATATTAAGAGCTTCCAAAACATCACCAGATCCACATTTCGAGGATACAGCTTTATTTCCATGTTTCGCTATTTTAACACCCATACTTGAAAGTAATAATGCTGAAGCTGTTGATATATTAAGTGTATTCATACCATCTCCACCGGTTCCACATGTATCAACACAGTTTTCCACATTTACTCTTTTAGACTTGTTTCTAAGAACAAAAACTCCACCAGCTACCTCATCAGAAGATTCACCTTTTGCTGATAAAAGTGTCAAAAAATCAAATATTTCTTGGTCTTCTGCTTTACCTTCCATCAATAATTCAAAAGCAGATTTACTTTCATCAAAAGTTAAATTTTCTTTTTTTTTAATTTTTTCAATGAATTGTTTCATTAATCCTAAATTCTTATAAAATTTTTTAAAATTTTAATCCCTAATTTAGTTTTAATACTTTCAGGGTGGAATTGCACTCCGTGTATATGATATTTCTTATGTTGTACTCCCATTATTAGTCCATCTTGAGTCTGAGCAGTAATTTCAAGATCTTTAGATAATGATTTTTTATCAATAATTAAGCTGTGATATCGAGTGGCTTCAAACGTTTTTGGGAGATTTTTTAAAATACCAATTTTTTTTGAAATAATCTTACTAGTTTTTCCATGCATTAGCTTTCTAGCTTGAACAATTTTTGAGCCAAAAACTTGACCTATAATTTGATGACCCAAACAAACTCCAAGTATTGGTATTTTCTTATATAAAGATTTAACGATTTTAAGACAATTACCTGATTGATTGGGGTTGCCAGGCCCAGGTGAAATTACAATCTTATGATATCTTTTTTTTAAAATTTCATGAGATGTAATTTGATCATTTCTAATTACTTCAACATTCACTTTTAATGAAGACAAATAATGATAGAGATTGAAAGTAAAACTATCGTAATTATCAATTAAAATTATTTTTTTCATTTCAATGCATTAATTAAAGCTTTTGCTTTATTTACTGTTTCTTCGTATTCCTTTAATGGTTTGCTATCTGCAACAATCCCAGCTCCAGCTTGGACATAAAATCTGTTATTTTTTGCAACAGCTGTTCTTAAAGCAATACATGTATCAAACTCTCCATTCGCCGCGAAATACCCAATGCCACCTGCATAAACCTTCCTTTTCGTAGACTCTAGTTCATCAATAATTTCCATAGCTCTTATTTTGGGAGCTCCAGAGACAGTTCCAGCTGGAAAACCCGCTAAAAGAGACTTAAATTTAGAAAATCTTTTATCATGTTTACCTATTACGTTCGAAACTATATGCATTACATGTGAATACCTTTCAATTATAAAACTTTCAGTAATTTTAATAGAATTAGTCTTAGATACCTTTCCGGCATCATTTCTTCCAAGATCTAATAACATTAGATGTTCAGAAAGTTCTTTTTTATCTTTAAGTAAATCTTTCTCATAAAAACGATCCTCTTTAATAGTTTTTCCTCGAGGTCTTGTCCCGGCAATGGGTCTTACAGTTATTTCGCCATCTCTTAACCTTACTAATATTTCGGGACTTGCACCTATTATTTGGAAATCGGTAAAATTAAAAAAAAACATAAACGGAGATGGATTAGTTATTCTCAATTTTTTATAAATATCGATTGGTTTTTTTGTCAATTTAGTCTCAAAACGCTGGCTTAAAACGACTTGAAATATATCTCCTAATTTAATGTATTTTTTTGCCTTATTAACTATAGATAAAAATTTATTTTTAGAGGTATTTGAATTAATTATAATTTTTTTTGACTTATTATTTATTAAATTTTCTATTTTTTTAACTGATGATTGTAAAGAGAGGGTGAAAAGTTCAGATTGGATATCTTTATATTTATTTTTGTAATTCGTAATTTTTTCATCTTTAAAAATATTATTGATAAAGAATATTTCCTTTTTCAAATTGTCGTGAATAATAAGTGTTCTTGGACGTAATAATCTAACATCAGGTAATTTTAAGTCATCTTTACAATTGTTTGGGATTTTTTCGATGTACCTAATTGCATCGTATGAAAAATATCCTGAAATCAAAGAACAAATTTTCGGTAACTTATTAGGAGTTTTAAACTTAAAATCTTCAATTATTTTTTCAATCAAATATTTAGGTTTATCCTTTAACCTAATTTTTTTATTTTTCTTTATCAAATAAGAATTATTATTATTAAATTCCCAAATTTTATCAGGATTTCTCCCAAATATGGTATATCTGCCTCTAATTTTACCTTTTTCTACTGACTCAAAAATAAAGCTATTTTTTTCAGTTAAAAAGTTATCAATTAAATTAATTATTTCTTCATCAGCTTTTACTTTTCTTGATGTATAGATTATTTGATTTTCGTTGTTTCTGTGTCGAAACTTGAATTCTTTGAAGCTTCGATTAATTTTCATTTAAAATAGTTTTTAACTCGTTCAATAGTCTGTTGATTTAAAGAAACATCATATTTGTCGTTTAAAAATGTATCATAAGATTTTAATAATGAATTTTTGTTTTTAGAATTTTGTTTTGCAATATATTGTTTAAATTCCTCTTTATTTGTATCTATGATTTGTTTTTCAAATTTTTTGACTTTTGCTAAGTAAATATTGTTTTTTTCATCATTTATTAAAGTAAATGATTTCTCAGGTAAGCTATATAAAACTTCAACAGCATTAATATCAAATTTTTTATTATCTCGCATAGAATTCAAATTTATTGCCTGGATCTTATCTTTTCCCATCTCTAAAAAATTATTGTCATTAAATTTTTTATTGGTTATTTCATTTAATAATTTTTGGTTATAATCAAATTTATTTTTTTGAAAAACTAATTCGAGCACTTCTTCTTTAATTTGTTTATCACTTAAATCTGGTGATTTTTGGGTAATATTTTTTATATTATATAGGATATAGTTATTTTTATTCTCAAAAATATCAAATTTATTATTTCTTAATTCGTAAATTTTTTTTTCAATTTCATTTTTATCTGTAGAAAATCTAAAATTACTAATATCAACCGATTTTAAATCAAAATTTGATGTGATTGTTTTAAAATCAATTTCATTGGATATGGCAACTTCAATTTCATCAATTTTGTCAAAAAAAGATTGATTGAAATCATCTACACCAATTAAATTTTTAGGATTTATGATTGAGTAGCTGAAATCTAAGTACTCTATTTTTAACTCATCTTTATTATCCTTAATAAAATTTTCTAATTCTTTATCTGTAATATCATCTTTATTTACATAAAAATCATTTAAATCAATAAATTCTATTTCAAGTTTTTGATTTTCTTCTTTAAATAGTTTTGTTGTAAGAAATTGAGGGGAGGTTGTACCAGCACCAATATAATCAAAAAGATTTTTTTGCAATTCTCTTAATTTAAGTCTCTGTTCAAATCCTGGAGCAGATAAATTATTTTCTAATAAAAATTTTTCATATTTAATTCTCTGAAAAACACCATTTTCATCTCTAAAAGTTTTATTTTCTTTTATCTTTTTTAATAAAGTGACCTCAGAAATTGTCAGATCAAAATCTTTTATTTCTAGATCCAGTAAAGTAGTAGAAACTAAACCAGACAGAATTTCTTCAATAATGTTTTGCTCTAAATTTTCTCTGATTGTTTTTTCAGGGATTCCTGATTTATTTACGTAATCAATAAAATCTTCAGTGGAAATACTATTATTATTAATTTTAGCAATATTGTTAGTATTACCACTACTGAACATTCCACCCATACCCCAAAATACAAATGGAATTATCATTATAAAAACTAACAAACCAGCAAACTTAGTTTTTGCAAAATTTCTTAAACTACTAATCATTACTATAAATTTATTGATCTATAAAAAGCAAACCTATAAATTAAAATAAGCCTCATGACAAATAAATATATGTTTTTTATTGCCAATTGGAAAATGTTTGGTGTTTTAAATTCGTTAAATACGCTGAATAGAGTTGTTAAATTTTTTAAAAACTTCAAAAAAAGAAAATTTTTGAAAATAATTTACTGCCCACCTAGCACTCTAATAGAGCCAATGTCAAAAAAATTGAGAGGTTCAAATATTGAAGTTGGTGCGCAAAATTGTCATGAGCAGGATGTTTATGGTGCTTTTACAGGTTCAGTCAATTCGTCAATGTTAAAAAGTGTTGGTGCTAAATATATTATTATTGGCCACTCTGAAAATAGACAAGCTGGTGAAACTGATAAATTAATAAATCTAAAGATTAAAAGTGCATTGAAGTCTGGGCTGAGGGTAATTTTTTGTATTGGTGAGACGCTTAAAGCAAAAAGAAAAAAAATTACCAAAAGTGTTTTAAATAGACAGATTAAAGCAGGTTTGAAAAATATTAAAAATAATAAAAAAATTATAATCGCATATGAACCAGTTTGGTCAATTGGTACAGGAATTATACCAAAATCTGATGACTTATCTAAGACAATCAGTTTTATTAAAAAAGAAAAAAAGAATTATAAAGTTCTTTATGGTGGCTCAGTAAATCCAAAAAATATTAATCAATTGAAATCTATAAATAATATTGATGGTTACTTAATAGGTGGGGCATCTCAAGATCCTAAAAAATTTATTGATATAATTAAAAAAACATATAATTAACCCCTCATGGAAAATATATTGTTAATTTTGAACATCATATTCGGATTAATATTGGTGTTACTAGTTTTGATGCAAAAGTCTGAGGGTGGTGCTTTAGGAATTGGAGTTTCTCAGGAAAGTTTTATGTTTTCCAGATCAGCAGGTAATTTTATGACCAAAGCAACAGCCGTTGTTGCCACTTTATTTATAATTTGTAGTTTAGCACTTACAATTGTATCTAGAGGAGAATTAACACCTACATCATCTGTTTTGGATACTATTGAAGAAAAAGCAGAGGATACTCCCGCTATTCCAGAAAATAATAATTAATACTTTTAATTTTCTTTTTTATTCGCTATAAGATACTTCCATGGCGCAATTTATTTTTGTCACGGGCGGCGTGGTTTCATCATTAGGAAAAGGTCTCTCTTCTGCATCTCTAGCTTATTTACTTCAATCGAGAGGGTATAAAGTTAGATTAAGGAAGTTAGATCCTTATTTAAATGTAGATCCTGGAACAATGAGCCCATTTCAACACGGAGAAGTTTTTGTAACTGATGATGGTGCCGAAACAGATTTAGATCTTGGACATTATGAGAGATTTACTGGAGTATCTGCAAAGAAGTCTGATAATATTACTACAGGTAAAATTTATAACGATGTATTAAAAAAAGAACGTGAAGGAAAATATCTCGGAAAAACAGTTCAAGTAATTCCACATATTACCGATAGAATAAAAGAGTTTATAAAGAATGATTCATCGAAAGAAGATTTTGTTATTTGTGAAATTGGCGGAATTGTTGGTGATATTGAGAGTCTACCATTTATTGAGGCCATAAGACAATTTGCAAATGAAATAGGAAAAAAAAATGCATTATTTATACATCTTACCTTAGTACCTTATTTAAAGTCCTCAGATGAAATTAAAACTAAACCGACCCAACATTCTGTTAAAGAATTGAGAAGCATAGGTGTTCAACCTGACATTATAATATGTAGATCAGAAAGACCCATCCCTTTAGAGCATCGTAAAAAAATCTCACTTTTCTGCAACGTGGATATTAAAAATGTAATAGAAACTGTTGATGTAAAAACAATTTATGAAGCACCGATAAGTTTTTTTAGAGAAAAACTTGACGTTCAAGTATTAAATTATTTTAAGCTTAAATCAAAAAAACCTGCAAACCTTAAACCCTGGAAAAAAATAACTAAAATTATTTTACAAACTAAAAAACAGGTAAATATTGCCATAATTGGTAAATACGTTGAGTTAAAAGATGCTTATAAATCTTTAGATGAAGCTCTTACTCATGGAGGTATTCAAAATAATGTTAAGGTAAATTTAGTAAGAATAGACTCTGAAAAATTAAAAGTTTCTGAGATTAAATCAAAACTTAAACACATTTCAGGTATATTAATACCTGGTGGTTTTGGTAAACGAGGAACAACTGGAAAAATAGAGTCAATAAAATATGCTAGAAAAAATAAAGTTCCTTTTCTTGGGATATGTTATGGAATGCAAATGGCAATTATAGAATTTGCGAGAAATCAATTAAATTTAAAAAAAGCAACTTCGAGTGAATTTGATAGAAATGGCATACCTGTAATTGGATTAATTAATGAGTGGATTAAAGATGGAAAAACTATCAAAGGAACTGATAAAAATCTAGGTGGAACAATGAGATTAGGCTCTTACGATGCGAAATTACAAAATAATTCTAAAATTAAAAAAATTTATGGAAAAAAAATTATCAAAGAAAGACATCGACACAGATATGAAGTTAACATTAATCTAAAAGACAAATTTGAAAAAAAAGGAATGAGTTTTTCTGGTTTATCACCCGATGGTTTTTTACCTGAGATTATTGAGTTAAAAAATCATCCCTGGTTTATTGGCGTTCAGTTTCATCCAGAATTTAAATCTAGACCTTTTGCTCCACATCCTTTATTCTCATCTTTTATCAAAGCATCAAAAAATCATAAATGAATAGCATTAAAGTAAATTGTGGAAAAATAGACATTTCGAACAATGATAAGATTTGTATAATTTCTGGACCTTGCCAGCTTGAAAGCGAACAACACGCAATGGATATGGCAGGAAAAATTAAGGAAATTACCTCAAAATTTGGTCTTGGATTTATTTACAAAACTTCATTTGATAAAGCTAATAGAACAAGTTTAAAAGGCAAAAGGGGAGCTGGATTAGAAGCTTCTTTGCCTGTGTTTGATAAGATAAAAAAAGAATTAAATATCCCTATTCTAACAGACATTCATAATGCTGAGCAATGTGCAATCGTTTCAAAACATGTTGATGTCTTACAAATCCCAGCTTTTTTATGTAGACAAACAGACTTGTTAATTGCTGCAGCTAAAACAAATAAAATTATTAATGTAAAAAAAGGTCAATTTCTTGCACCATGGGATATGGTTAATGTAACAAAGAAAATTTCAGAATCTGGAAATGACAAAATATTAGTAACTGAAAGAGGTGCAAGTTTTGGGTACAACACTTTAGTTTCTGACATGAGGTCGTTACCAATAATGGCTAAGAATGGTTATCCAGTAATTTTTGATGCAACACATTCAGTGCAACAACCAGGTGGTCTTGGAGAAAAAAGTGGTGGTCAAAGAGAATTTGTTGAATATTTAGCAAGAGCTGCAGTTGCAGTTGGAGTTGCAGGAGTTTTTATTGAAACCCATCAAGATCCAGATAATGCTCCATCTGATGGACCTAACATGGTGCCATTAGATAAATTAGAAGATCTTCTAAAACAATTAAGTGATATAGATAATCTTATTAAAAATTAAGTGAGTAAAATTCTAAAAGTTAAAGCAAGACAAGTTTTTGATAGTAGAGGAAATCCAACTATTGAAGCAGAGGTTTATGTTAAAAACAAAAGTGCAAAAGCAATATGTCCCTCAGGAGCTTCTACAGGTACTTATGAAGCCTATGAAAAAAGAGATACCAACAATAAAAGATATTTAGGCAAAAGTGTATTCTCAGCAATAAATTTAATTAATTCTAAAATATCTAGAGCTCTGAGAAATAAAAATATTCATGATCAAGAAAGAATAGATGAAATACTTATTAATTTAGATGGGACTAAGCAAAAGACAAAACTAGGAGCTAATGCAATATTATCAGTATCGATGGCTGCAAAAAAATTATCAGCAAAAGTAAAAAGAATTCCTCTTTATAAATCTTTTTATGCAACAAAATATTTTCAATTACCTTATCCATTAATGAATATTATTAATGGTGGAGCACACGCTGATAATGGTCTTAGAATTCAAGAATTTATGATTAGACCTGATAAAGCAAAATCTTTTTCTGAGGCAATGAGAATATGTTATTTAGTAATTAAAAACTTAAGTAAATTAATTAAAGCAAAAGGTTTAGCCACATCGGTTGGTGATGAAGGTGGATTTGCACCGATGATTAATAGCAACAATCAGGCCTTAGATTTGATTGTTTTATCAATTAAAAAATCAGGATTTAGAAATGGTAAAGATGTTTCAATTTGTTTGGATGTTGCAGCTAATGAATTATTTAAAAAAGGTAAATATTCTATTCACTCAAAAAAATATGTTTCTGTTGATAAAACAATTTCAGAGTACAAAAAAATGATTGATAAATATAAAATTAAATCGATTGAAGATCCATTTTCTGAAAACGATTGGACGTCGTGGAGTAAATTTATGAGATCTACTAAAAAAGTGCAGATAGTTGGAGATGATCTTTATGTTACAAATTTGGAAAGATTAAAAAAGGGATTTCTAAATGTTTCATCAAACTCAATTTTGATAAAACTAAATCAAATTGGTACAGTTACCGAAACACTTGATGTTATAAGATTTGCTCAAACTATAGGGTTTAATACTATTATTTCACATCGATCAGGAGATAGTGAAGATACATTTATTGCCGATTTAGCGGTAGGTACCAACTCCAACCAAATAAAAACAGGATCTTTAGCTAGATCTGAAAGAGTGGCTAAATATAATCAATTAATTCGTATAGAAGAAGAACTTGGAAAAAAAGCTAGAATGAATAAGATTCATTAATGCTTCAAAGATTAAAAAAAAATTACCTTTTATTAGTTTCTACTTTTTTGATTCTTTATTTCTTTTTTAATCTTTTATCTGGTCAAAGAGGTTTAATTTCATATTTTGAAAAAAAAGAGATTTTAAAAAACTTAAAACAACAAGAATCATTAATAATTAACCAAATAAGTGACTTGGAATTTAAGAATTCATTGTTAAGTGACAATCTAGATCTTGATTATATAGAATCTTTGATTAGAGAAAGGTTCATATTTGGTAAAAAAAATGAAAAAATTTATATAATTAAAAAAAATGAAAATTAGACACCCAGAAAAGCAAAACAAACCGATAAATCCAATTAAAAAAAAACCAGATTGGATAAGATCAAAATTAGTAAATAGCAAAGAATTTTTTTTAACAAAAACAATTGTAAATAAAAATAATCTTGTAACAGTTTGTCAGGAAGCTAATTGTCCAAATATTACGGAATGTTGGAGTAAAAGACATGCTACCTTTATGATTATGGGTGACACATGTACAAGAGCGTGTGCTTTTTGTGACGTAAAAACTGGTAAGCCAGGAAAACTGGATAATCTCGAACCAATAAAAATTTCTCAAGCTGTAAAAAAATTAAATCTTAAACATGTTGTAATAACATCAGTTGATCGAGATGACTTAGATGATGGTGGTTCAAATCATTTTTTTGAAGTTATTAATCAAACAAGAAAAACAAATCCAAATACTACAATTGAAGTTTTAACCCCTGATTTTTTAAGAAAGGGTGATGCTTATAAAAAAGTTTTAGAGGCAAATCCTGATGTTTTTAATCACAATATTGAAACCGTTCCAAGTCTTTATCTAAAAGTAAGACCAGGTTCTAGATATTTTGCATCTTTGGAACTTTTGAAAAATGCTAAAATGATAAATAAGAAAATTTTTACTAAATCAGGGATAATGGTTGGCTTAGGTGAAAAAAAAGATGAAATTTTACAGGTAATGGATGATTTAAAAGCTGCTGACGTAGATTTTTTAACTATTGGTCAATACTTACAACCATCTGTTAGACATCATCCTCTTAACAGATACTATACTCCAGAGGAATTTGATGAATTAGGAAGTATTGCAAAAGCGAAAGGTTTTTTATTAGTTTCATCATCACCATTAACAAGATCTTCTTATCATGCAGATGAAGATTTTGCTAAGCTACAACAAAACCGGATAAACAATCATTAATGCCAAAAGCTTCAGTTAAGCGATTAATTGAATGTGAAAAAAAAGACTTAATTGAACTTGTTTTAGATATAGAAAAATACCCTGAATTTGTTCCATTTTGTTTTGATGCAAAAATATATGAAAACAAACAAGATGGTGATTTGCAAAAAATTATTGCTGATTTAACCATTGGTAAAGGACCATTTAAAGATACATACAAAAGTGATGTAGCCTTTAATAAAAAAACTGATTCAATTTATGTTAAAAACATAGAAGGACCATTAAATCATTTAACAAATAATTGGACGTTTAGTGATAAAAATAATGGTATTACTGAAGTTACCTTTGATATTGATTTTGAAATAAAGAATAAATTTTTAAATTCTTTAATGGTAGTCTCTTTTCAATTTGGTTTAGAAAAAATAGCTGATGCCTTTCAAAAAAGAGCTGAAGAATTATTTGGAAATTCTAAGAACTAAATCTAAAGCTTTTTTAACAGTGGCTTTTTGAATTGAAGATCTTTTTTTACTTTTGAATAAACACCTATTAATCTGCACTTTTTTATCTTTTTTAATACCGATATAAACTAAACCGACAGGCTTTTGTTTGGTGCCACCTTTGGGGCCAGCGATACCAGTTATAGAAACGTTAATATTGGCTTTTGAAATTTTAGATAAGTTATTTACCATTGCTAAACAACATTGGTGACTAACTGCACCATGATTTTTAATAATATTTTTATTCACTTTAAGAATTCTAATTTTAGCTTGGTTAGAGTAGGTGACTAGTCCTAAATTAAATATTTTTGAGGCACCACTTATTGAGGTAATTGAGCTAGCTAACATCCCGCCAGTACAAGACTCAGCAACAGAAAGTTTTAATTTTTTTTTGGTTAAAAGTTTGACTAAAGTTTTCATTAAATCAAATAACTGCTTAATAACATAAAACAAATTAATGATAGAACAACATATAATCCCGCACAAACATCGTCCATTATTACACCGAAACTATTTTTGTAATTTTTGTCAAAATAATTTACTGGAAATGGTTTCAGTATGTCAAAAATTCTAAAAAGCACAAAACAAATACCATAAAAAATTATGGCTTCATCAGATGTTTTTTGTGTTCCATGGGATATTTCATAGAGATAAATTGGTATAGATTGACCAATAAATTCGTCAATAATAACTTCTTTTGGATCTTTATTTTCTTTTTCCTTTATATGGGATGCTACTGCTATGAATGAATAAATAAAAATAATAAGCAAACCTATTAAGACTATATTTGGTGATAACTTTAATACATGAAAAAAAAAATAAAGAAAAATAATTGTAGCTAAAGATCCAAAAGTTCCAGGTATAATCTTAATTTTTCCTAGCCCAAACATTGTTACTAATAATGAATTAAAAGTTTTAATCATATTTTGTGATTGAAATTATGGTTTCACAAGCAATAGCTTTTTCTTTTCCTATCAAACCTAATTTTTCCACAGTTTTACCCTTTAAATTGATTTGATTTTCACTAAGGCCAGTTAATTTTGAGACTGATTTAATTATTTTGTTTCTATATTTTGAAACTCTTGGTTTCTGACAAATTAAGTTTATATCCAAGTTATTTATAATTAAATTAGATTTATTAAGATCGAATATAATTGGCTTTAGCATTTTTGGAGATCTAATATTTTTAAATTTTTTTGTATTAGGAAAATATGTTCCAATATCTTTTTTTCTAATAGCTCCTAAAATGGAGTCAATAATTGCATGTAAAATTACATCCCCATCAGAATGACCCTCAAGACCTGAATGAAAAGGAATTTTTAATCCTCCAAGATAAAGTTTCTTATTTTTTACTAACTTATGAATATCGAAACCTATACCATAAAAAGTCTTGGGATTTTTTATATCATCAATATATGTAATTTTATTATTTGCCTTTTCACCTGGTATAAACTTGATTTTGAAATCTTTATTTATAAATAATGTTGCTTCATCAGTGACTTTATTTTTTTGACCTTTTGCAATTTTATATAGTTCTTTAAATCTAAATGCTTGAGGAGTCTGTGTTAATAATAAATTATTTCTGTTAAGATTAAATATTCGATTTTGAGTTTTATATTTTATTGTGTCTTTTGAATTGATAATTGGGACGACGGCTTTGTTATTTTTTAAATTTTTAGCTATATTTTTGAGTAATCTAATTGAGAAATTAGGCCTAGCAGCATCATGTATAAAAACATTTTTTGGCTTATATCTTTTTAGAAATTCTAAAGCTTTAAAGGAAGAGTCTGATCTTTCTTTTCCTCCTTTAATGATACTTATTGATTTAGGATACTTCTTTTTTTTTAAATGTTTAAGATTATTTGAAACAATTAGAATTTTCTTAAATAGCTTTGAACTGAGGGATTTTTCAATGGAATGATCAATTATTTCCTTATTTTGGTAATTAAAGAATTGCTTTGGTATTTTTTTATTAAATCTCTTACTTTTTCCAGCAGCTAATATTACAAAATAGTTGTTCATTCGTTTAAATACTATAATTCTAAATTATGTTAGAATTTTTGAAAAAAAATATAATCATCATTATTCTATCTAGTATCACACTATTTCTAGGTTTTTTAACCTTTTTGACATTTATTGATAGAAGTTTTGTTGATTTAAATGAAAAAAATTTACAATATTTACTAATTTCAAATATTTTTTTACTTATTTTATTATTCATTTTTATTTTTGTAGAAGTTAAAAATTCAATTAAAATTGATATTGATAAAGATGGTTTAACATCAAATAAAAAATACATAACGTATTTTTCATTATTTACTTTAATACCATCAATTTTAATTTCTATTTTTTCCTTATTTCTTTTTTCTTTTGCTCTAGAAAAGTATTTCGATAAGAAAGTTACAACAGTTGTAAATAATTCCTATGAACTCGCTAAAAATTATGTTGAAGAAGTAAGAAATAAAATTCAATCAGATATAATTTTGATTGCTTTTGATACTAATAAAAGTGCGAATTTTTTAAATGAAAATGCAAAGGAGTATTTAAGGTTTTTAAATACACAAAAACTAATAAGGGATGTTGACGAAATTCATATAATTGATGAAAATAAAAAACTATTATACTCAACTGAAAAAAAAGAAAAGTATATTCCTCCCGTTGATAAAGCGCTTAATTTAGTTCTTGAAGATGATAGACCATTAAAGATTATTGATACTAAAGCAAATATTTCAGCTGCAATAATGAGATTACAATCATCAAAAGATAGATTCATTTATGTGGTAAAATTTTTAGATAAAGATATTTCGAATTATTTAGCTGAGTCTCAAGAAGCTATAAATTTTTATTATACTGTTGAAGATAGAAGCACAGGCATAAAAATTTCCTTTTTTATCATTTATATTATAATTGTTTCATTGCTATTATTTATCTCTATTACAATAGCGATTAGATTTTCATCAAGATTTTTTAGATCTATAAACAATCTCATACTAGCATCAACAGAAATAGGTCATGGTAATTTAAATACAAAAGTTCCAGAAATTAAAACTGATAAAGATATGGAAGTATTAAATAAAAACTTTAATTCTATGATTAGTAGACTAAAAAATCAGCAAGAAAAATTAATTATTAATGAGAGATATAAAGCATGGGGAAACCTATCAAGAAAGTTAGCCCATGAAATTAAAAATCCTCTGACACCAATACAATTAACAATAGATCGTATTAGAACTAAATACTCTGGACAAATAACTAATGAAGACCAACAATCATTCAAAGAAAATTTAAAAATTATAAACTCTCAAATAAAACAAATAGAAAATTTAGTAAATGAATTTTCTGATTTTGCGAGAATGCCAAAACCTACTTTAAAGAGAAATAATTTAGTAAAGTTATTAAATGAAAATATCAAATTATTATCAGAGGTTAATAAATCCATTGAAATAAACTTTAATAAAAAAGATGAGGAGATTTTAATTGAATGTGACAAAGAGCAAATTTCAAGAGTTTTCATTAACCTGATAAAGAACTCTATTGAGAGCATCGAACAAAAAGTTGAAAAAAACCCTGATTTTAAAAAGAAAATTTTAATTGATATTTCATCAAATAATGACCATATTTTTATATCAATAGAAGACAATGGTGTTGGTTTTGATGAAAATAATATAAAGGAAATTTTAAATCCATATTACACAACAAAAAAAAATGGAACTGGACTAGGCCTATCTATAGTAAACAAAATTATAAATGATCACAAAGGTGAACTTGAATTCATTCCAACTAATAATGGTGCAAAAATACAGATAAGATTTTATTTTAATGACAACAGAAATATTAATAGTTGATGATAATGCGGATATAAGAAATATCCTAAATGAATTAATTGTTGATGCTGGTTACAAAACTAGAGTTGCTGCTAATTATAATCAAGCGTTAAAAGAGATCGACAAAAAAATGCCTGATGTAGCTATCCTAGATGTAAAATTAGATAAAGGTGATAATGATGGAATAGAGCTATTATCTCATATCAAGTCTAAAAATAAAGATGTACCAGTAATTATTATTACAGGGCATGCTAATATTGAAATGGCTGTTAATTCATTAAAGCATGGTGCATTTGAATTTGTTGAAAAACCTTTTGACCAAGCTAGATTATTAAACTTTATAACTAGAGCTGTTGAAAATCTTCAATTAAAAAAACAAAATAAGGATTATGAAAATAAGTTATTTTCCTCATATGATTTAATAGGTGATAGTAAGAATATTTCTACAATACGTGAACAAATAAAAAAGATATCTTTAACTGAGAGCAGGATTCTTATAAATGGGCCATCAGGTTCAGGGAAGGAATTAATTGCAAGAAAAATTCATAAAAATTCTAAAAGAGAAAAAAATCCATTTATTATTCTAAATGGAGCACTTCTTGACTCGGAAAAATATGAACAAGAATTATTTGGGGAAGAAAAAAGCGATGGTTCCATTTCATATGGTGCTTTAGAAAAAGCTAATAAAGGCACTTTATTAATTGATCAAGTTTCTGAAATTCCTCTTGTCATTCAATCAAAAATATTAAGAGTTCTTATTGATCAAAAATTTAAAAGATTAAATGGTAATAATGATATCAATGTTGACGTTAGATTAATTTGTTCATCAAGTAAGGATTTAAAAGATGAAATAAAAATAGGTAATTTTAGAGAGGATCTCTATCATAGATTGAACGTTTTTGAAATTAACATTAAATCATTAAATGAAAGAATTTCTGATATACCTCTCTTAATAAGATATTTTTCAAAAATGATTTCCTCAAATTACAATATTAAAGAATTAGATATTGATGAAAATGACTCATATATTTTGAATCATGATTGGAAAGGTAATGTAAGGGAACTAAGAAATTTGATTGAAAGAATTGCAATTTTACAACCTGATACAAAAGACAAAATTTCTAACATTGTAAAAGAGTCGTTAAAAAGCGACAATTATGATGATAAAATTGGTGAAAATAGCTTATCTGTGCCATTAAAAGAAGCTAGAGAAAACTTTGAAAAAGAGTATTTAACTATTCAGCTTAAAAAATTTAATGGGAATATATCTAAAACAGCCAACTTTGTTGGCATGGAGAGAAGTGCTCTTCATAGAAAGCTTAAAGGCTTAGGAATAAAAGAATTTAACTAAAATGAATATAATCATCTGTGGTGCTGGTAGAGTAGGTTTTACCATTGCAAAGTTATTGAGTGAACAAGGTCATTCGATAACAGTTATTGATCAATCAAGTGAGGACATCCAAAAAATCAATGATAGTTTGGATGTTAAGGCAATCGTTGGAAAAGCTACATATCCATCAATTCTTGAAAAAGCGAATGCCGCTGAAACAGATATGATTATAGCAGTTACTAGAAATGATGAAATCAATATGCTTATTTGTCAAATAGCATTTTCAATATTTAATATTCAAAAAAAAATAGCAAGAATTAGATCACAAGACTATCTAAACCCAAGATTTACAAGAGTTTATAATAAAGAGAATTTACCAATTGATGTGATTATTTCTCCTGAAATAGAAATTTCCAAATCAATTCAAAGAAAATTGGAGGCGCCAGGTGCATTAGATAGTGTGCCTTTTGCTGATAATAAAATAAGATTATTGGAGATATTCATCAAAGAGGATTGTAAATCTATAGGTATTAAGTTTAATGAACTCACAAATAAGTACCCAAAATTAGAGGCCAATATTATTGGAATTAATAGAGATAATAAATTTTTTATTCCAAAAAAAACAGACTCGGTAAAAAAAGATGACAAAATTTATGTCATTATTAATTCGTCACAAATGTCAGAAACTCTTGAAGCATTTGGTCATGAGGAAAAAATTTCGAAAAAGATTTTGATTATAGGTGGAGGAAATATTGGTTTTAATTTAGCTAAGAACATTGAGGAGACTTTAGAAACAGTTCGAGTTAAAATTGTTGAAAAAAATAAGGAACGAGCAGAGTTTTTAGCAAATCAACTTAATGATGCAATTGTTATAAATGGTGATGGTCTAGATGAAGAAGTTTTAACTGAAGCAAACTTAGGGGAAGCTGAAACTGTATTAGCTCTAACAAATGATGATGAAGATAACTTAATGGTCAGTGTGCTAGTTGAAAAATTTGCTAAAGACCAAAAAGATATAGATGATAAAAGAACAATGGCATTAATTAATAAACCAAATTATTCACTTCTTCAATCATCATTAAAAATTGATGATTTAATTGATCCAAGAATGACGACTGTTTCAAGTATTTTAAAACATATCCACAAAGGAACAATTGAAAATGCATATACTTTATCAGACGGTGAATACGAGGTAATTGAAGCTGAAATAATTGAGACTTCTGAATTAATCAACAAAGAAATTAAAAATTCTAATTTACCAGATGAACTAAGGATTGGTGCTGTATTAAGAGATAAAAAAATAATTATACCTAGATCCAATTTTGTTTTTAAAAAAGATGATAGAGTTGTATTTATTGTTAAAAAAGACTCTATATCTTTTGTTGAAAATATTTTTAGGTTAAGTTCAGTTTAATTAGATGTTTGGATTGCAAATTAAATATCTAAGTTTCTTTTTTGGATTAATTTTTATCTTTTCTTTTTTTAATATAATTTATTCTTACTATTTCAATCTTTATTTAAACTTAGATACTTATTATTTAAGTTTATTTTTATCTTTTGTTCTGGCAATTCTTTTCTATAGTTTTAAAATATCACCCAAAAAAACATCAATTTTTCAAAAAATTTTAACTGTTTTTC
Source organism: uncultured Pelagibacteraceae bacterium (assembly GCA_902616875.1). GTDB lineage: Bacteria > Pseudomonadota > Alphaproteobacteria > Pelagibacterales > Pelagibacteraceae > Pelagibacter. Next base: position 26,910 of record CACMUH010000002.1, read on the forward strand.
TGGGATATATTTTACTACCTTTAGTTTTATCTATTCCTTTTTATCTAAGTATTTATAATTTAACTTTTATAAATTCTTTTTTTGAATCAGTTTCAGGTTTTACCTCTACTGGTTTTACTATCTTTGAAAATATAAAAAATATTGATCAAAGTCTGATATTATGGAGGTCAACTATCCAATGGGTAGGAGGATTGTATTTCTTATTCTCAATAATTTATCTAATAGATATTTATGATGAAAATTTCAAAAAAACGTTAACAAATTTTTTTTCATTTAATACATCTGAAATATTTAAACAAGCTATTAAAGTATTTTTTATATATTCAGGTATAACTTTAGTAATTTTTATAATATTGAATTTATTTTCTATAAGGACTTTCGACTCATTAAATTTAGCATTTTCTTTAATTTCTTCAGGGGGTTTTTTACCTACAAACAATTTGTCAAATATAATAAAGAATGACACTCAAACAATTGTTTTATCATTTTTAATGTTAGCATCCTTTTTTAGTATTTTTTTTAGTTATAATTTATTTTTCTTTAAGAAAAAAAATATTAATTTTCTATATGAGGATATTAATTTAATAATTTATTTCATAATAGTTTTAATAATTTTCTTTTTATTCTTTAGTTTTAATCAGAATTTTTTGAATTATTTTTTATCAATATCAAGCAGTATGTCGAATATTGGTTTTGCACTAGATAATTCAAATACAAATTTGACTTTCATTTATTTGATTTTGGTAATTATTGGAGGATCTTTTTTCTCTACCAGCTCAGGATTAAGATTCATGAAGATTTATTCTTTATTTAAATACTCAGTAAATCAAATTTTATCATTCAGCAGACCAAAGAATATATATAAGAACAAGTTATTTTTCTCTGAAATTAATTTTGACTTTGATGAGATAAGTAAATATTTTTTATCAGTTCTTATATTTATTTTATCACTTTTTATTTTAACAATTTTGTTGACCATAAATGAATTTAACTTTGAAAATTCATTTAAACTATCTATCTTAACATTAATGAATACTGTTAATTCAAGCTCATATGGTTTAGGTGATCTGACTTTTTATAACCTTTCATATTTTACCAAATATTGTCTTATTTTTTTCATGATTGTTGGACGAATTGAGTTGTTAACAATCTTGCTTCTTATGAAAAAATTTCTTTTTAAAAATTAATTAATTATTGTATATGTATTATGATTTTGCGCCCTTAGCTCAGCTGGATAGAGCATCGGTTTTCTAAACCGAGGGTCGTAGGTTCGAATCCTTCAGGGCGCGCCATTACTAGCACATTTTTGGTCAAAATTTATCTTGACTAGATTTTCAATTAATTTGAAATGAGATTAAATTTCCCTTGAACCCCTATTTTTATCATGCTTAAATTAAGGATATTCAAAAGTAATTTTGAATTATTTGTTAACAAATAAATAAACAATAGGAAGAAATATGTTTAAATACTTAAAACAATTAACTTCTTTAGTTGCTATGGTTGCTGTGTTGTTCACTTTTACAACAGAGTCTATGGCTGCTAAAAAATCCAAAACACTTAAAAACACTCAGAAAAAAGGGTTTGTAAGATGTGGAGTATCTCAAGGTCTTCCAGGATTTTCTAATGCTGATGCTGCAGGAAATTGGACTGGTGTTGACGTTGATGTATGTAGAGCGGTAGCTGCTGCAGTATTAGGTGATGCAAACAAAGTTAAGTTTACACCACTAAGTGCTAAAGAAAGATTTACTGCTTTAACTTCTGGTGAGATTGATATCTTATCAAGAAACACAACTTGGACTCTTTCTAGAGATGCTGATATCGGACTTACTTTCGTTGGAGTAAACTTCTACGATGGTCAAGGCTTTATGGTAAGAAAAAGCTCAGGTATCACTTCAACTAGCCAATTCAAAGATGGTATCTCAGCTTGTACAAACATTGGTACAACAACTGAGTTAAACATGAGAGACTTCTTTAACTCAAAAGGAATTTCTTATGAGCCAGTTGCATTTGAAAAAGCTGACGAAGTTGTTGCTGCTTACGATGCAGGTAGATGTGATACATACACTACTGATAAATCTGGTTTAGCTGCTCAAAGAACAAAAATGAAAAACCCTGATGAACACATTGTTCTACCAGAAACTATTTCTAAAGAACCTTTAGGACCAGTTGTTAGACAAGGTGATGCAGTTTGGGAAGATATCGTTAGATGGTCTTTGAACACTATGATCGAAGCTGAAGAATATGGTATTACTTCAGCAAATGCAGACATGATGAAAACTTCAGACAACCCAGCAATCAAAAGATTAGTTGGAGCTGAAGGTGAGTTAGGTGCTGCTTTTGGTCTAGACAACGACTGGAGCCTAAGAATTATCAAGCAAGTTGGTAATTATGGTGAAAGTTATAAGAGAAATATAGCTGACACTGGAATTTTACCAGACAGAGGTCCAAACCAATTATGGACAAAAGGCGGAATACTTTACGTTCCACCTGCAAGATAATTGTAGTTTAAATTAATTAAAAAGGGCTAGATTTTTCTAGCCCTTTTTTTTATAAACTCATATATTATCGCCAAAGTGAATTTTAAACTTAAAGATATAGTCCCACAATTAATTACAGTTTTAGCTGTAGTCTTAGTTTTCGGTTTTTTTACTTATAACGCTCAAATCAATATGGAAAATAGAGGTATTGATTTTGGTTATGGTTTTCTATCTCAAGAATCTTCTTTTGACGTTCAGTTTTCATTAATTGAATATGATGGATCACATTCATATTTTAGAGCGTATTTAGTTGGTCTTTTAAATACAATACTTGTATCTGTTATTGGAATAATTATTGCAACAATCTTAGGAGTAATAGTTGGTATAGCAAGATTATCCCCTAATTATTTAATTAATAAGTTTGCAGCTTTCTATGTAGAGTTTTTTCGAAATATTCCATTACTACTTCAAATTTTCTTTTGGTATTTTGCTGCATTACGTGCTTTGCCACTTCCACAAGATGCTGAAGCAATGTTTGGAGTTTTTTTTCTAACTATAAAAGGGTTATATGTTCCAGCATTTATTTGGCAAAATTTTAATATTTTCTTTTATTCAATTATAGCTGCAATCATAGCAATCATTGTTATACGAGCGCATGCCAAAAAAGTTCAGGAAAATCAAGGTAAACAAATTCCAGTTTTTTTAATTTCTATAGGACTAATATTTATTCTTCCACTTTTAAGTTTTTTAATTGGAGGCGTAAGACTTTCTTTTGAAGTTCCTGTTTTGAAACAATTGGCAACAACGTCTTTTATTTATGAGGGTGGAGTTAGCTTACCCCCAGAATTGATAGCATTAACATTATCTTTATCTTTATATACAGCAACATTTATCGCAGAATGTGTCAGAGCTGGAATTCAAGGTGTTGGTAAAGGTCAAAAAGAGGCAGCAGCATCAATTGGACTTACCCCTAACCAAGTACTTAAATTAGTAATTATGCCTCAAGCTTTGAGAATAATAATTCCGCCAACAACAAACCAATACTTAAATTTAACTAAAAATTCATCTTTAGCGGCAGCAATAGCTTATCCAGATTTAGTATTAGTTTTCGCTGGAACAGCATTAATGCAAACCGGTAAAGCAATTGAAATAGTATCAATCACCATGTTTACTTATCTAACTTTGAGTATTTCAATCTCAATTTTAATGAACTGGTATAACAAAAAAATAGCTATTCAGGAGAAATAATGTCTAATATTAATTTTTTAAAACCTGATAGAACTAATCTTAATACTTTTTTGTATCTTGGTTCTTTTTTGTTTTTTATAAGTATTTTAGATGTTTTTCTAAATTCATTTTTTAGATTAAATTTAACTGGTTTTTTACCTAATTTTTTAAGTTTCTTACTACCTCTAATACTTGGTTTTGTTGGTCTTTATTTTATTCGAATAGAGTACAGCGGAATAAAAAATTTAGACCTCTTAAACAAACATATTAATACAAATAATTTTAATGCTGTTTTATCATTATTGATAATATTTATAATCATCAAATCTCTACCACCTATATTAAGCTGGTTTGTTATTGATGCTAGTTTTGCAGGAGACACAAAAGATGTTTGTACAGGCTCTGGTGCATGCTGGACGTATATTAAGGTTTGGATGAGAAGATTTATGTATGGAATGTATCCAAATGCAGAACAATGGAGAATTAATTTATCATTTGTAGCTTTAGTCTTACTTGGTTCTGTTGGATATTTTGCGACTGATAAATTTAAGAAATATTTGACACTATATTATGTCGTTATTTATCCTTTAATTGCATTCCTATTTATCTTCTTTTTTATTTCAGGTGGCCCTGTTTTTTTTGACTTTTCTTACGGAATTATTGCTGCAATTTTATCTATCATCATTGGTTTTTTTATTCCAAGTAAATTTAAATTTTATTACTTTTTAATAGTTCCTTTAGCACTTTATGTAATTTTAAAATATTTTCTTTTTTTTGAAGAATACATTGAACTTGGAAAATTAGATGGTTTAAATTGGGTTGAAACCGGTGCTTGGGGAGGTCTGTCGCTAACATTTATTATTTCTTTTTTCTGTCTTATTTTTTGTTTTCCAATCGGAATGGCTTTTGCTCTTGGTAGAAGATCAGAATTTCCATTAATTAGATATATATCAGTCGGTTTTATTGAATTTTGGAGAGGTGTTCCATTAATAACAGTTTTATTTATGTCTGCCGTAATGTTTCCGATGTTTTTACCAGAAGACTTTTTCATTGATAAATTAGTAAGAGCCATAATTGCAATTTCTTTATTTGAAGCTGCGTATGTTGCGGAAGTTATCAGAGGTGGTTTGCAAGCTTTACCAAGGGGTCAATATGAAGCTGCGAAATCATTAGGTATGGGTTATTGGAAAATGCATATTTTCGTAATTTTACCACAAGCTCTTAAATTAGTAATACCAGGAATAGCAAATACTTTCTTAGCACTAGTAAAAGATACTCCATTAATATTTGTTGTCGGATTATTAGAAATAGTTGGAATGTTAAATTTAGCTAAAACAAATCCGAAATGGTTAGGATTTGCTATGGAAGGGTATGTATTTGCTGCTATAATTTTCTGGATTATTTGTTATGCAATGAGTAAATATAGTTATAATCTAGAACAAAAATATAAAACCGATAGATAAAAATTTATGTCAGATAGTATTATTCAAATAAGTAATATGAATAAGTGGTTTGGAGATTTTCAAGTTTTAAAAGGAATAAATTTAGAAGTTAAACCAAAAGAAAAAATTGTTGTTTGTGGTCCATCTGGATCAGGAAAGTCTACGTTAATTAGATGTATTAATAGATTAGAAGAACATCAAGAAGGTAATATTGTCGTTGATGGAACCGAATTAACAGAGGATACAAAAAATATTGAACAAATTAGAGCTGAAGTTGGAATGGTATTTCAACAATTTAATTTGTTTCCTCACTTATCTATTTTGGATAACTGCACATTAGCTCCTATTTGGGTTAAAAAAATGCCCAAAAAAGAGGCAGAAGAATTAGCATTAAAACATCTAGAAAGAGTGCAAATTCTTGATCAAGCACAAAAATATCCAGGTCAATTATCTGGGGGACAACAACAAAGAGCTGCTATTGCAAGAGCTTTATGTATGGAGCCAAAAATAATGCTTTTTGATGAACCCACATCAGCCTTAGACCCTGAAATGATTAAAGAAGTGTTAGATGTTATGGTTAATTTAGCAAAACAAGGAATGACTATGATTGTAGTTACACATGAAATGGGTTTTGCAAAAGAAGTTGCAGATCAAATGATATTTATGGATGAAGGAATGATAGTAGAAAAAGCTGATACCAAAGAATTTTTTGCTAATCCAAAGAGTGATAGAACCAAACTTTTCCTCAGCCAGATACTATAGTTCAAGCTAATTTCAAGAAATATTTCTCAAATTATAGCTGAAGTAATGCTTGACATATTTCCCCTAATACGGGTTTTTAGGCAAAAAAAATAAAAATTTATTGTTGCAGTAGGTATTAAAAACTAGTTCAATTAGTTTTTTAAAAAATTAAGAGGGGTCTTAATGGAAGATAATTTTAATAAGCATTTAGGCAACAAGCTTAAGCTTAGAAGACTAGCACTAGGTTTAACTCAAACTAAAGTAGCAAAAGCAATCAACGTCACATTTCAACAAATTCAAAAATATGAAAAAGGCACTAATGGAGTAAGTTCAATAAGGTTATTACAATTATCGAACTATCTTAAAGTACCAATTAATTATTTTTTTGAAGATTTTTCAGAATATCTTATAAATTTAGAGAAATCACAAGAAGGTCATATGAATGTAAATTATAACTTTTTAGTGAAATTATATTCTGAACTAAATGCTGATCAAAAATTAAAGTTTAATAAATCATTACAGGTGGGAAGTAACAATATTTCAAAGGTTGGATAATTTTTGGCTCCTCGGGCAGGACTCGAACCTGCGACCAATTGATTAACAGTCAACTGCTCTACCAACTGAGCTACCGAGGAATATTAAAATCTCAACTTACTTTTTTTTTTCACTAAAACAAGATTTTTTTTGGAGGCAACGCCCGGAATCGAACCGGGATACAAGGATTTGCAATCCTCTGCGTAACCATTCCGCCACGTTGCCATATGTTTTAGAAGATAGCTACATTGAGTTTTATATAAAATATTTGCAATTAGTCTATTAAATAACGTTCCAATTTGATTATTGTTAATTTAGATTATTAAATTATAAACTAATAACACCCATGATAAGCGATAAATATATACATTCAAAAGTTGAAGATAAAATTTATGGTTATTGGGAAAAAAACAAATTATTTAAACCGCAAAAAAATTCAAAAAAATTTTCAATTGTAATTCCACCACCCAATGTAACTGGCAGTTTACATATGGGTCATGCTTTAAATAATTCAATTCAAGATTTATTAGTTCGTTATTATCGTATGAATAATTACGAAACATTATGGCAACCTGGAACTGATCATGCAGGTATAGCCACTCAAGCACTTGTAGAGAGAAAATTAGAAAAAGAAAATTTAAGTAAAATTGACCTTGGTAGAGAAAAATTTATAGAAAAAGTATGGGAATGGAAAAATGAATATGGAGACATCATTATCAACCAACTAAAAAAATTAGGATGTTCTTGTGATTGGTCAAGAAATGCATTCACTATGGATGAAAATTTATCAAAATCAGTCATTAAGGTTTTTGTAGAATTACATAAAAAAAAATTGATTTATAAGGCTGAAAAACTTGTAAATTGGGACACTGTTTTAAAAACCGCGATTTCAGATTTGGAAGTAGATCAAAGAGAGATGAATTCTAAGATTTACTATATTAGATACCCAATAGATAATTCGTCAGATTTTATCACTATTGCTACAACGAGGCCTGAGACAATGCTAGGGGATACTGCGATTGCGGTAAATCCGAAGGATAAAAGATATAAAAATCATGTTGGCAAAACTGTCACAATACCAATCGTAGGTAGAAAAATAAAAATTATTAAAGATAATTATGCTGATCCGGAGCAGGGAACTGGAGCACTTAAGATCACGCCAGCACATGATTTTAATGATTATGATGTTGGTCAAAGAAATAAATTAGAAATAATTAATGTTTTTACGGAAGAAGGAAAAATAAATGATAATGCTCCAAAAGATTATATTGGCTTAGATAGGTTTGATGCCCGTAAAAAAATATTAAATGAATTAAAAGAAAAAGACTTTTTTGTAAAAGAAGAAAATATCAAAAATAAAGTTCCATATGGTGATAGATCGAATTCAGTAATTGAACCTTTTTTAACAGAGCAATGGTTTGTTGATGCAAAGAAATTAGCAATCAAAGCTAAAAAAATTGTTAAGACAAAAAAAACAAATTTCTTTCCAACCAACTGGTCTAAAACTTATTTTCAGTGGATGAATAATATTGAGCCATGGTGTATTTCACGACAATTATGGTGGGGACATCAAATACCAGCTTGGTATGGACCTGATCAAAAAATTTTTGTTGCGATCAATGAAAATGATGCAATTAAACAAGCAAAAAAACATTATAAAAAAGATGTGAAACTTACTAGAGATCCTGATGTTTTAGATACATGGTTTTCTTCAGGATTATGGCCATTCGCAACTTTAGGTTGGCCTGAAAAAAAAGATTACGTAAAGAAATTTTACCCAACAACAGTTTTAGTAACAGGTTTTGATATTATTTTTTTCTGGGTAGCTAGAATGATTATGTTCGGTATGGAATTTTTAAATAAAGAACCATTCAAAGATATTTATGTTCATGCGTTAGTTAGAGATGAAAAAGGACAAAAAATGTCTAAGTCAAAAGGAAACGTTATTGATCCATTAGATTTAATTGAAAAATATAGCGCTGATGCATTACGTTTTACTTTACTTTCTATGGCGTCTCCAGGAACTGACGTTAAACTTTCAGAAGATAGAGTAAAAGGATATAGAAACTTTTTAAATAAATTATGGAATGCTAATAATTTTTTAATCACTAATAAATGTGATTTTAAAAAAACCAATAAAGTTCCAAAAATCACATTAAATATCAATAAATGGATCTATTCTGAGTTAATAGAAACTAAAAATAAAATTCAAAAAAATATTGAGGATTATCGATTTGATGAGGCGGCAAAAAATGCCTATCAATTTGCATGGCACTCATATTGTGATTGGTATATTGAGTTGTCTAAAACCATTCTGTACTCAGAGGATAAAAAGGCAAAAACAGAGGTAAAAGAAGTTTCTGCTTATGTTTTTAAGCAAATATTGGTTATGCTTCATCCTTTTATACCATTTGTAACCGAGGAAATTTGGTTAAAGAACAAATTTGATGAGTCTAATAAAAATTTCCTTATGTATAAAAATTGGCCTTCTGGAAAAATCAAAAAAGACCAATCTCTTAAAGAAGTTGAAAAAATTATTAAAATTATCTCTGAATTAAGATCATTTAAAAATGAATTAAATGTCAGCCCTGGTTCATTTGTAGATGTTGCAATTAATAAAATTGCTAAAAAAAACAAATTATTAGTTAATAATAATGATATTATTTTAAAAAAACTGGGTCGTATCAACAATTTTTTTGATAAAGAACAGGATAAACCCTCTGCTACACTTGTCATTTCTGGGGACATTTTTAAGATTTATTTTGATGAAAATGTTGATCTTAATTTGATTAAAGAAAACTTACAAAAACGTCAGAACAAATATCAAGACGAACTAGATAAGATTTCTCAACGATTATCCAATAAAGGCTTTACAGATAGAGCACCAAAAAATATTGTTGAACAAGAAAAAACTAACTATAGTAGTCTTAAAGATAATATCAAAAAAATATCTTTAACTATTGAGAGTTTATAATGCGGAAATTTAATAAAAAAAAATTACCTAGTAGACATACATCCTTAGGTCCAGATAGAGCACCTCATAGATCTTTTTATTATGCAATGGGTGAAACTGAAAAAGATGTATCAAAACCATTTATAGGAGTTGTATCAACTTGGAATGAAGCTGCTCCGTGCAACATTGCCCTTATGCGACAAGCGCAATCAGTGAAAAAGGGGGTTAGAGCATCAGGTGGTACACCAAGAGAATTTTGCACAATTACGGTTACTGATGGTATTGCCATGGGTCATGAAGGAATGAAATCGTCTTTAATTTCAAGAGAAGTCATTGCTGATAGTGCTGAATTAACTGTAAGAGGTCATTGTTATGATGCATTAGTAGGTATCGCAGGTTGTGATAAATCTTTACCAGGATTAATGATGTCTATGGTTAGATTAAATGTACCAAGTGTATTTATATATGGCGGTTCAATCCTTCCGGGAAAATATAAAGGTAAAGATGTAACTGTAGTTGATGTTTTTGAAGCGGTTGGAAAACATTCATCAGGTCAAATGTCTGCTAAAGAATTAAGAAAATTAGAATTAGTAGCTTGTCCTACTGCTGGAGCATGTGGTGGTCAGTTTACTGCAAATACAATGGCATGTGTTTCAGAAGCAATCGGTTTAGCGTTACCTTATTCAGCAGGAACACCAGCTCCATATGAAGAAAGAGATAAGTATGCAAAAGCAAGTGGTCGAATGGTTATGGAATTATTAGCAAAAAAAATTAAACCAAGAAATATTGTTACAAGAAAAGCGTTAGAGAACGCTGCAACAATAGTTGCTGCAACAGGGGGTTCAACAAATGCAGCATTACACTTACCAGCAATTGCAAATGAAGCAGGAATTAAATTTGATTTAATGGATGTTGCAAAAATATTTAAAAGAACACCTTATCTTGCTGATTTAAAACCAGGTGGAAAATATGTTGCTAAAGATATGTGGTTAGCAGGTGGTGTGCCGATGCTTTTAAAAACTCTTTATGATGGTGGATATATTCATGGAGATTGCATGACCGTTACAGGTAAAACTATGAAAGAAAATTTAAAAGGTATTAAATTTAATCCAAAACAAAAAGTTTTAAGAGCTTATAACAGACCTTTATCACCAGATGGGGGTGTTGTAGGATTAAAAGGAAATTTAGCTCCAGAAGGTGCAATTGTAAAAATTGCTGGTCTTAAAAAATTACAATTTACTGGAAGAGCAAGATGTTTTGATAATGAAGAAAGTGCGATGAAAGCAGTTCAAAGCAGAAAATATAAAGATGGTGATGTAATTATTATTAGATACGAAGGCCCAGTTGGTGGACCAGGTATGAGAGAAATGCTTTCAACAACTGGTGCAATTTATGGTCAAGGTAAAGGCGAGAAAGTTGCTTTAATCACTGATGGAAGATTTTCTGGCGCAACAAGAGGATTTTGTGTTGGTCACGTAGGTCCAGAGGCAGCTTTAGGAGGACCTATAGCTCTTTTACGTAATGGTGATTTAATTGATATTGATGCTAAAAAAGGAACAATTAATGTTCGTTTAACAAGAGCACAATTGGCATCAAGAAAAAGAAAGTGGAAGGCTAAAAAATCTGATTTTGGCTCAGGCACTCTTTGGAAATATGCACAAACAGTTGGGCCAGCAAGTTTAGGAGCCCCAACTCACCCTGGTAAGAAAAAAGAAGTTAAGGAATATTCAAAAATTTAATGAAAATTCGCCCAGTTATTTTATGTGGTGGCGCTGGAACAAGACTTTGGCCAAAAGCTAAAAAACATCAAGCGAAACAATTTATTGATTTTGGTAATTGGACTTTATTAGGCAAAACTTTAGAGAGAGTTAAAGCATCTATATATGATGCACCAATTATAAGCACTAATGCAAAATATTTACGACAAGTAAAACAACATTTAAAAAAACACAAAATAAGAAAATTCAAGATAGTTTTAGAGCCAGCAAAAAGAAATACTGCACCCGCTATATTAAGTACGGCTTTAATTAAAGACATTCCAATCAAACAACCATTAATGTTTTTGGCTGCTGATCATTTGATAGAAAAAGTTGGTTTATTCAATAAAGCTATCAAAAAAAATCAAAAGAAACTTACTGAAAACAATATCTTTATTTTTGGGATTAAACCCAAAATGCCCTCAAGTGAATTTGGTTATTTTTTAACAAAAAGTAACAAAGTAACTAGATTTGTAGAAAAACCCAAAAAGGCTAAAGCTAAACAAATAATTAGTAAAAAAGGTTATTGGAATTCTGGAATGTTTTATTTGAGAAAAGACTCAATAATAAATAATTTTAAGAAATACCAACCAAATATTTATCGAAATTGTAATAAAGCAGTATTAAAAGCAAAATATAAAAGTAATGTATATTATTTAAACAAACAATCTTTCACAAAAGCAAAAGCCAAGTCTTTTGACTATGCAATATTAGAAAAAACCAAAGATATAAATGCTATCAAATTAGATATTCCTTGGTCTGATTTAGGATCTTGGAAAGAAATCTGTAAGATGTACGGAAGAAATAAAAGACATTATTTTAAAAAGAAGAATGTATTTCATAGACCTTGGGGTAGTTATGTAAATCTATTTAATGGTAAGGAATTCTTAATTAAAGAATTATATGTAAAACCAAAAGGTATATTAAGTCTTCAAAAACATCATCATAGAGCTGAACATTGGGTAGTTACTCATGGTGAACCTAAAATTACTTTAAATAAGAAATATTTCACTATGAAACCTGATGAAACTATTTTTATTCCACTAGGTGCAATCCATAGAATAGAAAATCCCTATAAAAAACCAGTTAAAATAATTGAAGCTCAAGTAGGCTCGATTTTAAAAGAAACAGATATAGTGAGATATCATGATATTTATGGCAGAGTAAAATAATTATTTTACAAGAAAATTCACTTTTTTATTTGATAGATTTAAATGAATTTTTTTATATGAACCAAAATTATCTCCATCAATTTGAACAGGTATCAAATCATTTCCATCGATAGTAATGTTTTGTGAATAAGTAGTAATAACATTTTTATTTTTACTTAAATCACCATTAAGAATTATTAAAAATATAGAATATAATAAATTGATCCTAGTTAAATCCTTAAATATATATGTGACTATTTTATTTTCAAAAATATTTGTTTTATTTATTTTATGATGTCCAGCGTAATATTTGGTATTTGAGGATAATATCCAGTCTGCTTGATAAAATTGTCCATCAAAAGTAACATTTAATTTTTTATTATTCATAAATAAGAAATATTGAAAACCTTTGATACCAAATATAATTTTACCTAGAATCTTTTTAATTTTTGAATTAATTGAATGAACAATTTTTGCATCCCACCCTATACCAGCCATTAAAAAGAAATAATTCTCGTTAATTTTTACAAGATTAGAGGATTTATAATTTTTAGAAACCAACACATTTACTATATCATCAACTTTTTTATTCATTGATAATTCAGCTTGAAGCAAATTTGCAGTGCCAGCAGGAATATAACCTATGGCAAAATCGTCTTTAAAATCAAAATTATTTTTAATTAATTCATTAATTGCAAAAGAAACTGAACCATCACCACCAGCTACTATTAGTCGATCATAATTTTTTTGATTAAAATTTTTGAAAATTTTCTTAGCTTGATTTATTGTTTTTGTTTCAAAGTAGTCTACAGAAATATTCTCTTTTAACTTAGATAAAATCCTATTTATGAATATAGATTTTCTTCCAGAGGAAGAATTCAAATTATAAATCAAACAACATAACATAATTAATCCTTAAAAAATTTTTAACAAATTTGTAACATTCAAATGAAATAAGAAGTAAATGATTCGTGTTACAGTTGTATTAAAATATTGGTCTTTAAATGTCTAATTTACTTAAATATAAAAGTATATTTATTTCTGATGTTCATTTAGGTACCAAGGGTTGTCAGGCGAAAAAACTTTTAGAGTTTTTTAAAAACTCAAGATCCGAAAATCTTTATCTTGTAGGGGACATTATAGATATCTGGGAAATGCAAAAAAGTTTTTTTTGGCCTCAAGAACATAATGATGTAATCCAAAAAATTTTAAGAAAAGCTAGACATGGTACCAAAGTTTTCTACATAATGGGTAATCATGACGAAATGTTAAGAAAATTTATTCCAATGCATTTTGGTGACATCCATATGGTTAATAGAGTTATTCATGAAACAAATGCAGGAAAAAAATATGTTGTTGTTCATGGTGATGCTTGGGATGGTGTTATGAAACATGCTAAATGGTTATCCAAACTTGGATCAATAACCTATAATTTACTATTAAAATTAAATGTAATAATAAATTTTTTTAGAAGATTGAGAGGAAAAGAATATTGGTCTCTTGCAAAATTTTTAAAGTATAAAGTCAAAAATGCAGTTAAATATATTGGTGAATATGAAAAAACACTTTCAGATTATGCAAAAAGAAAAAAATTTGATGGAATTATTTGTGGCCACATCCATCATGCTGAGGATAGAGATTTTAATGGGGTCAATTATTTAAATTGTGGAGACTGGGTAGAATCTTGCACTGCATTAGCCGAAAATTACGATGGTAGCTTTGAAATATTATATTGGGATAAAATAAGAGAACAATATTTAGACACTCAAGAAATAATTAAACCTATTAAAAATGAAGACTTAAAAAAAGCTTCGTAATTAATGAAAATTTTAATCGCAACAGATGCATATTTTCCACAAGTAAATGGTGTTGTAAGAACCTTGCATGAAACAGGTAAAATTTTAAAAGAACAAGGTCATAGAATAGAATATATCACACCACAATTATTTTTAACTTTTCCGATGCCAAAATATAATGAAATTAGAATATCTATTAATGTTTGGCCAAGAGTTGGTAGCTTAATAAAGAAAATAAAACCTGATGCAATTCATATAGCTACTGAAGGTCCTATAGGGACTATGGCAAGAAGATATTGTTTGAAGAATAAACTAAAGTTTACCACAAGTTTTCATACAAGATTTGATAAATATCTTAAGCTTTACTTTCCTATTATACCTGCAAAATGGGCTGAAAAATTCTTAGCAAACTTTCATAACAAGGCTGAGAGAATCTTAGTAACAACAGAATCTATGAGAAAAGAATTAATCGATATAGGTATAGATAATAATAAAATGATTACTTGGACAAGAGGAGGCAATCATGGAGCTTTTAAGAGTCCGAAAAAAATTGATTTACCACATAAAAGACCGATTTGGATTTATGTTGGAAGAGTTGCAGTTGAAAAAAACATAAGAGCTTTTTTAGAATGTGATTTAGAGGGTACAAAAATGATAATAGGAAAGGGACCTGATTTAAAAAAATTAAAAAAAGAATTTCCTAAAGATATTTTTTTAGGAGAAAAAACAAACGGTGAATTAGCGTCTCATTTTGCATCTTCCGATGTTTTTGTATTTCCAAGTAAAACAGATACATTTGGAATTGTAGTTTGTGAGTCTTTAAATTGCGGAACACCTGTAGCTGCTTATCCTGTTCCAGGTCCTAAAGATATATTTGAGGGTTCCAAAATAAATTGTTTAGATAATGATCTTAAAGTTTCAGCTCATAAAGCTTTGAAAGTTAATAGAAATGATTGTCTTGAATTTGCAAAAAAATTCACTTGGGAAGAAACAGCAAAAATATTTTTTAACAATATTTCACCAAATCATTAGTTAATTTTTCCTTAATTTATTTGCATTAAAAAGTGTAATGATGCAAAATTAAGCCGTCTAAATTTATGGAATATTTCATCATTCTACTTATAGTTGTTATAATTTATCTCCTCTATTTACTTAATCAAAAAAAAAACAAATCAATAAATACTGCTACAATAATTAATAAAAGAGAGGAAAAAACCAAAAGAGTAATTATTGATGAACTTGAGGATCAGTTTTTTGCATTAAATAAATTTAACATAATTAAATATGCTAATCCAAGTGCATTAAAAAGATTTGGAAGTAATTTAATTGATAAAAACATATCCTCTGTAATTCGAAAACCAGAATTAATAGATAATATTGAAAAAGCTATCTTAGAAAATAAAACCAAAAATATTGATGTTGAAATAGACCTGCCATCATATCAGTTTTATAAAATTTATATTATTCCTGGTCCAACTCATTTATTTACTGAACCAGATTCTGTTGTGTTATTTTTAAAAGATTTTACTGAAATTACAAAAGCACAAAAATTTAAAACTGATTTTGTAGCAAATGTAAGCCATGAATTAAGAACACCTTTAATGGCAATCAAAGGATCACTAGAAACAATTGAGGGCCCAGCGTCTGATGATGAAAAGGCTAAAAAAAAATTTATGAAAATAATGACTGATCAATCAAATAGAATGGAAAATTTAATTAATGATCTTTTAATACTAACAAGAATTGAATTAGAAGAACACATAAGGCCAAACTCTTTAGTTGATATAAATGATCTTTTCAAAACAATCATCAGTAATTTTGAGATTGTTTTAAAAAGAAAGAAATTAAATATTAATTTATCTCTCGCCAATCCAACAGTTGTTATTGGAGATGAAAAAAAATTACAAACTGTTTTTTCTAATCTTTTAGATAATGCAATTAAGTATTCAAAGGAAAATAAGTCTATTTTTATATCAAGCAAAATTAGCGATGGTAAATTGTTAGAAAAAAATTTTATGATCAGTATTAAAGACGAAGGTGTTGGCATTCCTCAAAGATATATTTCTAGAATTACAGAAAGATTTTTTAGGGTAGATCTTGAACAAAGTAACAAGGTTGGTGGAACCGGTTTAGGATTAGCTATTGTTAAACATATAGTTACTCAACATCGTGGACACTATGAGATTCTAAGTGAGGAAAACCAAGGAACTGAAATTCAAATTTATTTACCAGCGAAAACTTAAATTTAAAAAATATTATATTGTAATAGTTTTAGAAGGTTTTTTTTAACAATTCTTTACTTGATTAATGTTAATCTTTTAATTAATTTTTTATATGGTTAAAATATTCAAAAATATTTTGATTTTTGCTTTTTTATTAAGCTCTATAACAACAAGTGTTTTTTCTAAAGATATCACAACATTATTAAGAAATCAGCAACTTACAGTTTTTGATATTGGAATTTTTAGATTAGAGGCAGATTTGAAAACTTCATATCCTTCTATTAAAGATCATTTAGAAGTTACTGAAGCTGAATTTTATACAGACGTAGTTACCTCGTATTCTAAAAATTCAATTGATTTAATTGTTTCTGTTCCTATGAATAGAAATCTCAAGAAGGAAAATTATTTTTCAGATTCTTTTAGATGTAGGAATATTTTTAATTCTGTAAGAGATTTTTTATTGAGGAATGAAAATTTGAGTAATTATAGATATACTATGGCTACAAGCTATTTAACCTCTATATTTTCAACCCCAAGTTCATGGCCAAGCTGGAGATATGATGAAGAAATTAGAGAGGAATTAGTAAACTTAGTAAAACTAGAAATAACTTTACGTCCAACCAAAGAACTAGCTCTTAATGAACAGGTAAACCCTGTTTCATGTATTGGTGGCTTAGAAACTGATATTGATCAAATAATTATATCAAAAAAATACAACTAAAAAGTTACCTTTTTAATAAAAGTGTAACAATTCTGTAATATTAAAGATTCAATAAATTTATACGAGTCAATCATCTTTTAATTAATAAATAACGAAAGGATTAAAGATAATGAAAAAACTAACTATAGTAATTGCTTCTTTAGTTGCACTTTCAATTGCAACTGTTGCTCAAGCAAGAGATCAAATTAAGATAGTTGGTTCTTCTACAGTATTCCCTTATGCAACAGTTGTTGCTGAAAGATTTGGTGGTTCAGGATTTAAAACTCCTGTAATCGAGTCTACTGGTACTGGTGGTGGAGCTAAACTATTCTGTGCTGGTGTAGGTGAACAACATCCAGATATTACAAATGCATCAAGAGCTATGAAAGATAAAGAAAAAGCTCTATGTAAGAAAAATGGTGTTAATGATATCGTTGAGATCGTAATTGGTAACGATGGTATTACATTAGCTTACAGCAAAGATGCAAAACCAGTAAACTTTACTAAAGAACAATTATATTTAGCACTTGCTGCTCATACAGTTGTTGATGGTAAATTAGTTCCAAATATTTATAAAACTTGGGACCAAATTGACCCTAGC
Organism: uncultured Pelagibacteraceae bacterium; assembly: GCA_902616875.1. Lineage (GTDB taxonomy): Bacteria > Pseudomonadota > Alphaproteobacteria > Pelagibacterales > Pelagibacteraceae > Pelagibacter. Next base: position 44,511 of record CACMUH010000002.1, read on the forward strand.
TTACCAAAACAAAAAATTTCAGTGATGATCCCACCAGGAACATCAGGAACTAGAGATGCTTGGAATTCTTTAGTAATGAAAAAAGGTATGACTAAAGAAGCTAAAGCTCTTTATAAAGCTGGTTTTGAAGCTGGAAATAAAAAATACAAAAAACCTCAAAAACTTTACAGAGAAGATGGTGCTGCTATTGAAGTTGGAGAAAACGATAGTTTAATCATCCAAAAGTTAACTCAAGATAAAGAAATGTTTGGTTTCTTTGGTTTCAGTTATTTCTTAGCTGCAAAAGATAAATTGCAAGCAGCAAGTATTGATGGTGGACAACCGTCATTAAAATCTATTCAAGACTACAGTTATGCTGTTGCTAGACCTTTATTCTTCTACGTGAAAAAAGCACACGTTGGAGTAATTCCAGGCTTACATGAGTTTGTGAAAGAATTCACAACTAAGAAAGCTATTGGAAAAGGTGGTTACTTAGCAGACATTGGTTTAGTGCCATTAGACTCTAAGTTGTATAAAACAACTAGAACTAATGCTACGAAGCTAGTTGCTATGGGTAATTAATTATTCCTCAGTTAACAAATGATTAAAAAGGGGGTCTTTTTAGACCCCTTTTTTTTAAAAAAAGAGTAAAGTCCTCACTTAAGGAGATTCTGTGAACTTAATATTATTTACATTTATTGTTCTTCTAGGTTTCACAAGCTATTATTTTGGACGCAAAAAAGCATATACAATTCAATCTACAAAAAAAAGATTAACCGCATTACCACAATTTTATGGTTATTATCTTGCAATCTGGTGTGCAATACCAGCCTTTATAATTTTTTCATTATGGGCAATTTTTGAGCCCACAATTGTAAAACTATTAATCTTAAGTGATTATTCAAATCAAGGTTATCTTGATGATGAATTAAATTTATTATACGAAAAATCAAAAGCATTGTCTCGAGGGCAATTCACTGGAGAAATTACACCTTTTATTGAAGCTTCAGCTGAAAAATATTTAAGTCTTCGATCAATAGCTCAAAGTTCAAAAGTTGTTATAGTATTATCTGCAATTATTGCCTCTGTTGCTTATGCGTATAAAAGAATTTCATCTAATTCTAGAACAAGAGAACCAGTTGAAAAATTTTTGAACGCAGTTTTATTTACAGCTTCTTTAGCTGCAATATTAACTACTGTTGGAATAGTTTTCTCACTTATATTTCAAACTATAGATTTTTTTAAAGTAATTCCATTATTTGATTTTGTCTTTGGAACTCACTGGTATCCAGCAAAAGCTTTTGTTAGAGATTCTTCTGAGGCTTTAGATCCGACAATGTATTCAGATACTTTTGGAGCAGTCCCTATTTTTGCAGGTACTTTTTTTATTGCATTTATTGCTATGTGCGTTGCTATCCCAATTGGATTAATGAGTGGAATTTATTTAGCTGAATATGCATCAACTAAAGTTAGACAATATGCAAAACCATTAATTGAAATTTTAGCTGGTATACCAACAGTTGTTTATGGTTTTTTTGCTGCCCTAACTGTTGGACCATTTTTGAAAGAATTAGGAACTTCAATGGGTCTTGAAGTTTCAGCTGAAAGTGCTTTAGCAGCAGGAGGGGTAATGGGTATTATGATTATACCATTTATTTCAAGTTTAAGTGACGATGTAATTACAAGTGTGCCTCAAAGTTTAAGAGATGGAAGTTACGCTATGGGAGCAACTAAATCAGAAACAATTAAGAGAGTTATTTTTCCCGCAGCATTGCCGGGGATAGTTGGATCTATTTTACTTGGTGTTTCAAGAGCTATTGGAGAAACAATGATAGTTGTTATGGCCTCTGGTTTAGCTGCTAATTTAACTTTAAATCCTTTAGAGTCTACTTCAACGATTACAGCTCAAATTGTAGTTATTCTAATTGGTGACCAAGCTTTTGGCGACCCAAAAACGCAAGCTGCTTTTGCTTTAGGTATGTCATTATTTTTAGTAACACTTTGTTTAAATATTGTGGCCTTGAGAGTAGTTAAAAAATATAGAGAAAAATATGAATAAAAATAAAGAACAATTATTAAATAAAAGATATAAAGCTGAACAGCGATTTCGCTTATACGGTCTGAGTGCAATTTTTATGGCACTTTTATTTTTAACAATCTTTATTTTTAAAATTTTTTCAACTGGCTATTCAGCTTTTCAAAAAACATGGCTTATTGTTCCAGTAACTTTCGATGCTGAATTAATGATGTTAGACCAAAATCCTTCTAAAGAAGATTTACAGGACGCTGATTATTACGATATAGCATTAAAATCAATGGCTGATTTAGATCCAAACGCCAATGAAGATCAAGAAAATGAATTGAAGAGAATGGTGTCTTATTTTTTTGAAAAAGAAATTAAAAATGAACTTTTAAATGACCCTAATTTAATAGGAAAAACAAAGGAAGTTTATCTAACTGCTTCAGATGATTTAGACCAAGTCTTTAAAGGAAATTATCCAAGAGATTTACCTGAAGACCAAAGAAGAGTAAGCGATTATCAATTAAAAATTTTTGATCAACTTGTTGCAAATGGTAAGGTTGAAAGTAAATTTAATATAAGTTTTTTTACAAATGCTGACTCAAGAGAAGCTGAGCTAGCTGGAATAGCAAGTTCATTTATGGGCTCAATTTTTTCTATACTTGTTTGTTTAATGATAGCTTTTCCTGTTGCGGTTCTAGCTGCAATCTATCTTGAAGAATTTGCCCCTAAAAATAGATTTACTGATTTTATTGAAGTTAATATAAACAACTTAGCAGCGGTTCCATCTATAGTTTTTGGTCTATTAGGGTTAGGAGTTTTATTGGCTATATTTCAATTACCAAGGTCTACCCCATTAGTTGGAGGTATCACTTTGTCCTTAATGACCCTACCAACAATAATTATAGCTGCTAGAGCATCTTTAAAAGCAGTTCCACCAAGTATAAGAGAGGCAGCACTTGCTATGGGAGCAAGTCGAATGCAAACCACAATGCATCATACAATTCCTCTTTCTATGCCTGGCACGTTATCAGGAACAATAATTGGTTTAGCTCAAGCTTTAGGAGAAACTGCACCCTTAATTTTAATTGGAATGGTTGCTTTTGTTAACACGATACCTGGATCACCCATGGATCCTGCTGCAAGCTTACCAGTTCAAATTTATATTTGGGCTGAAAGTGCTGAAAGGGGATTTGTAGAAAAAGTTTCGGCATGTATAATGGTCTTACTTGGCTTTTTAATAATAATGAATTTATTTGCCCAAATAATAAGACATAAGTTTGAGAAAAAATGGAGTTAAAATGATAAAGATTAAAGCAAAAGATGTTGATGTTTTTTATGGAAAAAAACAAGCGCTCTTTAATATAAGTTTAGATATTGAGGAAAATCAAGTAACGGCATTAATTGGTCCATCTGGTTGTGGTAAATCAACTTTCCTAAGATGTCTTAATAGAATGAATGATGTAATTGATATCTGTAGTGTTAAAGGAGAAATTTTAATTAATGATTTTAATATCAATGATAAAAGTTGTGATGTCGTAAGACTAAGAGAAAAAATTGGTATGGTTTTTCAAAAACCCAATCCTTTCCCAAAAACTTTATATGAAAATGTATCTTACGGTCCAACAATTCATGGTATGGCTCAATCAAAACAAGAAATGGATGAAATTGTTGAAACTAGTTTGAAAAAGGCTGCATTATGGGAAGAGGTAAAAGATAGGTTGCATGAACCTGGAACTGGATTATCTGGAGGACAACAGCAAAGACTTTGTATTGCTAGAGCGATTTCTGTAAGACCTGAAGTTATATTAATGGATGAACCTTGTTCAGCATTAGATCCAATAGCAACAGCACAAATTGAAGAATTGATTGATGAGTTAAAAAAAGAGCACACAATAATAATTGTAACTCATTCTATGGCTCAAGCAGCACGTGTTTCTCAAAATACAGGTTTTTTTCATTTAGGACAATTGATTGAACATGGATCTACTGATAAAATATTTAAAAATCCTGATAATAAAAAAACGCAAGATTATATAACAGGGAGGTTTGGATAATGTCTGAAGCACCACATACAGTCAAATCTTACGAAGAAGAACTAAAAAATCTTAATGCTAATATAATTAAAATGGGAAGTGCATGTGAAGATTCTTTAGGTAAAGCAATTCAAGCCATTACAACAAGAGATAACAATATTGCAGAAGCTGTTATTCAAGAAGATGAAAAAATAGATAAATATGAGACTTTAATTGAACAGCAAGTTGTGAATTTAATTGCTTTAAGACAACCTATGGCAATTGATTTAAGAGAGACAGTAACGGCTTTGAAAATGTCTTCAGATTTAGAAAGAATAGGTGATTTAGCAAAAAATATATCCAAGAGAACACTTTTGCTTAACGAAAATCTTCCAAAGAACTTGGTAGACTCATTGAATAGAGTATCTACCAATGTTCAAAAACAATTAAAATCAACATTAGATGCTTATCTAGAAAGATCTGCGCCAATGGCAGTAAATGTTTGGGAAGGTGATGAGCAAATAGATGATCTAACAAATCTTTGTATGCAAGAAGTTATAAAATATCTTAAAGAAAATGAAAAAAATTTAGAAGATGGAACCCATTTATTGTTTGTAACTAAAAACATAGAGCGTATTGGTGATCATACTACAAATGTTGCAGAACAAGTTTATTATTTAGTTAAAGGCGAATATTTAGAAGGTGATAGACCCAAGGGAACAGAGCCAATTGTAACCGGAGAAAAATGATTTATGTCAGCTCATGTTTTCATAGCTGAAGATGAAGCATCAATTGTTAGTTTGTTAAAGTACAATCTTGAAAAAGAAGGTTATAAAGTCAGTCATTCAGAAAATGGAGAAGATGCTCTTAAACAAATAAAATTAAAACAGCCAGATTTAATATTAATGGATTGGATGTTACCAGAATTATCTGGTGTTGAAATTTGTAAAAACTTAAAAAAAGATAATAAGTTTAATGATATTCCTGTCATTATGTTAACTGCAAAAGGGGAGGAAGAAGACAAATTAAAAGCATTTGATACAGGTGCAGATGATTATGTAACTAAACCTTTTAGTCAAAAAGAATTGAATGCTAGAATTAAATCTTTATTGAGAAGATCTAAACCTCAATCATCATCAGACATTGTAGAATTTACTGATTTAAAAATAGATCGGATTACAAAAAGAGTTTATAGAAAAGATAAAGAAATTACTTTGGGTCCAACTGAATTTAAACTCTTAGATTTTTTTATCAAAAATCCAAAAAGAGTTTATTCAAGAGAACAACTCTTAAACAATGTTTGGGGAGAAAATATATATGTTGAGTCTAGAACAGTTGATGTTCATATTAGAAGATTAAGACAAGCAATTAACATACAAAATACAAAACCTTTAATTAGAACAGTAAGATCAGCTGGTTATTCTTTAGAATCTTGAAGATCTTTGGGTCTTATAAATTTTTTTAATACTCCCTTTTTCTCAACTTCATTCCAGGATTTAATATCAAACTCAATTTTTGCAAATGCTGCTGTTGGGAATTTATAATTCATTAGTTTAAAATTATTCGTATTATGATTTTTTGTAAGATTTCGTACTAAATTTTTCACTGATGGTTCATGGTTTATAATCAAAATTGATTTATATTCACTGGATATTTCTTTAATTTTTTTTACAATTGCATTCTCATCAACTAAATATAAATCTTTTGAAAAATTAACTTTTTTTGGCTTATTAATTTTCTTGGATAAAATTTGAAAAGTTTTTTTTGTTCTTTTTGATGATGAAATTAATGCATAATCAAATTCAAATTTTTTTTTAACAAAAAATTCACAAATCATTTTTGCATTCTTCTTGCCTCTTTTAGTAAGTGGTCTATCAAAATCATTAATACTTAAATCATCCCAACTAGATTTTGCGTGTCTCATGACGTATAATTGATACATAAAATCTAAATATATGACTGCTTTAAAAAAACAACATAAAGAAGAGTTGAAATCTAAATATATAAATAGAGAGCTTTCTTGGTTAAAATTCAACGATAGAGTACTTTTAGAGGCGCAAAATATCGAAAATCCTCTTTATGAAAGAGTAAAGTTTTTATCAATTGCTGGGTCTAATCTAGATGAATTTTTTATGGTCCGTGTAGCCGGGTTATATAGTCAAATAAAACAAGAAGTTGACTCACTAAGCTCTGATGGTTTGACACCTGAAGAGCAAATGGATGAGGTAGTGCTTGAAACTAAGAATCTATTAAAAAAACAGAACAAAATTTTTATTCAACTGATTATGGAATTAAAAAAAAATAATATCAATTTAGTTAAACCGGTTAATTTAAATACTAAGGATAAAAAAAAACTTTTAGAAATATTTAAAGAAGAGATTTACCCTTTATTAACACCATCAGCAATTGATCCTGCACATCCATTTCCATTTATAATCAATCAAGGAAGAGCAATTGTAATGAAGTTAAGAAAAAAAAATAAAAAAAGGATTTTAAACTCAATAATAGTAATACCAAAAGCATTATCTAGATTTATTGAAATTGAGTCTTCAAAAAATCATAAGAAATTTGTGATTCTAGATGATGTAATAAGTTTTTTTGCTAATGAAATTTTTCCAGATCATGATTTAGAAAAGAAAATGATTTTTAGAGTAATAAGAGACAGCGATGTAGAGATTCAAGAGGAAGCAGAAGATCTGGTTAGATCTTTTGAATTGGCTTTAAAAAGACGTAGAACGGGTGATATTGTTCGTTTAGAGGTTCTTGAAAATAGTGATAACGAATTGATAAGATTTATAATTAATAAATTAGATATAAATCCTGACTATATTTATGATGTTGCTGGCCTTGTTGGAATTCAAGATATAGATCAAATATGTAAAGTAAAAAATCCAAAATTAAGATTTAAACATTTTACACCTAGAGAAGTTGAAAGATTAAAAGAATATAATGATAATTTTTTTGAAACTATTAAAAAGAAAGATTTAGTTGTTCATCATCCTTTTGAAACATTTGACTCAGTAATTGAATTTTTAAACCAAGCAGCAAATGATAAAAAAGTTATAGCTATAAAACAAACTCTATATAGAACAACTCTAGATTCACCTATTGTTAAAGCTTTAATAACAGCTGCAGAAAACGGAAAAACAGTTACCGCTTTAATTGAAATTAAAGCTAGATTTGATGAGGAAGCTAATATTCAACTATCAAGAAGTTTAGAAAAAGTAGGTGTTCAAATTGTTTATGGTTTTGCTAAATATAAAACTCATGCAAAATCATCATTAGTTTTAAGAAGAGAACAGGGTAAAATACAAACTTATTTTCATTTAGGAACTGGCAATTATCATCCAGTAAATGCAAAAATTTATACTGATTTGTCTTTATTTAGTTGTGATAAGAAAATGGCATCAGATGTTGAAAAGTTTTTCAATTATGTAACAGGATACGCAAAACCAAAAAATTTAAATAAAATTTCTATTTCGCCAGTAAATATGAGGCAAACCTTAAATGAAAATATTGATGCTGAAATTAAAAATTCTAAAAATGGAAAATTTGCAGCTATTTGGGCAAAAATGAACTCTTTAGTAGATCCAGAAATTATTGATAAATTTTATGAAGCTTCGAATGCTGGTGTAAAAATTCATTTATTTGTAAGGGGTGTTTGTTGTTTAAGACCAGGAGTAAAAGATAGATCAGAAAACATATTTGTAAAAAGTATCATAGGAAGATTTTTAGAGCATTCTAGAATTTATTGTTTTAGTAATGGTACAAAAAAAATGCCTAATAGAAATGCAAAAGTATATATTTCGTCAGCTGATTTAATGCCGAGAAATTTAAATCGAAGGGTAGAACTTCTAGTCCCAATTGAAAATGAGACTGTTCATGAACAGATCTTAGATCAAATAATGTTGGCAAATTATCTTGATACTAATCAGAGCTGGGAACTTGAAGCTGATGGTAATTATAAAAAAATTAAATATAGTAAGATCGATTCCTTTTCAGCTCATGAATATTTTATGAATAATCCGAGCTTATCTGGAAGAGGTAAAGCTAAACTAAGAATGCAGCCTAAACAACTGCACTTAAGATTGATTAAAAGTGGAAGTAATTAAAAGTAAAAATAGTTTAAAATTAAATCAGGCTAAATTAGCTATAATAGACATTGGATCAAACTCTATAAGAATGCTAATTTATGAAGATTTCAGTTCTTCTCGTGTGCCTTTTTTTAATGAAAAAGCAGTTTGTGAACTTGGAAAAAATTTAGATAAATCGAAAAAACTTCACAGATCTGGTACTGAATATGCTTTAAAAGTTTTAAAAAGATTTTCTGAAATTTTAAATGTTTCAAAAATCACAAATCTAAAGATTATTGCAACAGCAGTTATAAGAGAAGCAACTGATACAAAACCTTTTATTGATGAAGTTGAAAAACTTTTTAAAACTAAGATTAATATATTATCAGGCGAAGAAGAAGCTAAATGCACAGCTGAGGGAGTAAAAATAGGTTTTGAAAATGTTGATGGATTAGTTGCTGACCTTGGCGGTGGTAGTTTGGAGTTAGCCCGAGTTGAAAACAATATAGTAACCAATAAAACCTCATTACCTGTTGGTGTTTTAAGATTAATGAATAATCCTATAGTTAAAAAAAGAAATTTAGCAAAATATATTAAAAAATTATTAAGAGATGAAAAATGGCTCTCAAAAAAGAAATTTAATAATTTATATTTAGTTGGAGGTACTTGGCGTGCATTATTTAAATTACATCTTTTTCAAAATAATCATCCAGTACACATAATTCATCAATATAGTATTGATAATAATGTTTTATCTAAGTTTGTTGAAAAAATTTCTTCTTTTAATAAATCCAAACTTAAAACAGTTGAGTATATTTCAAAATCTAGAACACCATATTTACCTTATAGCTGTATTATACTTGATGAAATTATGAAAGTTTCAAATCCAAAAAAAATTATTTGTTCTATCAGTGGTTTGCGTGAAGGATCTTTATCAATTGACCATTTTAAAGATGTAAAAGAATCTGAAATTTTTTACAAAGCAATTGAGAAGGTTGCGCAAAAAAGAGGTGATTTAGGGTCAAATTATAAAAAATATTATGATTTTATTCATCCAGTTTTTGAAGGTAATGAGCACTTTAATAAGAAATTATTATATCTGGCATGTGTATTAAGTCATATGGATTGGGGATTGGGAGCATTTCAAAAAGCTGAATTGGTATTTCAAGAAACGATAAATACTCCTTTACTTAGATTGACTCATAAAGAAAGAATACAATTAGCTTTGTCATGCTATTGGCGGTACTGTAGTATCAAGTATAATCCAAAGATTGAGTATTTAACTTTTTTGAATAATAATGAAATTTTTTCAAGCAAACAAGTTGGTGCAGCATTGAGATTTTCACAATCATTGACCTCGATATCTACGATATTTCTTGAAGAGTTTAAATTGTATAAAAGAGGTAATGCTGTATTTTTAAAAATTCCATCACAACATCAAGAAATAATCTCAAAACAAGTTACCAAAAGATTTAAAGCTCTTGCTAGAGAATTATTTTTAGAGCCAAGAGTAATTTACTCAAATAATTCAAAATAAACTTAAATTAATTAAACTTTAATAATAAGTAAATATTTCTGTAACTTAATCTTTTTAAGATAATTTACAAAATTTAAATATTCATTATTTTTTCCCCTGTTTAAATTTTGTTAATTAGCTTCTTTCTTCCTTCTCATTTAAGAGAAGGAAGAAAGACAATTTGGAATTAATTATTTATAGATGCAGGAGACTGCTCTGCGTTCTTCTTAGCAAGTTTTTTTGCTTTTTTTTCAGCAACCTTTTTTTCTAGACCAGCAATTTTAATATTAAGGCTTGATAATTTTTTTTCTTTAGCTGTAATTTTATTTTTAAGTTTATCAATTGATTTTAATATTTTTGTTTTTTTCTTTTCATTCTTTTTTAGTTTTTTTCTCATTACTGCCTCCGAATTATTTGATACTTAATTTAATCATATAATCCTAAAATAAAAAGGATATTTTGTTACAACCTATAGTTTATAGTTTTTTAAGACCTGTTATTAAATAAAAAAACATTGCTATATGAGAACTATTATTGAATTTTTGATTTAATATTAATTTAAATATCTCTCTTTGATTAAAAAGATGAATTCTAATACCTTGTTCTGGTTTCGAAATTTTAATTAAGTCTTCTGTGTAATAACCAGTAATTTTAGTAGTTAGTCTTCCAGGTTCAGTATAAAAAGTTATTATTTTACTCAATTTTGATCTTGATCTATATCCTGTTTCTTCTCTTAATTCCTTATATGCTGATTGCAGAGTTGTTTCCTTTTTTTCCACTATGCCAGAAGGAAACTCGTAATTAATTTTATTAATTGGAACTTTTTTTTGGGAAACTACTACATATTTGTCTTTAATCTTAGGTATTACTAATGAAAGATTAGAAGTTTTAAGATAATGATAAAACTCTTTTTTTTTAAATTTTTTGTTAATTAAACTTATTCGATTGGTAAGTTTTATATTTTTCAATTTTTTTCTAAAAATAACTTTTTAACAATAAGTACAGCAATTAACATTCCAATAAGCTCAGCTAAAATATAATAAGGAGTATTTAAATAACTAATACCAGTAAAAGACTCTGTAAATGTTCTAGCAATAGCAACAGCTGGATTTGCAAAAGAGGTTGAGGAAGTAAACCAATAACCTGCAGTAATGTAAAGCCCAACACTAGCAGCAACAGCAATTTTACCTGACTTCATTGAACCAAAAATTATTGTTATAAGCCCTAATGTTGCTATTACCTCAGATGTGAATATGTAAATCCCATCTCTTGACTTAGTAGATAATTCATAAATCTCATGTTCAAAAAAGAAATTAGCTAAACCAACACCAATTAAGCAACCAACTAATTGAGCAATAATATAAAAGGGTAATAGTTTCTTTTTTAATTTACCTGTTATTGTCATTGCGATACTTACAAATGGATTAAAGTGAGCTCCTGATACATCAGCAAATACTGTAATGAGCACAAATAAACCTGCTCCTGTTGCTATAGTATTAGCTATTAACATCACAGCAACATCATTAGTTAAGTTTTCAGCCATTAAACCTGAACCAACAATAATCATTACTAAAAAACAACTACCTAATAATTCAGCAAGAAAATAGCGGCTTTTATTTTTCATAAAGCAGTTCCTTTATTCTTTTATGAATATTATTGTAGACTTTTTCTATTATTTCATCTTTTTTATTTAAGTCGTTTGTTTCATTAAGTAATTTAACAGGATCCTCTATATCCCAATGAATTATCTGATCTTTATTTGGCCAAATAGGACAGACTTCGTTATTGGCATTATTACAAACTGTAATAATATAATCCATTTTAATTTGACCATTAATAAACTCATTAAAATTTTTAGATCTATAATTTGAAAGATCATAATGTTTTGACAACAAATAATTCTTCACATCATCATTTATTTTTCCTGTTGGATTACTCCCGGCACTAAAACCTTTGTACAAATCGTCATACTCATTATTTATAATACTTTCAGCAATAATACTTCTTGCTGAATTACCTGTGCAAACAAACAATATATTCTTCATTTAAAAAATAATCTTATAAACTCCAATAACAAATAATGGAATTTGTAATCCAAAGTTTGTTAGTATCGCTTTATCTTTGCTCATAAAACCAGCTATAGTCCATCCAACAACTCCTAATCCATGAAAATATATATTTAATGGATATATATTTAAATTTGTAAGAAGTATTCCTACTAAAACTAGAAACGTACTGATCCACTTTAGATATTTTTTTATAAACATAAAATCCCCTTCCGTTGTTATTATTTCAGTTATGTTAAGAATTTATTACAGTTTATAGGAAAAATAATTTTATTTTGTGTCTTCCCAATCAAATCTTGGAAAAGAATCAAAAATTTTAAATATGCCATCCGACCATTGATCACAGACCTTAGAATATTCAGTATCAGTGATATTTAAGCATTTATGTGAGGCAATTTTATATTCATCTTTTTTATAGACAGCAAAATCAATAGGAGGGCCAACTGTTAAATCACTTTTTAATGTTGAGTCCATTGAAATTAGAGCACAACGTGATGCATCACCAATAGATACGCTAGGTTTTATAACTCTATCTAAAATAGGTTTACCGTATTTTACTTCTCCAATAACTAGATAAGGTTTGCTATCAGCTGGTTTAATATAATTTCCTTGAGAGTACACTAAATACAATTCTAAAGGTTGACCTTTGATCTGACCACCAACTAAAAATGACGAACCTAATAAAACAGTATCTGTGTTTATTCCCCTAGGTGCTGAATGTTCAATATTTAATGATCCAATGTAGGATGCAATTTGATCAAAATCTTTACAGGTATTTAAATTCATTATTCCACTTTCGCCTTTAAGGTCTTTTTCAATAGACTTGTATACTGCTTGAGATGTACCTAAGTTTCCAGAGGTAACTATAATGACACTTCTATCACCAACATCATGAACAAACATTTTTGAGTATATATTGACATTATCTAACCCTGCATTTGTTCTAGAGTCTGAGGCAAAAACTATTCCGTCTTGAGCTTTAATGCCAACACAATAAGTCATAAGTACTATTAATATTTATTAATTAATTAACATATAATTAAATTCAAGCATAGCTGATATAACTATATCGCAATTGATTGTTTATCTTAATTATTAAACAATTGTAAGATGAGCGGTAAACTCTGGAATAATTACAATGCCACTAAAGCATATGATGGTTATTTTACTAATGAGAACAAATTAAGAAAACATGCCGTTATAATTTCAAGTATATTAGAAAGATATGGAAAAGAAAAACTTCAAGAAATTGAAAAAAATTGTCAAAGTACTATCAGCGCTAGAGGAATAAATTTTAGAGTTTATGCTGCTAATAACAGAGCAGAGGAAAAAAAATGGCCGTTAGATATTATTCCAAGAATAATTCCTAAATCACAATGGAATAAGGTGACCAAAGGTTTAAAGCAAAGAGTAAAGGCTTTAAATTTATTTATTGACGATGTCTATAATCAAAAGAAAATTTTTAAAGATAACGTTATTCCTCGAGAAATTATATTTAATTCACCTTACTATGTAAAAGAATGTGAAGGGTTTTCACCTAAATATAAATCTTGGGCAAACATATCTGGAGTAGATTTAATCAGAAATAAAAACGGAGATTATCTAGTTTTAGAGGATAATTTAAGAGTGCCATCTGGGGTTTCTTATATGCTTGAGAACAGAATGGTAATGAGAGATGTTTTTCCTGAACTTTTTACGAGATATAAAGTTGCATCAATACATCAATACACCAACAAACTTTTTAATTGTATGAATGAATGTATTCCTAAAAAAACTGCTCATCCACATATGGTAGTTTTGACACCAGGTATTTATAATTCTGCTTACTTTGAACATTCTTTTTTAGCAGAGCAAATGGGAATTGCATTGGTAGAGGGAAAAGATTTATTTGTTGAAAATGATAATGTTTATATGAAAACTGTAAAAGGTCCTTTGAAAGTTGATTGCATATACAGAAGATTAGACGATAATTTCTTAGATCCCAAAGCTTTTAATAAAGATTCTCTCATTGGTGTTCCTGGGTTATTCAAATGCTGGTTAAAAAAAAATGTAGGTATAATAAATGCTATTGGTACAGGTGTTGCTGACGATAAGGTAGTTTATTCATATGTAAATAAGATGATAGTTTATTATTTAGGCGAACAACCTATTTTAAATCAAGTTGAGACATATTTGTGTCATGACGAAAGTCAAAAAAAGTATGTTTTAGAAAATTTATCTAAACTAGTAGTCAAACCTGCAAATGCTTCAGGTGGTTATGGAATTATGATAGGTCCTAAAGCCTCAACTAAAGAAAGAGAAGAAGTCGCAGAAAAAATTAAAAAGTGTCCTCGAGAATATATTGCGCAACCTCTAGAAACTTTGTCTACTGCTCCAACAATTACTGATAAAGATATAGAACCAAGGCATTTAGACTTAAGACCATTTGTCCTAAGTGGCAAAACCAATTATGTTACAACTGGTGGACTGACTAGAGTTGCACTCAGAAAAGGAAGTACTATTGTCAATAGTTCCCAAGGTGGTGGTTCAAAAGACACTTTGATTGTTGAATAGAAGTATTTTATTTAACTTTACATTTTTTACATAATCCAAAAAATTCAAGATTATATTTAATGTATTTCATGCCATCTTTATCCTTAAAATTAGCTAAATATTTTGAGAGACTATCACTACTTATTTCTGTTACTTTTTCACAAATTTCACAAATTGAAAATGCAGTAGCTTTAGCTACCTGACAACTTGAATTATGACATGCGATAAAGGCATTTCGACTTTCAATTTTGTGGATTTTTCCTATTTCAACCAACTTATCTAGTGCTCGATAAACTTGTAGAGGAGCTTTAATACCTTTTTTTTGAACATTATAAAGTATCGTGTAAGCTTTAAGTGGCTCAGGTGATTTGTCAATTAAATCAAAAATAATTTGCTGATTTTTTGAGAGGTTTTGCATTTATCCCATTTTACCAGTTCCTCACTAATTTTTCAATTTAATTGATTGTTTAATTTTGAATAATGAAAGTATAAATAATAATAAGGCAGCGGTTATAATTGATGGACCTGAGGATGTATTAAATTCTAAAGATGTGAACAGACCTATAATGACAGACAATAATCCTCCTATAATTGAATAAATAACCATACTTTGTGGACTTGATGATAAATTTCTGGCCATTGCGGCAGGTATAATTAACATCCCTGTTATTAATAACAATCCTACCATTTTTATTGAAATCGCAATAATTGCTGCCATTAGGATTGTAAATATTGCTTTAGCTCTATCAGGGTTTAGACCTTCAGCTTCTGCTAGTTCATAATTTACAGTTGAGGCAAATAAAGATTTCCAAATAAATTTTAAAGTTAATAAAATCAATGCACCTCCTATCCAGATAATTAACAAGTCGTCTACTGAAACTGCTAAAATATCTCCAAATAATAATCCCATAATATCAAACCTGATAAATGTTAAAAAACCAATCACAACAAGTCCCACCGCAAGAGATGAATGAGCTAGAAGACCCAATAAAGCATCACCTGGTAAATTCGTTTTTTTTTGAAGTTGAATCAAAATTAAAGCTATCATTGAGGAAATAACAAATACTGAAATAGCAATATTAAATTCCATAGTAAAAGCTAATGTCACCCCCAATAGAGCAGAGTGAGCCAAGGTGTCACCAAAATAAGACAATCTTCTCCATATAACAAAGCAACCAAGAGGTCCTGTTACAAAAGCAACTCCTATTCCTGCAACCAAAGCTCTTATAAAAAAATCATCAAACATCTAATTTTTTTTAATTTCACCTTCATTTGTATGAATATGGTCATGCTTATGCTCATATCTAGACAATATTTGAGAAGCTTGTTCTCCAAATAAGGCTTTATACTCATTGTTTTTTGCAACATCCATTGGAGATCCTGAGCAACAAACATGGCCGTTTAAACAAACAACAAAGTCTGTTGCACTCATAACTGTATGTAAATCGTGTGAAATTAATAAGATCCCACAACTTAATTCATCAGAAATTTTCTTAATCAGTTCATATAAAGCTATTTCACCAGTAAAATCTACTCCTTGTACTGGTTCATCAAGCACTAATAGATCAGGTTTTTTTGATATAGCTCTAGCAAGTAGTACTCTTTGAAATTCACCACCTGATAAATCTCCTAGATTCTTGTCTTTCAGATGAATGACGCCAGTTAAAGATAGAGCTTCATCTATTGTCTCTTTATTAAGACTTTCTGTTAATATCATGAAATCATTTACTCTTAGCGGTAACGTCCAATCAATTGAAATTTTCTGTGGTACATATCCAACTTTGTTGGTATATTTTTCAACTGAACCATCGATCTTTTTGTAAATACCTAAAGCAATTTTAGCTGTTGTGCTTTTTCCTGACCCATTTGGACCTATGAGAGTAACTATTTTTCCTTTTTCAACTTGTAGTGAAACACCTTTAACTAGCCATTTGTTATTCAATTGTAAACCAGCGTTATTTAATTTTACCAATATATTTTGATCAGTGCTCATTTTTTTCTTGACTAATAAATGTTATATTATTACATCCTGTTATATTATAACAATCTAAATATAAAACATATGAAAAACTTAAAAAAATTACCATTAATTCTATCACTATTATCATTCTTAACAATTTTTGTACCAGCTAACGCTGAAATTAAAGTAGTTGCAGCAATAAAACCAATCCATTCTCTTGCAAGTTATTTAATGGATGGTGTTGCTAAACCAGATTTAATTGTTGATGGTTATGCTTCCCCACATGGATTTGCACTTAAGCCATCACACGCAAAAATGATACAAAATGCTGATATTATATTTTGGGTTGGTGAGGATATCGAAACCTTTTTAGAGAAACCATTAAAAACAATTGCAAAAGATGCTGAAAAAATCGAATTAATGGAAATTAAAGGTTTAACTAAACTTAAATTTAGAGAAAGAAATATTTTTGAAGGTCATGATGATCATGGTCATAAGGAAGATGATCATGACGATCATGCTAAGAAAGAAGATGATCATGATGACCACGACCATGATAAAAAAGAGAAGGAACATGGTCATGATGAACACGATCATGATAAAAAAGGTCATAAAAAAGATGATCACGATGACCATGGACACGAGGGACATGCTCACGGAGAGTTTGATCCACACATATGGCTTGATCCGATGAATGCAAAAATAATTTTAAGTGAAATGGCAGAACACTTAATTGAAAATGATCCAAAAAATGAGGCAAAATATAAAGCAAATTTAAAAAACGCTCATAAAGATTTAGATAAACTAACTAAGAAAGTTCAATCTGAATTAAACAAAGAATTCAAATCAATAGTTTTTCACGATGCCTATCAATACTTTGAAAAAAGATTTGGGATAAATATTCTTGGGGCATTTACAGTGAACACTGATGTTATGCCAGGTGCTGAACAATTAGCTGAAATCAGAGAGGTAATTGAGCATGATAAAGTTAGTTGTATATTTTCAGAGCCTCAATTTAATCCCGATATTATTAAAGCTGTAGCAAAAGATACTAATGTTGCAACAGGTGTAATCGATCCATTAGGAGCTACACTTGATCCAGGTAAGGATTTATATTTTGATTTAATTGGCAATATGTCAAAATCTTTCAAAGGTTGTTAATTAGAAATTGATATTTAGTTATAAATAATATCTAATAATGGGATGAGTACAGTTTCCCTTACATTAGATGAAATTTTTGATTTAGCCAAAAAAACTTTATTAGCTAATGGTTGTGATGATGAAACAGCTTCTATTCTGTCTGACCTGATTAGAAATGCCGAACGGGATGGATCTTTATCTCATGGTTTGTTTAGGTTACCTGCATATGTAAGTGGTTTAAAAAGTGGAAAAATTAATGGTAAAGGAAAGCCTGAAATTAAAAAAATTTCTTCATCAGTTATAAAAGTTCAAGGGAATAATTGTTTAGCCCCAGTAGTTTTAAATAAAGGGTTGCCTGAATTAGCTAAGGCCGCAAAAGAAAATGGCGTAGCAGTGCTCGCAATAAATAATTCTCATCATATGGCAGCGATGTGGCCTGAAACAGAAAAGTTAGCAGAAGAAGGTTTGGTTGCTTTTGCATGCACATCATACAAACCTGCTGTAGCACCTGCTGGTGCAATCAAACCATTGTTTGGAACAAATCCGATTTCATTTGCTTGGCCGCGACCTGGTAAAACTCCAGTCGTTTATGATATGGCCACAGCATCAATGGCAATGGGAGAAGTCCAAGTTGCTAAAAGAGAAGGGCACAAGGTTCCACTTGGAACTGGTTTAACTAAAGATGGTAAAGAGACTACTGATCCAGGTGCAATTGCAGATGGTGGTGTATTACTTCCTTTTGGCGGCTATAAGGGTTCAGCAATA
Organism: uncultured Pelagibacteraceae bacterium; assembly: GCA_902616875.1. Taxonomy (GTDB): domain Bacteria; phylum Pseudomonadota; class Alphaproteobacteria; order Pelagibacterales; family Pelagibacteraceae; genus Pelagibacter. The sequence continues at coordinate 62,577 of CACMUH010000002.1, forward strand.
GCTATGATGGTTGAGTTAATGGCTGGTGCTTTGGTTGGTGATAATTTTAGTTTTGAAACAGCGGCTAAAGATAATAATGATGGTGGACCACCAAGCGGGGGAGAATTTATCATTGCAATTTCACCTGACAAAACCTCAGGAACAAATTGGCAAAAACATGCAGATGAATTTTTTGATAAAATGAAATCTTTTGATGGAGTTAGACTTCCAGGTGAAAGAAGACACAAAAATAGATTAGATAAAGGCCCTCGAAATATTAATGAAGACTTGGTTAATAAAATAAAATCTCTAAGCTAAAGTAATTTCAATCGGTGTATGATCTGAAGGTTTTTCACGACCTCTTGGATCTTTATTAATATTTATACCTTTAATTTGATCAATCAAAGAATTTGAAACTAAGAAGTGATCAATTCGCATCCCATTATTTTTTTGCCAAGCACCTCTCATGTAGTCCCAAAAGGTATAACCTTCCTTAGTTTCATTAAAATGTCTATAGACATCACTAAAACCAAGGTTGATCATTTCTCTTAATTTTTTTCTTATTTCTAATCTAAACAGAGCATCATCCTCAAAACTTTTTGGATTATAAACATCTTCAGGTGCTGGAATAATGTTAAAATCTCCAGCAAGAATAATATTTGAATTTTTTTTACTTAAACTCTTTAATTGTTTAATTAAATCATCCAACCATTGTTTCTTGTATTTATATTTATCCGTATCTACAGGATTTCCATTAGGTGTATAAATGTTTATTAATTGAATATTTTTCTTTTTATATTCCAGTTCAGCTGAAATTATTCTCGATTGCTTCAGTTTATCTTTGATTAAGTCAGTTTTAATATTTTTTAATTTACCTTTAGATATAATTGCAACCCCATTATAATTTTTTTGGCCAAACACGTGACTTTCATAATCCATTGCAGAAAAATCATCATAGGGAAAGTTTACATCCTCTGTTTTGATTTCCTGCATCATTAGGATATCTGGTTTATATTTTAAGAGATAACTTTTGATATTATCTATACGAGCTCTCACAGAATTTACATTCCATGAAGAAATAATCATTAAAGAGAAAAAGAAACACCACAACCACAAGATGACTTAGTTTGTGGATTTGTTATCTTAAATTGTTCACCAATTAATTCTGAAACATAATCAACTTCAGAGCCTTTTAATAAATCTGCTGAAGTTTTATCAATTAAAATATTTTCAAAGTTTAAATCATCTTTTGATTTTTCTTTATCAAAAGTGAATTCGTATTGAAATCCTGAACAACCACCACCTTTAATGGCGATTCTAAAAAAAGACCCTTTATCTTTTTTAGACAGCAATACATTGATCTGTTTTAGTGCTTTATCAGTAAATTTAATTTCTTTAATCATAATTGATCACTGGTATTAGTAATATAATACTTAATATTTTATTTTAAAGGATGAAAAAATACTCAAAGATAGGTCAATTCAAAAGTAAAGGTAGGATATTTAAGGAATCTTTGTCAAAATATAGATCACCTTATCAAAGAGATAGAGATCGTATTATTCATAGTGCTTCATTTAGAAGATTGAAACATAAAACGCAGGTATTTGTGAATACTGAAGGGGATCATTATAGAACTCGAATTACTCACTCTATGGAGGTTGCTCAAATAGCAAGATCCATTGCTAGATATTTCAGTTTGAACGAGGACTTAGCAGAAACACTCAGTTTAGCGCACGATTTGGGCCACACTCCTTTCGGTCATGCAGGTGAAGATGCTTTGAATGAATGTATGAGCATTCATGGAGGGTTTGATCACAATTTACAAACATTAAGAATTGTTATGTTTTTAGAAAATAAGTATTTGAAATTTAGTGGCTTAAATCTTTCTGTTGAAACATTAGAGGGACTTTTAAAACACAATGGTCCAGTTGAAGATTTTCATTTAGTTGATGAATTGATAGGTGTTAAAAAATTTAAAAACATGATTAATTTTAATACCTTTCCATCACTAGAGGCTCAAATTTCATCTATATCTGATGATATTGCTTATAATAACCATGACATACAAGATGGCATCAAAGCGAACTTATTTAGATTAGAAGAGTTAGTAGAAATAGATTTTTTTAAAAATATTTATAGAAAATATAAAAAAAAGATTAACAAAAAAAATTACAAGATTGCAACTTACCAGATTATAAGAGACTCAATTGATTTAATGATCAAAGATTTAATAAGTAATACCATCAAAAATCTTAATCAAAATAAAATTAAAAGTAGAAATGATTTGAATAAAACTGATTTTCTTATGGTTGATTTCTCTGATAAAATTAAAAATTCTGATAATGAAATTAGGTATTTTTTAAGGTCCAAAATGTACAATAACAAGAATGTGCTAAATAAAAATAATAAAGGTAAATTAATAATTAAAAGATTGTTTGCCAAAATAAGTAAAAATCCGGCAAAATTTATTTCAAAAGAGCATTTATCTAAAAACAAATATCGATCAGTTTCTGATTTTATTTCTGGTATGACTGACAGATATGCTATCAACCTTTACAACGATATCAAATGAACATTTTTGATCAATACTTAGACAAAATAAAAAAAATTATTTTAGATTTATCGAAAAAGGGTAAAATAATTTTGCCAGATAATTTAGATGGAATAAACACAGAAATTCCACCTGAGAAATTTAATTGTGACATTTCTACAAATGTTGCGATGGTTTTGTCAAAAATAAATAAAAAACCTCCTTTAGAATTAGCTGAAATATTAGCAAAGAGTCTTGAAAATGAGGACAAGTCAATAAAAGAAGTATCAATAGTAAAACCCGGATTTATAAATATCAAATTTCAACCTGAGTTTTGGACAAATTTTTCAAAAGAAATCATTAAGAACGCTAAAACATTTGGAATAAATACAAACGAGCAAAAGAAAAATTATTTAATTGAATTTGTTTCTGCCAATCCAACAGGACCTTTACATGTGGGTCATTGCCGAGGTGCTATCTTAGGAGACGTAATTTCAAATGTTTTATCATTTAATAATCATAAAGTTACTAAAGAATATTATGTAAATGACTATGGCAATCAGATAACTAATTTCACAAAATCAGTATATTTTAGAATAAGAGAAATCAAATTTAATGAAACTTTTCCAACAGATAATGAGGATCTTTATCCTGGTGAATATTTAATTGAGTTTGCTAATAATATCATTTCTTCAAATCCAAAAATAGATTTTACTAATTACGATGCAATATCTGAACAATTAACGAGTCTGTCTATAGACGAGGCAATAAAATTAATAAAAAAAAATCTTAGTAGCCTTGGTATAATTCACGATAATTTCGTCAGTGAAAAAAAATTAGTGCTTAATCAAGAAGTTGAAAAAGTAGTAGAAAATCTTCAAAAAAATAAATTTGTTTATAAAGGTAAAATTAAAGCTCCAGCTGGTGAGGATGATAATAATTGGGTTGAAAGAGAACAATTACTTTTCAAATCAACCGATTTTGGTGATGACAAAGATAGAGCATTACAAAAATCTGATGGTGCTTGGACTTATTTTGCCAGTGATGTTGCCTACCATAAAAATAAATTGGATAGAAAGTTTGACTATTTAATAAATATTTTAGGCGCGGATCATGCGGGTTATATTAAAAGAATTACATCCTCTGTTGATGCTTTATCAAACTCTAAAGGAAAACTTATTTGTAAAGTTAGTCAACTTGTAAAACTTATAAAGGATAAAAAACCATTTAAAATGTCAAAACGTAAAGGTGATTATATAACTGTCGATGATTTAATTAATGAAGTTGGAAAAGATGCTACTCGATTCATTATGTTAAATAGAAGTAATGATGTCGAACTCGATTTTGATTTTGATAATGTAATTGAAAAATCAAAAGACAATCCTTTGTATTATGTACAATATTGTTATGCTCGAATTTCATCTGTTTTTAGACATTTGGAAATAGATTTGAAAAAAGATTTAAAGATTGACGAATACAATTTTGAATATTCTGACCATGAAATAAATATCTTAAAAAAAATATCTGAGTGGCCTAAGTGCATCGAAATCTCAAGTAAGAAGCTAGAACCACATAGAATTCCAGTTTATCTTTATGAACTAGCCTCTCTCTTTCATTCTTACTGGAACTTGGGAAAAGATAATCCTGAAAAAAGATTTATAAATGAGAATAAGAAGATATCGAATGATAAGTTAGTTTTATTAAAACTTATATCAAATGTTGTTAAATCTGGGATGAATATTGTAGGTGTGTCTGCTCCTGAAAAAATGTAATGTTTAAAGAAATCAAATATATTATTTTTGTTTTTATTATTGGTCTTTTTATTTTTTTTACAGCAAAATATTATTTTTCTGATGCCTATAAAAAAAAATCATATAGATCACTCAACAATATCGAAAATAAGATAAATACTTACTCAGAAAAATTACCAATTTTAGAAGATGATACGAAAAATATTATTGAATACGTTGAGCAAACAAACAATAAAAAAAAGAAAAAATTTAATTTTTGGAAATTATTAGAAAATAATGAATAAACGTCGGTCATTTATTGTTGGTATCAAATCAACAAAACTTTCAGCAAAAGAAAAGTCATTTCTCAAAAAATATAAACCCTGGGGAGTTATCTTATTTACAAGAAATATTAGAAATATTGATCAAACACTAAAACTCACCACGTCAATAAGAAAATTATTTAAAGATAAAAAATATCCCATTTTAATTGATCAAGAAGGGGGTAAAGTTAACCGGTTAAAAAATATTATATCATTCGATAATTTGACTTCAGAATTTTTTGGAAAAAAATATGTTAAAAATGTAGATGAATTTAAATTTTATTATAAATTATTTATTGATAAAACTTCATATTTATTAAAATCTCTTGGTATTAATATTAATACTTCCCCTGTCTTAGATTTAAGAATTAAAGGTGCATCAAATATCATTGGGAATAGATCTTTTTCCAATAATCCCAAAATTGTATCTAAAATAGGAGATTATTGTATCAATTATTTCCATCAAAATGGTATTGGGACAGTCATAAAGCATATTCCGGGACATGGTCTTGCAAAAGTAGATAGTCACCATTTTACTCCAATGGTAAATAAAAAATTGAGTTATCTAACTAAGAAAGATTTTCTTCCTTTTAAAAATAAAAAAACTTTTTTTGCAATGACTGCTCACATAATTTTTACTCAAATTGATAAAGAAAATTGTGTTACTCACTCAAAAAAATTTATTAAATTAATTCGCAATAAAATTGGTTTTAAAGATATTTTGATTTCTGATGATTTATCCATGAAAAGTCTTAAGGGTAATTTAAAGGAAAATACAATCAAAACGTTTAGTGCAGGTTGTAATTTAGCCTTACATTGTAATGGAAATTTAAATGAAATGAAAATTGTAGGAAATAATTCACCATTGATAAATCCTTTTCTCATAAAAAAAACATCACAATTTTACAAAATTTTAAGTTAATATTGATTGATGATTGAAAATGATTCTGAACTTTTTAAAGTAGATGTTGAAAATTATAATGGACCATTAGATGTCCTTTTAGATCTAGCAAAAGCTCAAAAAGTTAATCTTGAAGATATATCTATTACAAAATTAGCAGATCAGTTTCATGATTTTATTACTCAAGAAAAAAAATTAAATTTAGAAATTGCTTCAGAATACTTATTAATGGCAACATGGTTAGCTTATTTAAAATCAAAATTACTATTACCAGGCACCCCTGAAGAAGAGTTTAAAGTTCAAGAAGTAGCTGAAAAATTAAAACTTCAACTTAAGAAACTTGAATTAATAAGGTTATTATCTGAACAGATGCTCAAAAGAAAAAGATTAGGAAGAGAAATTAGAACTAGAGGTATGAGAGCAGGTATAAGGCCCATCTACAATAGTGAGTATAAATTAAATTTATTTGACCTCATGAAAACCTATTCCACTATAATTATGACTAAAGATTTTCAGAGAATTAATATTCCAAAATTACCAGTTTTTACAACAGAAGAAGGTATAAAAACTATAAAAGATTTTTTTGGAAAATTAATGGATTGGAAAAAATTAGATGATTTAATACCGAAAAGTTTTAAAAGTGGATCAAAATACAAACGAACCGGTAAAGCAGGAATATTTGCAGGGTCTCTTGAGTTGGTCAAGGAGGGTAACCTAAGCATAAAGCAAGAAAACCTTTTTGATGATATTTATATAAAAGAAAACAAATGATAAAAAAAAAGATTAAGAAAAAAGACAATATTATTAATTTTCCAACTAAATTATCTTCAATCGAAAAGGAAATTGAGGGAATTGTTTTTGCTGCTGCAGAACCATTAGATATTGAAACTATTGAAAATAAGATATCTAAAAAAACGGATGTCGAAAAAATTTTGTTAAAATTACAAGCTGAATATTCAAATCGGGGTATTAACTTAGTTTGCATTTCTAAAAAATGGTCTTTTAGAACCTCACCTAATCTTTCAAATCTAATGACCCAAGAAAAAACTGTTGAAAAAAAACTATCAAAAGCTGCAATAGAAACTCTTGCTATAATTGTTTATCATCAACCAGTTACTCGTGCAGAGATAGAGGAAATAAGAGGTGTAGCTTTTGGAACTAACACCTTAGAAATTTTGATGGAATTAAATTGGGTTAAACCTGGTGGACGAAAAAATGTTCCTGGTCGACCTATTCAATATGTCACGACAGATGATTTTTTAAGTCATTTTAACTTACAAAAATTATCTGATTTACCGACAGTAGATGAACTTGGGGCCGCAGGTTTAATTGATAGTACCAATATTGATAACGCTATTTTTGGTACTGGAAAATTCTATAAAGAAAAACAAGATGATAAAAAAGAGGACATTTATTCAAATATTGATGAAATGTTAAGTAGCACTCTTGACTCGGATGAGAAGAACTAAGCCTACAAATTAGACTTTTCAATTATTGATAAAAAGGTTATAAGTTTTCTATGAGCATTGGAATTTGGCAAATAGCAATCGTTGTAATACTTGTGGTATTATTATTTGGTAGAGGAAAAATTTCTAGCCTTATGGGCGATGTAGCAAAAGGAATAAAAAGTTTTAAAAAGGGTATGGCATCAGATGTGACTGATGACAATGAACCTAAAAATATTTCTGACGATAATCAAGATTCGAACAAAAAAGAATAAATCACATGCCTACTATTGGTTGGTTTGAGATTTTAATTGTAGTTGCAATAGCTATTGTAGTCTTAGGACCTAAGGACTTTCCGATAATGCTCAAAAAAGTTGGTTCATGGATCGGCTCTGCAAAAAAATATGTCAATAATATTCAAAATGAAGTCTCAAATATTGATCTTGAAGATAATAAAATAGAAAAAAAAGAAGAAAAAAAAGATGAGTCATGACGAAAATGAAGGTGGCTTTGTAAGTCATTTAGCTGAGTTAAGAAAAAGACTAATTCATAGTTTTATTTTTCTAATAATCTTTTTTATAGGATGTTATTTTTTTGCTGAACATCTTTATGGTTTTTTAGTAGAACCATATGCACAAGCGGTTAAAGATGATGGAACTGATAGACGATTAATTTTCACAGCTTTACAAGAAACTTTTCTTACCTATTTGAAAGTATCTTTTTTCACAGCTTTTTTTGTTACTTGTCCATTTATTTTAATGCAGATTTGGAAATTTATTGCTCCTGGTCTTTATAAACATGAAAAAATTGCAATTTTACCTTATTTAGTTTTAACCCCAATCTTATTCTTACTAGGAGGTATGTTGGTTTATTACTTAATAATGCCCCTAGCGATTAAATTCTTTTTATCTTTTGAAAGTTCTGGTCTTTCAACAAATTTACCAATTCAATTAGAAGCAAAAGTAAACGAATATCTTTCATTGGTAATGAAACTTATATTCGCGTTTGGCATAAGTTTTCAATTACCTGTTGTGTTGAGTTTATTAGCTAGGGTAGGGTTAGTTGATTCTGATTTTTTAAAGAAACGAAGAAAATATGTTGTGGTTATTATATTCGCAGCTGCAGCTTTACTCACACCCCCAGATCCCATAACACAAATTGGTTTAGCGATACCTTTATTAATTCTATATGAATTATCAATATTTTCAGTAAAACTTATTGAGAATAAAAATTTAAAAAATTCAGATGCATAACATTAAAGAAATTAGAAAAGATTTTGATGCATTTTCAAAAGCATTAAAAAAAAGATCAATCGATATAGATCTCAATAAACTCAAAAAATTAGATATAGATAATAGAGATTTAATTCAAAAAAAAGAAACATTAGAGAAAGAAAAGAAAGATATTTCAAAAACAAAAGATAAAGCTTTATTTTCTAGGTCAAAAGAAATTACACAATCTATTGATAAAATTACTGATCAACAATCAAAAATTAAATCAGACTTAGATGAAATTTTATCAAGTATTCCCAATATACCTCATGATGATGTGCCTGTAGGATCTAATGAAAATGAAAATGTTGAATTAACTAAATCGGGTCAGATTCCTAATTTTGAATTTACTCCAAAATCACACTACGAATTAGGTGAAAAGCTTGGCATGTTAGATTTTGATCTTGCCACAAAAACCACCGGTTCAAGATTTGTTTTTGTTAAGAATAAATTAGCATTACTTGAAAGAGCAATTTCAAATTTTATGCTTGATATACATACTTCAAAAAATGGATATGAGGAAATTTCACCACCTTTATTAGCATCAGAAAATACAATGTTCGGAACTGGTCAATTGCCTAAATTTGAAAATGATCAATTTGAAATAAAATTAGAAGAGGGAAGTGGTAGAAAATTTTTAATTCCTACAGCAGAAGTTATTTTAACTAATATTGTAAAAGATAAAATTTTAGATTTTAAAACATTACCGATGAGATTTGTTGCATCTACCCCATGTTTTAGAAAAGAGGCTGGTAGTTATGGTAAAGATACAAAAGGGATGATCAGACAACACCAATTTTATAAAGTTGAATTAGTTAGTATTGTGGAACAAAATAAATGTCTTGAAGAATTAGAGAGAATGACAAATTGTGCCACAGGTATTTTGGATTTGTTAGAGTTACCATATAGAAAAATGATTTTATGTAGTGGAGATATGGGATTTAGTGCAGAAAAAACTTACGATATAGAAGTATGGTTACCTTCAGAAAACAAGTATAGAGAAATATCTTCATGTTCATCATGTTCAACTTTCCAGGCAACACGGATGAAAGCTAGATATAAAAATTCAAATAAAGAAACAGTATTTGTTGGAACGCTTAATGGAAGTGGTTTAGCAGTGGGTAGAACTCTTATTGCTATTTTAGAAAATTTCCAGCAAAAGGATGGGTCTATAAATATTCCAAAAGTGCTTAGACCTTATATGAATAATCTAGAAAAAATTAGTCTGAATTAAAGTTGTTTTAACTTATGAGATAGTATAAAAATTCATTTTTAATTAAGGAGTTTTATGGAAAGTTCAGGAATAGGTCAATTTATACCACTAATACTAATTTTTGTTATTTTTTATTTTTTCTTGATAAGACCACAGCAAAAAAAAGTCAAAGAGCATAAAGCTATGGTCGAGGGTTTAAAAAAAGGTGATAAGATTGTAACTTCAGGCGGTATTACAGGAACCATAACCAGAGTTGTAGACAACGATAAAATAGAAGTTGAGGTTGCTGAAAATGTGACTGTTGAAGTTATCAGAGGTACAGGTGTACAAAGTCTGATGAACTCTCAAGAAGTTAAAAAGTAATTTTGTTAAAGTAAAGTGTTATATTTTTCAAAATTCAGAATAATATCAGTAATATTAATTTCTCTATTTTTTATTTTAATTGCCTCATCAAATTTATTTAAGTTTGAAAATAACTTACTAAATAAGAAAATTAATCTTGGATTAGATCTTCAGGGAGGTTCTTACCTACTACTCGAAATTGATAATAATCCAGTTATTGAGCAAAAAATACAAAATCTTTCAATTACCATTAGAAATTATTTCAAAGACAAAAATATAAGAATAAAAAATTTAAAAATTTTAGGACAAAAATTATCTTTTTCTGTAGATGAAAACTTTAAACAAACTATTATAGATACGTTTAATGATGAGGAAAGTGAATTAAATCCTTATTATCCAAGATTTAAATCTCATCAATTAGATATCACTCAGGAAAATAATATTTTTTTTGTCAATTATTCAACCCAAGGTATTGTTAAATTAAAAACATCTTCCCAAGATCAAGCATTAGAAATTGTAAGAAGAAGAATTGATGAGATAGGAACTAATGAGCCAAATATTTTAAAAAGAGGAAACGACAGAATTCTTGTTGAATTACCTGGATTAGATGATCCAATGAGAATTAAATCATTGCTTGGTAAAACTGCAAATCTTACATTTAGATTTGTAACTAATAACGATCAAGACTCTTTTGGAGTGGAAAAACTTAGTTATGAAGATGAGTCTGAAGAAGATGCTCTGGTAAGTAAAAGAATTATTTTAAGTGGAGACAATCTGCTAGATGCTCAACCAAGAATGGATAGTGAGACGAATGAAACAGTGGTTACATTTACACTTGATAGAGTTGGAGCTAAAAGATTTGGTAAAGCTACATCGACTGGTATTGGTAAACAATTAGCAATAGTATTGGATGGTAAAATTATAAGTGCACCGGTTATAAGAGATACAATTGCAAGTGGATCAGGTCAAATCAGTGGAGGATTTACTTTTCAATCAGCAACAGATTTAGCTCTTTTATTAAGATCTGGTGCATTACCTGCACCTTTAAATATTATTGAGGAACGAACAGTTGGTCCTGACTTAGGACAAGACTCAATTAATGCAGGGATGATTGCATTAGCAATTGGTTTTGTTTTAGTAATAGTATTTATCTTTGTAAAATATAAGATATTTGGCTTAATTACCAATATAACATTAATACTTAATCTTTTCTTACTCATTGGAATATTGACTATATTCGAGGCGACCTTAACTCTTCCGGGGATCGCTGGAATAATTTTGACAGTTGGTATGGCAGTCGATGCAAATGTTTTAATCTTTGAGAGAATTAAAGAAGAGCTAAAAAATGAAAAAAATAATTTAATAGCTTTTGATAGTGGTTACACAAAATCTAGAACCGCTATACTTGATGCAAATATAACAACACTATTAGCAGCTATTATCTTATTTTTTATGGGCTCAGGTCCAATCAAAGGTTTTTCACTTACACTTGGGATTGGAATATTTACAACATTATTTTCAGTTTATTTCATAGCAAGGTTATTGACTGTTTTGTATGTGTACAGAAACAAAGAAAAAGAAGGTTTAATTTAAATGATTGCTTTTAACAAATATTATAATCAATTTAACATACTCTCTATATCCTTAGTCGTTATTTCTTTATTTTTACTGACTTTCAAAGGTCTTAACTTTGGAATAGATTTTAAGGGCGGAACGTTAATTGAATTAAGGTCAACTGACAGCAAAATTAATGTGTCATCTCTAAGAGATAATTTAAATTCTATGAATTTGGGTGATGTTTCAGTAAAAAATTTTGGCAATGAGACAGACTTTCTTATTAAATTTGAAATTAATAATAACAAAAATATTATTGAGGAAATAAAATCAAATTTAGATAAATCATTTGGCAATACTTTTGATTTTAGAAGAGTTGAAAACGTAGGACCGAAAGTAAGTGCTGAGTTACTTAAATCTGGAGTAATAGCTATCGCAGTGGCATTAACTTTAATGTTAATTTACATTTGGATCAGATTTGAATGGCAATTTAGTTTAGGAGCTATATTAGCTTTGTTTCACGACGTGTTGGTAACCCTAGGTTTATTTTCATTGCTTGGTCTTGAAATCAATTTATCTATTATCGCAGCTGTATTAACTATCGTTGGTTACTCTATGAATGATACAGTGGTTATTTTTGATAGAGTAAGAGAAAATTTAAGAAAATATTCTGACATTAAGATTTACGATTTAACTAATATCTCTATCAATGAAACATTATCTAGAACTTTAATTACATCAATAACGACTTTATTAGCTTTGCTATCAATATTTTTCTTTGGTGGTGAGATACTAAAAGGTTTTTCTTTGGCTATGATATTTGGTGTAATTTTTGGAACTTATTCATCTATCTATATTGCCAATACAGTTTTAGTTAGACTAAGAGTTTCACAAAAAACTGTTTTAAGAGAGGACGAAAGTAATTAATAAAGGTTTTGAGCAGCTACCATAGTAAGCAGCATTGGTATTGACAACAAAGTATTAGTTCTCGAAAATAACATAGCTGTTCTTGCTGACTTGGCTTTTAGATCAGGTTCACACTCAACTATACCTAAAGCTCTTTTTTGATTAGGCCATATTACAAACCACACATTAAATGCCATAACTAGACCTAACCACATTCCAATTCCTATAGCTGTGTGTTTTGGAATGCCAGATCCTATACTTAAAGTCATTGCATCATGCAAATATCCATTAAGACCTGCAAGTGCTAAACCTGATAGAACTGTAAATGCTGCACCCCATCTAAAATAAAATAACGCAGCTGGCGCTATTACTTTACCAATAGCTGGTTTTTGTTCATCTGGAATTTTTGCCATGTTTGGGATTTGAACAAAATTAAAATACCATAACAAGCCAATCCACATTATACCAACTACTACATGCACAAATCTCGCAAACCAACTCCAAAAAAGTGCATCAAAACTAAAACCATCATTTTGATAAAATAAGCCTAAAAATAACAGAACTGCAATGGCTAAAGAAACGTGAATAGTTTTTGATAAAGATGAAAGTAAATTACCCATACATAATTTTATACTGATTTAGAGTGAGATGACAATGGTATTTATTGTAAAAGATTTTTTAAAAACTTACCCGTATAACTTCCATTAACTTTACAAATTTCCTCAGGTTTTCCCTCAGCGATAATTTTTCCACCTTTTACACCACCCTCAGGACCCATATCGACAATATAATCTGCAGTTTTTATGACATCTAAGTTGTGTTCTATAACAACCACTGTGTTACCTAATGAAACAAATGTATGTAAAATTTCTAATAATTTTTTGATGTCGTGTTGGTGAAGACCAGTAGTCGGTTCATCTAAAATGTACATTGTTCTTCCCGTCGATCTTTTTGATAATTCTTTAGCTAATTTAATTCTTTGTGCCTCACCGCCTGATAGAGTTGTAGCTTGTTGACCAATTTTTATATAACCTAGACCAACTTTTTTTAAAGTTAGCAATTTAGTCTTTATATTTGAAATATTTTCAAAATATTCACATCCTTCATCAACAGTCATGTTTAAAACATCCGCAATACTTTTATCTTTGAATTTTATCTCTAAGGTTTCCCGATTATATCTGGTTCCTTTACACTCATCACATTGTATATAAACGTCTGGGAGAAAATGCATCTCATAAGTAATAACTCCATCTCCCTCACAAGCTTCACACCTACCTCCTTTGACATTAAAAGAGAACCTTCCTGGTTTATATCCTCTTGTTTTTGACTCAGGTAATCCTGTGAACCAATCTCTAATTGGCCCGAAAGCTCCAGTATAAGTTGCTGGATTTGATCTTGGGGTACGACCAATTGGTGATTGATCAATATCAATTATCTTATCGATTAATTCTGTGCCTTTGAAACCTTTGAATGGTTTTGGAATTTTTCTAGATTTATTATTATTCAAAGTTAAGTTTAATGCGTTGTATAGTGTCTGTAAGATTAATGTTGACTTACCACTTCCTGATACACCGGTAACACAAGTTAAACTACCTAAAGGTATTTTTAAATTAACATTATTTAAATTATTACCAGTCGCACCTGTTATTTCGAGAAACCTTCCATTTTTTGCTAATCTTCTTTTCTTGGGAACATCAATTCTTAATTTGTTTGAAAGATATTTTCCTGTGATACTAATTTTATTTTTTGTTATCTCGTCAAAAGTTCCTTGCGCAACAACTTCACCACCTTTGTTTCCCGCTTCAGGACCAAGATCAATAATATGATCTGCATTTTCCATCGTTTCAGTATCATGCTCAACTACTATTACTGTATTTCCTAAATCTCGTAATCTTTTAAGAGCATTGATCAGTTTTACATTATCTTTTTGATGCAAACCAATAGATGGTTCATCTAAAACATATAACACTCCAGTTAAACCAGAGCCAATTTGAGATGCTAGACGAATTCTTTGCGCTTCTCCGCCTGATAAAGTACCAGACTCTCTTGATAATGTAAGATAATCAAGACCAACATTTAAAAGAAAATTTAATCTTTCATTAATTTCTTTTAGGATATGTTCAGCAATTTTGACCTGTCTTTTATCTAAATTGAATTTTAAATTTTCAAACCATTTTGCAGCATCTAAAATTGATTTTTCAGTCACTTCACTAATGTGCAAGCCGTCAATTTTCACACATAATGCCTCATCTTTTAGTCTATGACCATTGCATCTTTCACATTTAGTATCTGACTGGTATTGGGCTATTTCTTCTCTTTTCCAATCACTATCAGTTTCTAAATATCGTCTTTCTAAATTATTTATTACCCCTTCAAATGTCTTCTTATGTGAGTATTTTTCATAACCATCATCATATGAAAATTTTATTTCTTCATCATCAGATCCATAAAGAATGATATCCTTAATTTTTTTTGAAAGCTTTGACCATTTTTCATCTAACGAGAAGCTATAATGTTTTGCTAAAGAAGATAATGTTTGTGCATAATATAGAGTGGTTGTTTTAGCCCAGGGTTCAATAGCACCATCAGCAATACTTTTTTTATGATTTGGTACTACTAAATTTGGATCAACATTTAGTTTAATTCCTATTCCTTCACATTCTTCACAAGCACCAAAAGGACTATTAAATGAAAAAAGTCTTGGCTCAATTTCTTCAATTGTAAAGCCACTTTCAGGACATGCAAATTTAGTTGAAAATATTAATTTTTCTACTTTTCGATATTTTTTCGGTAAGGTTTCATCTTCATATTCAACGAATACTAATCCATTCGCTAAATTGACCGAGGACTCAATACTTTCAGCTAATCTGTTTCCCAAAGATGAATTTAAAACTATTCTATCGACCAGAATGTATATGTCATGCTTAATTTTCTTATTTAATTCAGGAACTTTATCAATATCATAAATTACATCGTCTACTTTGATCTTTCGAAAACCTCTTTTTTTATAATTTAGGATTTCTTTTTTATATTCTCCCTTTCTCCCTCTGACTACTGGAGCGTAAATATATATTGTTGACTTTTTTGGAAGCTCTTTAATTTTATCCACAATCTGTGTAATCGTTTGTGATGTTATTGGTTTACCTGTAAAAGGAGAATAAGGTATACCCGCTCTCGCATATAAAACACGCATGTAATCATATATTTCAGTAACTGTAGCGACAGTTGATCTTGGATTTTTAGAAGTATTTTTTTGCTCTATCGATATTGCTGGGCTCAACCCCTCAATTAAATCAACATTTGGCTTTTTCATTTTATCTAAAAATTGTCTTGCATAAGCGGATAAACTCTCAACATACCTTCTTTGACCTTCTGCATAGACTGTATCAAAAGCTAAAGACGACTTTCCTGATCCTGATAGACCAGTTATGACAACAAATTTATCTTTGGGTATCTCTAAAGAAACATTTTTTAAATTGTGTTCTTTAGCTCCCTTAATAACTATCTTTTTCATCATAATTTTTGTTGCTTTGACTTAATAAAATTAATATTCAGAGTAAATTGTGGTATAGTTCTAATTAACAAATTTAACAAATATTAAAATATTATGGCTGGAAGTTTAAATAAAGTACTTTTAATTGGTCGTTTGGGCGCAGATCCAGAGATCAAACAAATGGTAAATGGCAAAAGTGTTGCACGATTAAGTCTGGCAACAAGTCAATCTTGGAAAGATAAGAATACTGGTGAAAAAAAAGAAAAAACAGAATGGCACCGTATAGTTGTATTCAATGAAGGATTGGTAAATGTTGTTCAACAATATTTAAAAAAGGGAGCCCAAATATATGTTGAAGGACAATTAACGACTCGAAAATGGAAAGATGAGCAGTCTGGTCAAGACAAATACTCGACTGAAATTGTTATTCAAGGATATAACTCATCTTTAACTATGTTAGGTGGAGGTAATTCAGGTGGAAGTATTTCAAATGATAATACTCAATCTAATAATGATGACATGTCACAAATTTCAAATGACATGGATGATGAAATTCCATTTTAATATTTATGCAAAAAACGGAAATTCCTGAGGATAAGAATATAAAATTAATCTCAATGCATGATGAGATGAGCTCATCTTATCTATCTTATGCAATGAGTGTTATAGTCAGTAGAGCACTTCCTGATATACGAGATGGTTTAAAACCAGTTCATAGAAGAATTTTGTATGCGATGTACAAAGGTGGATATGATTGGTCAAAACAATTTAGAAAATCTGCAAGAATTGTTGGAGATGTTATTGGTAAGTATCACCCGCATGGAGATCAGTCAGTTTATGATGCTCTAGTCAGAATGGTTCAGGATTTTTCAATGAGCCTTCCTTTAGTTGATGGACAAGGAAATTTTGGATCTATTGATGGCGATCCCGCTGCTGCAATGAGATATACAGAAACTAGATTATCTAAAGTTTCACAATATTTAATTGATGATATCGAAAAGAATACAATTTCATTCAAAAATAATTACGACGAAACGGAGAAAGAACCAACAGTTTTACCAGCTCAATTTCCAAATTTATTAGTAAATGGTGCAGGTGGAATTGCTGTTGGAATGGCAACTAGCATACCACCACATAATCTAGGTGAAATAATTAACGGGACATTAGCTTTAATTGAAAATAAAGATATAAAAATTAAAGATCTTATGAAGCACATACCTGGACCTGATTTTCCAACAGGAGGAGTAATAATTGGAAAAGATATGATCAAACAAGGTTATAACAAAGGCAGAGGTTCTTTTAAAATTAGAGGTGAAATTTCTATAGAAAGTTTAAAAAATGGAAGAGAAAGATTGGTTATCACATCAATTCCTTACCAAGTTAATAAGTCTGTTTTGAATGAGAGAATTGCTCAGCTTGTTAGAGAAAAAAAAATTGAGGGTATAAGAGATATAAGAGATGAGTCTAATCGAGAAGGAATCAGAGTTTCAATAGATTTGAGAAGTGGGGTAGAACCCGAAACAGTAAAAAGACAACTTTACAAGAATACACAAATTGAAAGTTCATTTGGATTTAATACACTTGCAATAGTTGATGGCAAACCTGAAACTTGTAACTTAAAAGATTTCTTATCAAATTTTTTATCCTTTAGAGAGGACGTTGTAGTCAAAAAAACAAAATTTGATTTACAAAAAGCAGAAGAGCGAGCACATATCTTAATAGGTTTATCGGTATCAGTTGAAAATTTAGACAAAGTTATCAAAATAATCAGATCATCAAAAAATCCAGAAGATGCAAAGAAATCTCTTTTACAAACCAAATGGAAAATTAATAAGTCAAAAAAATTAATTTCACTTGTAGAAAGTTCAAAATCAAAAACTTTATACTCCTTATCAACTTTACAAGTGAATGCTATTTTAGAATTAAGATTACAAAAACTGACAGCGCTAGGAATAAATGAAATTGAAATAGAAATTAAGAAGTTAGCTGAATTAATTACGAAATATAAAAAAATAATTTCATCTAAAAAAGAATTATTAAAAGTAATCAGTGAAGAGTTAAAGAATATTAAAGATAAATATTCATCACCTCGAAGAACTAAAATAATTGATGCTGTATTAAATTACGATATAGAAGAAACCATTCAAAAACAATCTGTATTGATTACTGTTACATTGCAGGGTTACATTAAACGTGGATCTTTGAATAGTGTTAAGACACAAAAAAGAGGAGGTAAAGGAAAAACTGGCATGACTACTAGAAACGAAGACTCTGTAGTTCAAACTCTATCAGTTAATACCCATACCTCAGTTTTGTTTTTCTCTACAGAAGGTTTAGTTTATAGAATAAAAGCTTGGAAAATACCTGAGGGATCTTCAGTTTCTAAGGGAAAATCGTTGTTTAATATTCTTCCACTAAAAAACCATCAGTCAATAAGTTCTATTATGCCTTTTCCCGATAATGAATCTGAAATGAAAAATTATCAAATTGTATTTGCTACTGCTCAAGGGAAAATTAGAAAAAATAGTTTAGAGGATTTTTCTTCAATCAATACATCTGGAAAAATTGCAATGAAATTAGACAATAATGATAAAATTGTTGGAGTTAAAATTTGCAAGGATGATCAAGATATAATTTTAAGTACCAAATTAGGAAAATGCATACGTTTTGAGTCTAAAAAATTGAGAGTTTTTAAGGGTAGATCCTCTAAAGGGATTAAAGGTATTATTTTGTCTCCAAACGATCAAATTGTCTCTCTTTCAATTATAGATAATGATAAATCTAAAAAAAATGGGAAGAAGTCAAAAGATGAGCAGTCAGAATTAAAAGCTAAAGAAAAGTTCATATTATCAATAACAGAAAATGGTTTTGGTAAAAAAACTAGTCATACAGAATATAGAGTAACTAATAGAGGTGGGAAGGGAATTATCGGAATTATAAATTCACCAAGAAATGGTAATATCTCATCCTCTTTCCCTGTATATGATGGTGATGAAATACTTATATCGACTAACAAAGGAAGAGTAATACGTGTAGCGGTAAAAGAAATTAGAACTGCGGGTAGAAATACTCAGGGTGTTAGAATTATTAAATTAACTGGAGAAGAAAAAGTTGTTTCAGCTGATAAAATAGATGATAACTTAGTTTAATGAATAAAGTTGCAATCTATCCTGGAACATTTGATCCAATTACGTTTGGCCATATTGATGTTATTAAAAAAGGTTTAAAACTTTTTGATAAGATTGTCGTTGCAGTATCTAACGTTGAAAATAAGGATTATTTATTCGATTCTGATGAACGAATTGAAATTGTAAAAAAAGCTTTATTTTATGATTTGAAACTGAACAAAAAAAAAGTTGTCGTAATTTCTTTTAGCTCTTTAACCACTGAATTATGCAAAAAATATAAGTCAAATATTATTCTAAGAGGATTAAGAGCAGTTTCAGATTTTGAATATGAATTTCAACTAGCAGGGATGAATAGAAAATTAAATAAAAATATTGAAACTCT
>CACMUH010000003.1:0-77520 GCA_902616875.1 uncultured Pelagibacteraceae bacterium
AAATTTTTATCATATCTCTGGGTATATAATCGTGGTGCTAAAATTTTGTTCTTGTTTAAAATTTTATTTATTGCATCGTATACAAGTAAATTTTTAAATTTTTCTTTTTTGGCATAAACAACGATAGAGGAATTACCATTTACTTTTTTTCTAAAAAAACTTCTAAAAGATGCATCTCCCTTTATTTTTATTAATTTTGGCATTCAGAAATAGAAGCTATAAACCTTTAATTTGAACAGATCTAGTTTTGTGATCTTTTCCATACTCGAAAACTATTTCTATCAAATTTTTTGGTTTTTCTTTAATTATTTGTGGCCATTCTACTAAAGTAATTGTGTTTTTATTATCCTCAAATAAATCTAAATTTTTCATTTCGTCAGTAGATTTTAATCTAAATAGATCATAATGATTTATCTTGAAATCATTTATTTGATACTCATTTAACAAATTAAAAGTGGGACTCGTAACTTCTGTTATCTCCAATTTATTAAGTTTTTGAAATTGATTAATAAGATATCTAATAAAAGTAGTTTTTCCTACCCCGATTTCACCATATAAAAAAATAAAGCATCCAGGCTTGATTTTTTTTAAAAATGTAATGGCAAGTTCCTCTGTTTCTTTTTCTGAAGATAAATCTATTTTATCACTTTTAATAGCGGTAGGCATTAGGTTTAAAAGGACCTTCGACTCCGACACTTATATAGTCCGCCTGTTCTTTTGATAATTTGGTTAATTTTGCTCCAACTTTCTTAAGATGAAGTGTGGCAACCTTCTCATCTAAATGTTTTGGTAAAACATAAACTTTGTTGTCATAGTTTTTATGATTATTCCAAAGCTCTATCTGAGCAATCACTTGGTTAGTAAATGATGCGCTCATTACAAAACTTGGATGACCTGTGGCACAACCTAAATTAACTAATCTACCTTCTGCTAATAAAATAATCCTTTTTTTACTTGGTAATTCTATCTCGTGAACTTGAGGTTTTACTTCAGTCCATTTATAATTTTTCAAAGCTTCAACTTGAATTTCGTTATCAAAGTGTCCTATGTTACACAAAATTGCTCTATCTTTCATTTCTCTCATATGATCAGCTGTAACAATATCTTTGTTACCAGTTGCTGTAACGACGATGTCAGCTTTGCTAATTGCCTCTTCCATCAAAACCACTTCGTAACCCTCCATTGCTGCTTGTAATGCACAAATTGGATCAGCTTCTGTAACTAATACTCTAGCACCACTTTGTCTTAAAGATGCAGCACTTCCTTTACCGACATCTCCAAATCCAGCAACTATAGCAATTTTTCCAGACATCATAACATCTGTAGCTCTTCTTATGCCATCAACTAAACTCTCTCTACATCCATAGAGATTGTCAAATTTAGATTTGGTGACAGAATCATTTACATTTATTGCAGGCACTAACAAAGTTTTATCTTTTTCCATTTTATTTAGAGCTTTAATGCCTGTTGTCGTCTCCTCTGAAACACCTTTCACATTTTTAAGTAATTCTTTATACTCTTGATGCATCATTGCAGTGAGGTCTCCTCCATCATCTAAAAGCATGTTAGGCGCCCAATCTTTTTTACCCTCAATAGTTTGTTTAATACACCAAATATATTCCTCTTCAGTTTCTCCCTTCCAAGCATATACTGGAATCCCAGCTTTGGCGATTGCAGCTGCTGCATGATCTTGGGTCGAAAAAATATTACAAGATGACCATCTTACCTCCGCACCTAAAGCAACAAGTGTTTCAATTAAAACAGCTGTTTGAATAGTCATGTGCAGACATCCAATAATTTTCGCTCCTTTTAGCGGTGACTTTCCAGAGTATTCCTCTCTTAAAGCCATTAAGCCAGGCATTTCACTCTCTGCTATTGAAATTTCTTTTCTTCCAAACTCAGCTTGGGTCAAATCTTTAACTTTGAAATCTTCCATGGTGCGTCTTCTAGCAATAAAGAATTAATTAATCAATATAACTCTTTAAGCATTTGGAAATATAATTTCCATACTTGCTCCTTTTTTGTCTAATCTGTTAGATGCTCTTATTGTAGCATTATGTAAATCGACTAAATTTTTAACTATATTTAAACCAAGTCCTGAATGTTGTCCAAATTTATCAGGTCTATTACTATAAAATCTTTTAAATATTTTATTGGTATCTTTTTCTTTAAATCCTTGTCCTTCATCTAAAATATTGATTGAAACTTTATCATTTTCTAATTTTGAAACCTTAACAATTACATCTTTATTATCACCACTGAAAGATATTGCGTTATCCAAAAGATTAGCAACTATTTGTTCAATTCTATTTTCTATTCCATTTATCAAATATTTGTTTTTTCCATCGTTCGAATAAGAAATATTTATCCCTCTTTTTAATTTATAAATATTATTAAAATCATCTACGACTGATTTAATAATTGGCTCGATATCAAGTTTTTTAATTTTTTCTCTACTTAACGCAACTTCATCTTTTAGCATTTGTGAATAATCTGTAATTAATCTTTCAATTCTTTGAACATCATGACTCAAAATATCAATTAATTTAATCCTTTGCTCAACATCAGTCGTATCATGTAAAATTTCAGACGCACTCTTGAGAGAAGCTAGAGGATTTCTTATTTCATGAACTAAATCTGTTGAAAAATTTTCAGCATGTGAAATCCTTTTAGTTAATTCATTTGTCATATCATCTAGTGATTTTGAGAGTAATCCTAGTTCATCATTTCTTTTTTTTAAAATATCAAGATTAGTAATTTTCGGATCTTTATTTCTGATTGTTTCAGTGAACGTTACTAAATTTTTAATTGGTTTTAAGAAATATCTATTTAAAACAAAGGAGAAAATTAATATTACTAAACCAATAGCTAAAGCTGTTCTAATTACAAAAGTCTTTCTTTCATCTATAGCTGCTTTAACATCATTTGCATTTTCTGTAATAGCTAAATAGCCAATGTTCTCACCTTTTTGCATTACATTTTTAATTGTTGTCAGCTTAAATTTATTGAACTCTTCTTGGGTAAAAGTAAAAGGTGTTCCAAAATTTTTAGAAGATGCGTAATTTAAAAGTACATCATTAAGAGAAACAACATTATTATTTCCAACATCAATATTTTTTTTCTCAGTGATTTCTTTAGTTTTTTTTTCAGTTAACACTTCAAATTCAACAATATCTAATCTTTGTGAAAACGATCTGGGATCAAGATCTAAGGTATCTGTATCACCAATTAAGTTTAGTTGATTATCAAAAAATATCACTCTATCTAAATTTTGAAAAAGAAATCTTGTGGAAAAAAGAAATTTCCTGATATCATCTTCTACAAATTCGACATTTAGTCTTGTCAAATTATCAATAGTATTATTAATCACTTCAATGTGATTAGATGATTTTTTTTTTATTAAATTTGGTTGAACATTTTTTAAGTAAATAAAAAGAAAAATTCCAATAAATGTAAAAAAAATAAAATTAATAAATAAAAATTTTTTTAATATAGATAAGTTTTTAAGAAGGTTGCTTAACATCAGTTAACATTCCACCTATATCCACTTCCATATCTAGTTTCTATAGCTGAAAATTCAGGATCAACCTTTTTAAATTTTTTTCTTATTCTTTTCACATGACTGTCTATTGTTCTATCCTCTATATCGGTATCTTCTCTGTAGGCTATATCCATCAACTGAGCTCTTTCTTTGATTATACCTGGTCTTTTTGCTAATTCCTTAACTAATAAAAATTCGGTCGTTGTAAGTTTATCTGGCAATTGTTTACCATTCCATTCACACTCTAATTGTGAAGGATCTAGTTTTAATTTACCATGAGATATTATACTTTTATTTTCCTCTATAATTTCTTTTGAGTCTTTCTTTCTGAGTTGCACTCTTATTCTCTCAATCAACACTTTAATTGAAAAACCTCCAGATTTTTTTATGAAATCATCTGCTCCTAACTTCAATCCAAGCAATTCATCAATTTCATCATCTTTAGAGGTCAAAAAAATAACTGGTAATGAAGTTTTTTTTCTTAGCTTTTTAAGTAGCTCTTCTCCATCCATTTTTGGCATTTTAATATCAACGATTGCAAGATCCGGTGGGGTTCTAGTTAAGCCAATTAAGGCGCTTTCACCATCAATATATGTTTGAACTTTAAATCCCTCTTTCTCTAAAGCTATACTCAGACTTGTTAAAATATTTCTATCATCGTCGACAAGGGCAATTGTTTGTTTCTGCATACTCGATTATAAAAATACTAAATTGTTCTAATTTGGGCAATTAAATTAATGAAGTGTACCCCAATTTTCTCCGGTATTTAGATCAACTGTTAAAGGTATGGAAAAAGAATGCTGTTCACTCTTAACAACACTAGACATTTCATCAATTATAATTTTACTGATTCTTTTTGCTTCTTCTTTGGGAGTTTCAAAAATTAACTCGTCATGGATTTGCAACAACATTTTTGTATTTTGATTTTTTTGATCACTTAATTTTTTATCAAGTCTTATCATAGCTAATCTCATTATTTCTGCAGCTGAGCCTTGAATTGGAGCATTAATTGCTGCGCGCTCTTGGAAATTTCTAATATTATAGTTTTTATCATTGATATTAATAAAATGTGATCGTCTTCCAAAAATATTATTCACAAATCCACTTTTTCTACAAAACTTTATTGTTCGGTCCATATAAATTTTAATTTCAGGAAATTTCAAAAAATAAGCATTAAGGAATTCCTCAGCTTCATGATTTGTGACATTAATTTGTTTTGCTAATCCATATTGTGAAATCCCATATATTATTCCAAAATTTATAGCTTTAGCTTTTCTTCTCTGATCCTGATTTACTTTTTTTATATCAACATTAAAAATTTGACTAGCTGTGAGTGAATGAATATCTTCGTTGTTTTTAAAAGCTTTTTTTAATCCTTTGACGTCAGCCAAATCAGCTAAAATTCTCATCTCAATTTGATTGTAATCTGCAGAAATTAAAATATGATCTTTTTTGGCTATAAATGCTTTACGAATATCTTTACCATCCTCAGATTTAATCGGAATATTTTGTAAGTTTGGATCGCTTGACGCTAATCTGCCAGTTGTAGTAGCTGCTAATAAAAAAGAGGTATGAACTCTTTGTGTGTTAGGATTAATATGTTCCGGCAAGGAATCTGAGTAGGTATTTTTCAATTTAGATACCTGTCTCCAATCCAATACTAATTGGGGAAACTTATGACCTTTAAATGCTAGATCTTCTAGAACCGAAGCGCTTGTTGCAAAACTCCCTTTTTTTGTTTTTTTTAAATCTGCAATTTTAAGATCATTATATAATATTTCCCCAAGTTGTTTTGGTGATGCAATATTAAATTCTTTTTTAGATATTTTAAAAACTTCATTTTGAATTTTAACAATCTTTTTTTCAAATTTAGTGGATAATGATTTTAAAAATTTATTATCTATTTTAACTCCCTCAATTTCCATAAAAGCAAGAATTTTTAATAAAGGCTTTTCAAATATCTCGTAGATATTTATCATTTTTTCATCCTTTAAACTTTTTTGAAATTTTTTGTATAATCTAAATGTAATATCAGCATCTTCGGCTGCGTAATCTTTGGCTTTATCAACATCTACTTCACTGAAATTAATCTCCTTTTTTCCTGTGCCAACTAAATCTTTAAAAGATATTGTTTTATGGTTTAAATGAATTTCTGACAGCGTATCCATATTATGTCTATTTTTTCCTGCATCAAGAACATAGGACATCAGCATAGTATCTTCCATTGAAGTCATATTAATTCCGTGTTTGAAAAAAACTATAAAATCAAATTTTATATTTTGACCTATTTTTTTGATACTAGGATCCTCAAGTAAAGGTTTTAACTTTTTTAAAACTAAATCTTTTTCGATACATTTGTTAGATTTATGACCGATAGGAATATAACAAGCTTTTCCAATTTTTGAGCTTAATGAAACACCGACTAGATCTGCCTGATGAGGATCTAATGAATTTGTTTCAGTATCTACCGCAACTTCACCTAATTCCTCAGCTTCATTTATCCAGTTGTCGATTTGTTCCAAATTTTCAATTAGATAATATTCTTTTTTATTGATTGCTTTTTGATTTTTTTCAATTTTAACCTCATTTTTGATACTTGTTAAATTTGGTTCTCCATATGCAGAGATAGCTGAACTCAACAGTCTATTAAATTCCATCTCCCTCAAAAATTTATAGAGTTTATCTTTATCAATACTTTTTAATTCAAGATCAGTTAGATTTTTATTTACGGGAGCATCACTTTTTAATGTCACTAGTTTTTTACTTATTAAAGCCTTATCTTTATTCTCAATGAGTGTTTCTCTTCTTTTGTTTTGTTTAATTTCATGAGCAGATTTTAAAAGTTTTTCAAGGTCTCCATATTTATTAATTAATTCTGCAGCTGTTTTAACACCAATTCCAGGAACTCCTGGTACATTATCGCTGCTATCACCAGCTAAAGCCTGGACATCAATTACCTTACTTGCACCTACACCAAATTTATTTTTAATATCTTCCTCTGAAATAAACTTATTTTTCATTGGATCATAAATTCGAACGTTTTTTTTATATAATTGCATTAAATCCTTATCTGAGGACACTATTGTTACTTTTGCACCTTCTTTTAAAATCATTTCAACATACGTTGCAATTAAGTCATCAGCTTCATAATTTATCAATTCCAATGAAGGTAAATTAAAAGCTAATACTGATTTTCTGATGTAATCAAATTGAGGAGCTAAATCATCAGGTGCTTCAGCTCTATTAGCTTTGTAATCACTATAAATTTCGTTTCTGAAAGTTTTTCTAGCAGAGTCAAATATAACTGCAAAATGTGTTGGTTTTTGTAAATTTTGATTTGACTTTGAGTCCTCTAGAAGTTTAAAAAGCATACTGCAAAAACCACTCACTGCACCCGTCGGTAATCCGTCACTTTTACGCGTTAATGGTGGTAACGCATAATACGCTCTAAAAATGTAACCTGATCCATCAATTAAATAAAAATGATCTGTTTTTTTAATTTTTCCCATTAGAAATTAATATAGATTATAGACAGAAATAAGAGTATTATTTTTTATGGAACTTATAAAGCAAAATACACAAGCCCAAATAATTAAATCAATACTTGTAATTTTTTTAGGTTCTGTGTTACTTGCTGTCTCGGCAAAAATTAAAATTCCTTTCTATCCAGTTCCAATGACAATGCAAACTTTTGTAGTTCTTTTTATTGGAATAAGCTTTGGATATAAAATAGGTGTTGCGACAATTGGTTTATATTTGATTGAAGGAATTGCAGGTCTTCCTGTATTTTCAAATTCCCCAGAAAGAGGAATAGGTTTAGCTTATTTTACAGGTCCAACAATGGGATATCTAATTGGATTTCTTTCAGCTTGTTTTTTAGCTTCTTTTGTAAAATTAAAAGATAATTATTTAATCATTTTCTCAAAACTTATACTTGCAGTATCAACAATCTATATTTTTGGTATTTTGTGGTTAGGGACACTAATTGGATGGGACAAACCTATATTCGATTTAGGTGTTAAGCCTTTTCTATTAGCTGAAATATTTAAGATAGTTTTACTTGTGCTTATTGCTAAGAAAATTTTTAAATTTAGAAAACTTATTTAGGTGATCTTTTAGATAAAATTCTTTGAAGAGTTCTTCGGTGCATTTTTAGTCTTCTTGCTGTCTCTGAAACATTTCTGTTACACAATTCAAAAACTCTGTGTATATGTTCCCATTTTACTCTATCTGCTGACATTGGATTTTCAGGTGGAGCCGCTTTTTTAGCAGGATCAGCTAAAAGAGCTTTTTCAACATCATCTGCATCTGCAGGTTTAGCCAAATAGTCTATTGCACCCTCTTTTATTGCTGCAACAGCAGTTGGAATATTTCCATATCCTGTTAACATTATTATTCTACTTTCAGGATTAGAGGTCTGTATTTGTTTTACAACTTCTAAACCATTGCCATCGCCCAACCTCAAATCAACAACAGCGAATCCTGGTTTTTTTGCTTTGACTGTATCAATTCCTTTTTGCACACCTTCAGCTTGAATAACTTCAAAACCCTTTTTTTCCATAGCCCTAGCTAATCTTTCTCTAAATGGATTGTCATCATCAACAATTAATAGTGATTTATTGTTGAAATCAGCTAAATTTTGTAATGCGCCTTCGTTTTTCATAAGTCCGATATGGGAATTTTTTGCCACAATTCAATAGGTCATTATTTGCTTTACATTAGGTAAGTATTGAATTAATTGCTCGATTCATTAAAGTTTTTTAAATAAAAAGACTTTTTTTTGTTAAATTTTTTTTGGGGGGCATGAAAAATGCAAAAATTTAAGTCGGTTGAAGAACTAGTTAATCAACTGAGACCAGACAAACCGGTTTATTGTATTAGAAAGAAATCAATTCTTTCAGCTTCCAAATTTTTTCAAAAAAACTTTCCAGGTAAAATTCTATATGCTGTCAAAACAAATCCTCATCCTGAGGTAATTAAAACTTTATTAAAAAGCGGTATTAATCAATTTGATGTTGCCTCAGTGGAGGAGATAAAAGCAGTCAGAAAATTTAATCAAGTATCTAAATGTTCTTTCATGCACACAATTAAAAGTAGAGAAGATATAAGTGAAGCATACTTCAAATATGGAGTCAAAACATTTGCACTTGATACTAAAGATGAATTGATAAAAATTATTGAGAGCACCAGCAATGCAAAAGATTTAGAATTATTTGTAAGAGTGGCTGTATCAAATGAACATGCTGAAATTGACTTATCAAAAAAATTCGGTGCTATAAATTCAGAGGCGGCAGGACTTTTAAGATTAGTAAAACAACATTCAAAAAAGATTGGATTAAGTTTTCATGTAGGATCGCAATGTATGCATCCAATTTCATACTCAAAAGGGATTTCCGAAATTGCAAATATAATAAAGAAAACGAAAATTGTTCCTGATTATTTAAATATAGGAGGCGGCTTTCCAACTATCTATCCAGATTTAATTCCGCCCTCTTTAGAGAGTTATTTTGATGAAATTAAGAAAGGTTTAGAAAATTTAAAGATTGAAAAATTACCAGAAATAATTTGTGAGCCAGGTAGAGCCTTAGTTGCTGAAAGTGGTTCAACTATAGTTCGGGTTAACTTAAGAAAAAAACAAAAACTTTATATAAATGATGGAACTTATGGAACACTTTTTGATGCAGGAACACCAAATATTGTTTTTCCATCTAAAATGATAAAAGATAATTCAAACAAAATTATTTCAAAAAAATTAACTGCATTTGATTTTTATGGACCAACATGCGACAGCATGGATTACATGAAAGGTCCTTTCCTTTTACCTAATAATATTAAAGAAAATGATTATATAGAACTTGGTCAATTAGGTTCATACGGCCTTACCTTTAGAACACAGTTTAATGGTTTCTATTCTGATAAAATTTATGAAGTTGAAGATAATGCTATAATGAGCCTCTATAACAAAGACAGCAATAAAGATACTTTAGTTGCTTAATGTCAAAAAACAAAAATCTAGGACATAATAGTAAAAAAGACTTTCTTAAAAATCCAGTTGAACATATAGATATTACATCTTTTGACTCTAGAAAAATTATTTCATCAATGGAGAAAATGTCATTTGTATCAAGAGAAACTGCAAATGCAGCAAACATCTATAATGAAATGTTAAAAGATAAAGATTGTACAATTTTTCTTACTTTAGCTGGTTCGACCTCAGCAGCTGGTTGTATGAATATTTACAAAGATTTAGTCAAATACAATATGGTAGATGCAATCGTTGCAACTGGTGCTTCGATAATTGATATGGATTTTTTTGAGGCATTAGGATTTAAGCATTATCAAGGCTCTCAATTTCAAGATGATACTGAACTTAGAAAAAATTATATTGATAGAATATACGATACCTACATCGACGAAGATGAATTACAAATTTGTGATAAGAAAATTTGTGAAATAGCTGATAACTTGGAGCCTAGAAGCTATACCTCTAGAGAATTTATTCACGAAATGGGAAAATATCTCAAAAAAAACTCAGTAAAGAAAGATTCTTTAATTGAAACTGCCTATGATCACAATGTGCCAATATTCTGTCCTGCTTTTACAGACTCTAGCGCTGGTTTTGGCTTAGTAATTCATCAAGAAAAAAACCCAAAATCTCATATTACAATAGACTCTATAAGAGAATTTCGAGAATTAACTGAAATAAAAATTAAATCAAAAGGTTCTGGATTATTTATGATAGGTGGCGGAGTGCCAAAAAATTTTATTCAGGACACAGTCATATGTGCTGAACTTTTAGGTAAAGATGTTGAAATGCATAAATATGCTGTGCAAATTACTGTAGCAGACTCAAGAGATGGTGCGTGTAGCAGTTCAACTTTAAAAGAGGCAAGTTCATGGGGTAAAGTTGATGTCACGAAAGAACAAATGGTTTTTGCTGAGGCAACAAGTGTATTACCTTTGATTGCAAGTGATGCATATCATAAAGGTGAATGGAAAAATAGAGATAGAAAAAACTTTACAAAAATTTTTGGATAAAACATTGCAATATCTTTCAAATAAAAAAGGGTTTCTTGGAATAGATAATAAATTCAATTTTAAAGAAAAAGTTGTAATTGTTCCTTTTGGTCTGGAAAAAACTGTGAGTTATGGTGGTGGGACTAAAAATGGCCCAAAAGAGATAATTAAAGCTTCACATCAAGTTGAATTATATGATGAGGAATTAAATTGTGAACCTTACAAAAAAATAGGAATTAAAACTTTAAAACCTTTTAAGATTGATAAAAATATTAAAAAAGCATTAAAAAAGATAGCTGACGTAAATAAAGAAATTCTTAATAATAAACTTTTTCCAATGACTTTTGGTGGTGAACATTCAATCACACCAGGATGTATTGTTCCATTTGTTAAAAAACATAAAAATATCTGCCTCTTACATTTCGATGCTCATGCAGATTTAAGAGAAAGTTATAATGGTGAAAAATTTTCACACGCATCTGCTATCAGAAGATGTTTAGATTATAAAAACGTTTCAATAATCTCATTTGGAATTAGAAATATTTCTAAAGAGGAGATACCTTTTTTAAAAAAAAATAAATCTAGAATTAATATTTTTTGGGCAAAAGATAAGGCAAAATGGAATTTAAAAAAATTTAAAAAACTTATTAAAAATAAGACTGTTTATCTAACTTTCGATGTAGATGGATTAGATTCGAGTATAATGCCTGCAACTGGAACACCTGAACCCGGCGGTTTATTATGGGATGAAGTGTTAGATATAATTAAGATTGCAGCCAAAAACTCAAACATCGTTGGCGCAGATATAAATGAGCTCGCACCAATCAAAGGATTTAATTCCTACAATTTTCTAGTAGCAAAGTTGGCTTATAAAATATTATCTTATAAATATTTATATTAAATCTAAACTGGTTTAAGTGTTTTTAGCAGTAGTCTGAAAGGGATTAACATCATCAAAGCAACAAAAATTTTTACACTTAAATCTCCTAAAGACAACGTGATCCAAGGGATGCCTGTTCCATAAAAAGATATTGAAAAAAATATAAACGTATCAATTGTTGAACCTATCAAAGATGACGTTAAAGGTGCAACAAACCACTCTTTTTTTCTCAATTTATCAAAAATTTGAATATCTAAGAGTTGGGCAACTAAAAAGGCAGTACCCGATCCAATTGCAATTCTTATAGATATCAAGTCTGTAAAGTTTGTTGAGAATAAAAGCGTAAAGCTAATACCTATAGCAAAACCAATATAAACAATTTTTCTGGCAACTATCTTGCCAAAAGATCTGTTGGCTAAATCTGTGATCAAGAAAGCAATCGGATAGCTAAAAGCTCCATAAGTTAATATTTCTTCTAAACCATAATATTTTATAGGGAACTGAACTAAATAATTAGATGCTAAAACAACTGCTCCCATTAAAAATGAGAGTATAAAAAAAATTTTATTCATTAAGCTGTCTTAGATTGAACTTGTTTTTTTTGAAATGGAGATTTTATTAATAAACTTTTTTTCATCTTCTTTAATCTTGGAGATAAATTTTTATTTTTTACAGTCTTTAAAAACTCGTCAAAACTTCCTTTTTTATCTACAGATCTTACACCAGCATTACTTACAGTAAGTTTCATGCTTCTCTTTAAAAGTTCACTTGTAAATTTTACTTTTTTTAAATTAGGTAAAAATCTTCTCTTTGTCTTATTATTAGCATGACTAACATTATGACCTTTAAGGGGAATTTTGCCGGTAAGTTCACATTTTTTTGACATAATATTTTCGACTATATAAAGTGAGTTGATGATTGCGTCAAGTTTATAAAATTTAAGAAGTTGTTTTTTTCCCTATGATTTCACTATAATGTTTGACGCCATCTCTTATCAATAATTCCTTAAGCTCTTTTTTAATAAGGTTTACAATATTTGGTCCTCTGTATACCATACCTGTATAAAGTTGAACATAACTCGCGCCAGCTAAAAACTTATTGTACGCACTTATTCCAGAGTCTACTCCACCAACTCCAATAATTTTAATTTTATTACCAAGAGTTTTATAAAATTTATTAATCAGCATTGTAGATTTTTCTTCTATTGGTTTACCTGACAAACCTCCTTTTTGATGCTTTTGAATGTCATTTAATTTATCTCGAGTAGAGTCAGAGGTGTTCGATAAAATGACTGCTTTTATATTATTGCTTAAAAGAACATCAGAAATTTTGGGTATTTCCTTATCTTTAATATCTGGTGAGACTTTTACTACAATTGGAATTTTTGAATTTAGTTTTGTTTTTTCACTATTGATTATATTTAATAAACTATTCAATTTTTCCTGATCATGAAAATTTCTCAGCTCTTCGGTGTTGGGAGATGAAATATTAATCGTAATATAGTCTGCAAATTCATGGAAGGTTTTTA
This sequence comes from uncultured Pelagibacteraceae bacterium, assembly GCA_902616875.1. Taxonomy (GTDB): domain Bacteria; phylum Pseudomonadota; class Alphaproteobacteria; order Pelagibacterales; family Pelagibacteraceae; genus Pelagibacter. Next base: position 12,967 of record CACMUH010000003.1, read on the forward strand.
AACATTCAACATAATCCTTCAATCTATCATTTGTATCTTTGTTAGGACCTATGTTAATTCCAAGTAAACCAATTTGTTTATTACCTGAGATCCTATCAACGATGTTTTTCGCACCTAAATTATTAAAACCCAATCTATTAATTAATGCCTCATCTTCGACTAATCTAAAAACTCTTGGCTTGGGGTTACCATATTGTTTAAGAGGTGTAACTGTGCCCACCTCCACAAAACCAAATCCCAATTTAAATAAAGAATTATAAACCTCAGCATTTTTGTCAAATCCTGCTGCCATTCCAATTGGATTTTCTATCTCTTTTTCAAATAATTTAGTCTTAAATAAATGGCTATTTTTATTTTTATCCAAAACATTTGGCACGAAATTAAATTTTAATGACTTTATTGCCAAACCATGGGCTGTCTCTGGATCAAGTTTAAAAATTAGAGATCTTAAATTTGAAAACATTATTTAATTTTATTTATTATAAGATCTTTAGTTTCTTTAACACCAAAAAAACTTATAAAAAAACCCATTCGAGGGCCATTTTCGACTCCAAATACAACTTCATAAATTAATTTAAACCAGTCTCTCAAATTTTCTGAATACCCATTTTCTTTTCCTGTTGAATAAATTAAAGTTTGAATTTCTTCGGGAGACATCTTGTCATTACATTTATCTAAGGTTGATATTAGCGCCTCTAGTGCTTTTTTTTCTATTTGATCAGGTATTTTATATTTTTTTTTGGCTTTTATTACATCGTTAAAATATTTAATAGCATAACCAACTAGATTGTCAAAAATGGGGTGATCTTTTTCAGAAATATTTTCCTTATATTTTTTTACGAACTTCCATAATAATTCTTTATTTTCGGCATTACTTGTTTCTACAAGATTTAATAACATCGAAAATGACATAATCATTTTTTCTTTTGGGACACTACCATTATGAACATGCCATACTGGATTCATCAGTAGCTGAAGCTCATCTTGAGTTTTAGCCTTTTCAATAAATTCCAAATATTCGTCTACCGCTTTTGGAACTATCTCATTATAAAGTTTTTTAGCTCTTTTTGGATTTTGATACATATATAATGATAAACTTTCTGGTGAGGCGTACTCCAACCATTGCTCGATTGTTATTCCATTCCCTTTTGATTTAGAAATCTTTTCCCCTTTCTCATCCAAAAAGAGTTCATAAGCAAAACCAGATGGGTTTTTTTTTCCAATTAGTTTAATAATTTTAGTAGATAATATTGCACTTTCTATCAGATCTTTTCCGTACATTTCAAAGTCAACATCTAACGCATACCATCTCATGGCCCAATCGACTTTCCACTGAAGTTTACAATGACCATCTAATATGCTTGATTCTAAATCTTTACCTTTATTATCAAACACAATTTTAGACTTAGAATTATCAATTTTTTTAACTGGGATTTCCAAAACATGTCCTGTTTCTGGACAAATAGGAAGAAATGGACAATAAGTTTTTTGCCGTTCTTTTCCTAAAGTAGGCATAATGATATTCATTATTCCATCATAATTATCTAAAATAATTTGAAGTGTTGGATTAAAAAAACCCGATTTATACAATTGAGTAGAGCTCTTGAAATTATATTTAAAATTAAAATTATTTAAAAACTTTTTTAATTTCTCATTATTATGTTCACCAAAACTATTATATTTTTCAAAGGGGTCTGGTACGTCTGTCAAAGGTTTATGAAGGTTTTTTTCTAATAATTCTTTATTGGGTACATTGTCTGGTACTTTTCTAAGACCATCCATATCATCAGAAAAAGTGATAATTTCTGTTGGAAGATCAGTTAATTGTTTTAACGCATTAACCATCATAGAAGTTCTAGCAACTTCTCCAAATGTTCCTATGTGAGGAAGTCCACTTGGGCCATACCCGGTCTGTAGTGTAATTTTACCTTTTTTTTCTAAAAAAGGTTTTCTTTCTCTAAGCATTTTTTTTGCTTCAACGATTGGCCAAGAGCTTGTTTTTTCTAAGTTTTCTTTTTTTATCATGAATAATTCAACAAAATCTTTAATTAGCGAACTACTTAATTCTTATAGAGTTGAAATTTATTTACCATAAAATAATGTTCTTTCAAAATGTCTAATTATAAAACAGTTTTTTTCACTCTTGGAATTCTTCAAATAATTCTTGGTATTTTTATGCTTGTTCCAATAATTGTACAATTTATTTATGGTCAAATAGATTCTTCTTTTTTTGGTGCAGCAATTGTTACAATTGTTTTTGGAACCTTATTTTTTCTCTCCAATCTAGATCATGAAAAAAAACTTAATTTGCAACAAGCATTCCTTCTAACTGCATTAGCATGGTTAAGTATCGCCATATTTGGTTCATTACCCTTTATATTCTCTAATTTAGAATTTTCAGTCACAAATGCCTTTTTTGAAAGTATGTCAGGTATTACAACAACTGGTTCAACAATCATATCAAATTTAGAAAATATGCCTAAGGGGATATTATTTTGGAGAGCAATACTTCAATGGTTGGGAGGTATTGGTGTTATAGTGATGGCGATTACATTAATGCCCATAATGAATGTTGGGGGAATGCAATTATTTAAAATTTCAAACAATGATTCATCTGAAAAAATTCTTCCAAAGTCTAAAGAGGTTGCTCTAAGATTAATTTATATTTACTCTGGATTAACAGCGCTATGTGCAATCACTTACAATATTTTTGGAATGAATATTTTTGATAGTATTACACATTCGATGACAACTATAGCAACTGGTGGATTCTCTAATTATAATCAATCCATTGGTTTTTTTAATAGCTTAGCGATAGAAACTACGGCTATGGTATTTATTATTTTAGGAAGTGTTCCATTTATCGTATACATTAAATTTTTGAATGGCAATCGGTCTATTTTTACATCAGACTCTCAAATCAAAACTTTTATTAAAATAATATTTATATCAATTTTCATTTTATCGATTTATCTTACTTTAAATAATTCAAGTTCATTTGATTTAAGATCAATTTTCTTTAACGTTATTTCTATTCTAACTGGAACCGGTTATGTCAATGCTCAATTTGACAATTGGGGTAGCTTTCCTCTAGTATTATTTTTAGCTTTGATGTTCATAGGAGGCTGTGCTGGTTCAACAACATGTGGCATAAAAATATTTCGTTTTCAAATTCTTTATTCATTTGTAATGAATCAACTAAAAAAAATTATTTACCCTAAAGGTGTTTTTGTGTTGAAATACGATAAAAATCCAATTGATGATAAATTCATAGCGTCAATCATCTCTTTTATTTACATGTACTTAATAATATTTTTTTTATTGTCTGCGTTATTATCTTTAAATGGACTTGATTTTATAACTGCAATTTCAGGTGCTGCGACCTCTATTTCAAATGTTGGTCCAGGTTTGGGATCAATAATTGGACCTAACGGAAATTTCTCCTCATTACCCGATTTTTCCAAATGGATTTTAACAATCGGTATGATCTTAGGCAGACTGGAACTATTTGCTATATTAGTGTTATTTTTACCTTCATTCTGGAGAAATTAAAAAATGATAGAAATCAAAAAACAATCCCTTTCAGAAACATTTTCAGTTTATTTCGATAAAAGAATGTTAAAAATACTATTGCTTGGTGCCATCTCTGGTTTTCCTTGGGTATTGATAGGTAGTAGTTTAAGTTTATGGTTAAAGGAAGATGGATTAAGCAGATCTACAGTTGGTTGGGCTGGTCTTATATTTGCAGTTTATGCATTTAATTATTTATGGGCTCCTTTAATCGATCGTATTCAAATACCATACCTAACAAAAAAAATTGGACATCGAAGAGGATGGATTGTCCTAATGCAGATATTAATCTTAATCTCCTTATTTTTGTGGAGTGTAATTGATCCTTCAGAAAATTTAGCCCTTGTAATATCAGTAGGTTTACTCATTGCAATTGCTTCAGCAACACAAGATATTACTGTGGATGCTTTAAGGATTGAGCAAATTAGCGAAAACGAGGGTAAATCAATGGCTGCAGGCGCAGCAATGGCTGTCGTTGGGTGGTGGAGCGGATATAAATTAGGCGGAGTTTTGTCATTATTTTCCGCAGATTTTTTAGAAAATTTAGGTTTTCAAAATTATTGGCAACTAACTTTTTTAATCTTAGGAATTTTAATAATTCTAATGAATATTGGATTAATGTTTGTCAATGAAACTGACTCGACTGAAAGACAAATTAGTCAGAGAGAAAATGATCAATTAATTGCTGGTAAATTCCAAAATTCAAATTTTCTTACTAAAACTATAACCTGGATCAGTGGAACCATCAGTGGACCTATAATAAGTTTTTTTAAAAAAAATGGCTTTCAAATAGCTTTGGGGATCCTAGGGTTTGTTTTTTTATTCAAAGTTGGAGAGGCTTTTTTAGGGCGTATGTCTATTATCTTTTATAAAGAAATTGGTTTTAGTAAATCAGATATTGCTATTTACTCAAAAACTTTAGGATGGATAACAACTGTCATCTTCACTCTGCTAGGTGGGCTATTTGTAATAAGATCTGGTGTTTTAAAAGCAATGTTTTTAGCAGGAATTTTAATGGCGAGTACAAATCTATTGTTCAGTCTTTTAGCGTGGAGTGGTAAATCTGAAATACTATTTGCAATAGCTGTAATCTTTGACGACATTGCAGCAGCTTTTGCCACTGTTGCATTTGTTGCATTCATATCATTGCTAGTTGATAGAACTTACACAGCAACTCAATATGCTCTATTAGCCTCAATAGGTACTGCTGGAAGAACCACATTAGCATCATCATCGGGCGCTCTAGTTGATTGGCTTAATGGAGACTGGGGGGTATTTTTTATCTTAACTGCTATAATGGTAATACCATCTTTAATTATATTATGGATAATAAGAAATAAATTAAAGATTAATGAAAAATAATTTTTTTTATAATTTTTCACTTGGAAATATAAATGCAAAACCTTCTAATAACTCTGAAACTTTATCGCAAATCTTGTATGGTGAAAAATTTAAGGTATTAAAAAATCAAAAAAACTGGGTTAAGATTAAAACTAATTTTGACAATTATATTGGTTATATTAAAAAAAATTATTTTTATAAAAATTTTAGGCCGACTTTTAAAATAAAAAAAACAAAATCTAGAATATTTATTAAAAGGAAAAATAAGTTTTTACCAACAAAAAATTATCTTTTCTTTGCATCTGGCATATCGGTTTTAAACAAAAATAAAAGGCTAATTGAGTTTAAAAAGGACAGATGGATAAAAAAAAGTGATATTGTCAAAATTGATCATCTTGAAAAAGATTTTTTAAAAATAATGAAATTATTTAAAAGTAGTAAATATCTATGGGGTGGAAAAACATCTAATGGTATTGATTGCTCTGCTTTGATCCAAATTTACTTTTATTATAACAGAATATTTTTTCCAAGAGATACAAAAGATCAGATAAAGTTTTGTAAAAGAAAAAAAGGTAAAAATTTAAGTAAAGGAGATATAATATTTTGGAAAGGACATGTCGGTATATGTTTAAGTAAGTCTAAATTTATTCATGCTTATGGACCAAAAAAGAAGGTGGTAGTAATGCCAACTAAAAAAACAATTGAATTAATTGATAAAACTGCAAATCTAAAAGTTAAAAAAGTAAGTAATATTAATAATTATTAATCTCTACCAAAGTCAGGTTTATTTACATCCTGTTTTAATTTGATTATTTTAGACCTAACTTTTTTTGTTTGAATTAATTTTTTAAGAATTGATTTATTATTTTTTGAATTAATGTCTGTCTTAAAAGATCTTAAATTTTTGATAAATATATCAATAGCTCTTGAAACATTTTTTTTATTATCAAAAAAAATGTCTCTCCACATAATTTCATTTGATGCAGCGATCCTTGAAAAATCTCTTAATCCACCTGCACTATATTTAATTAAGTCATATTTTTGCTTTTTCTCAAAATCTTGAGCTGATTTAACCAAATTGTAAGCTATTAAATGTGGTAAATGGCTTGTAATTGAAAATATTTTATCGTGTCTTTCCGCATTCATGATTACAGTTTTTGAACCCATTTTTTTCCAAAAAGAATTTAAAAATTTTAAATGTTTCATATTTATTTTCTTATTTTTAATCAATACACACCACTTATTTTCAAACAGATTTTCCTTACCATGCTCAGGCCCACTTACTTCTGATCCAGCTATAGGATGACTTTGAATCCAGGATATTTTTTTTTTTAAATTTCTTTTAATTATTTCTGAAGATTCTATTTTTGACGAACCAACATCAGTAATAATTTGTTTTGAATTAAAATTATTGTTTAATCTTAATATCATCTTTTTGTATTCACTCATTGGCGTACAAAAAATAATTAGATTTGATTTTGCAACTACCTCTTGTAGTTTATTTACAAGAATTCCTGGCAACTTTAATCTTTTGATCTTTGATATATTTTTTTTAGATTTTTCAAAAATGAAAATTTTTTTTGCTAATTTTTTTTTTGCAATTCGTTTTACTAACGAAGATCCTAACAAACCACAGCCGATGATGAGCACATTTTTCATTAATTAAACATTCCTCTTACTGCTCGCATAAATTTTAAATTATCTGTTTTTGATCCAATGGTTAATCGTAACATATTTTTTATATTGTAGCCATTTTCTGTTGATCTTAAAATAATTCCTTTCATCTTTAATTTTTCATAAAAATATTTCGCTTTAAATTTACATTTCTCAAAATTTAATAATAAAAAATTGGCCGATATATTATTTGAATTAATTCCATATTGGTTAAGAAAATTTTTCAATTTTTTTGCATAAATAATATTGTGTTTAACTGAACGAGTTATAAACTTAGTATCCTTAAGAGACTCAATGGCAGCTTTTTGTGCTACCTCATTAACATTAAAAGGTGGCTTAATAACATTCAGTGCTTTAATAATTTTTTTTGAACCGTATCCCCACCCTACTCTTAGAGAGGATAAACCGTATATTTTAGAAAATGTTCTTAAAATAAAGACATTTTGTTTATTTTTAAATAATTTTAATCCACTTTTATAATCATTATTTTTCATATATTCTGCATATGCATCATCCACTACTAGCAGAATATTTTTTCTCAATTTTTTTCTAAGTTCTAAAAGCTCAGAACTTGTTAGGTATGTTCCAGTTGGATTATTAGGATTTGCTAAAAAAACAATTTTTGTTTTTTTTGAAACATTTTTAATAATTTCTGGAATTGATACTTTGAAATTATTTTCTTTAGCAAAAATAACTTTTGCACCAACTATTTTAGCATATATCCTGTACATTAAAAAACTATACTGAGGAAGAATAACTTCATCCTTGGGATTCAAAAATAATTGACATAGCATTTGAATAACCTCATCAGATCCAGCACCGCAAATTATTCTATCTTCATTGCATTTAAACTTTTTAGATATTTGTCTTCTTAAGGCATTAGATTTGCCATCCGGATACCTAAAAAAACTTAAATTTTTATTAGACAAAATCTTTTTAGCCTTTGAGCTGACACCTAAGGCCGACTCATTTGCAGATAACTTTACAACTTGATGAAACCTTTTAAGACTGGATTTACCAGGCTCATAGGTTTCAATATTTAATCTCTTAAATCTCATGGTAGCCAACTTTTATAAATTTTAAGCTCTTTATAAATAAAAAAACATTTTTTTATATAGTTTAAGTGGAATTATTTTTAAAAATTGACATACTAAATAACTTCTAGTACAAAATTTATGCGCTGATTTACCTGAATTGCGAGCGCTTTAAAAAAACCGCTAAAAAAGTTTTTTTTCTCACAATTCAACTTTCAGCTTTTATTATGAATATAAAACAAAATATAAAAACGTTGATTGTTGAAAAACCACTCAAATTGGATTGTGGTCAGACAATTAATAATTTTCCTTTAGCGTACGAAACTTATGGCTCACTCAATAATGAAAAAGATAACGCAATTTTAGTATTTCATGCTTTAACAGGTGATCAATTTGTAACAGGTATAAATCCAGTAACCAAAAAGGATGGTTGGTGGTCTTATGCGGTAGGTTCTGGCAAGTCGATAGATACAGATAAGTATTTTGTAATCTGTGCAAACGTAATAGGCGGGTGCATGGGATCTTTTGGGCCTAGCCATGAAAATCCCAAGACAAAAAAAATTTATGGAACAAATTTTCCAGTCATCACAATTAATGACATGGTAAATGCACAAATTAATTTGTTAGATTTTTTTGGAATAAAAAAACTTTTTTCAGTTGTAGGTGGTTCAATGGGTGGAATGCAAGTCCTACAATTTATTAGTAATTATCCTGATAAAGCTAAAACAGCAATACCAATCGCTTGTACTTCAAGCCATTCTGCGCAAAATATTGCTTTTAATGAACTTGGCAGACAAGCCATTGCGGCAGATCATAATTGGTCTGATGGAGATTATAATAAAAAAAACGTTGTACCTGATAAAGGATTAGCTGTAGCTAGAATGGCTGCACATATTACTTATCTCTCAAAAAAAGGGCTTCAAGAAAAATTTGGAAGAAAACTACAAGAAAGAGATGATCTAAAATTTGGTTTTGACGCTGACTTTCAAATTGAAAGTTATCTTAGATACCAAGGTTCAGTATTTGTTGATCGGTTCGATGCGAATAGCTATTTATATATTACTAGAGCAATGGATTATTTTGATTTAGTAAAACAATTTAATGGCAATCTATCTAATGCTTTTAAAAATACTAAAGCAAAATTTTTTATAATATCCTTTACCTCAGATTGGCTTTATCCAACACAAGAAAATAAAGACATTGTAATTGCCTTAAACGCAGTTGGTGCAAATGTGGGTTTCGTCGAAATTGAGTCTGATAAGGGACACGATTCTTTTTTGCTTAATGTTCCCGATTTCTTAAAAGCTCTAAAAAATTTTTTAGATAAATCTTATGCAGAAAAACTTTCATGAAACCAGAGTATAAAATTATTTCAGATTTAATTGAAAAAGATGCAAAAGTTCTTGATGTAGGATGTGACGATGGAACTTTAATGGAATTTTTAAAAAAAAATAAAAATGTCAATATCAGAGGAATTGAGATTTCAAAAGAAAAAGTACAAACTTGTATTGCTAAAGGGCTAACTGTTATCGAAGGAAATGCAGAATTTGATTTAAAGCAATTTCCAAATGACTCTTTTGACTATGTTGTTCTTGGACAAACTTTACAAGCTTTTATAAATCCAGAGATTGTAATTAAAGAACTTTTACGAGTTGGCTATAGAGCCATAGTAACTATTCCAAATTTTGGGCATTGGAAAGTAAGATTAAATTTATTATTTAAAGGAACAATGCCAATTACAAACTCTTTACCTCATGATTGGTATAACACACCGAACATTCATATGTGCACAATTAAAGATTTTGTAGGATTTTCTAAGATTATAAAATTTAAAATTTTTAAATCTTTAGCGTTAATTAATGAAAATGTTTCTGATATAAATAACTCAAATCTTATTTTTAAAAATTTATTTGGAGAACTTGGTATATTTTTAATAGAAAAATAAATGAAAATTGAAATTATTAAATGTTTACAGGATAATTATAGCTACTTAATCATTGATGAAAAAAATCAAACCGCTTGTGTCATTGACCCTAGCGAGTCTGTACCAATAATCAATTATCTTGATAATTCAAAAATTAATTTAAAATTCATACTTAATACCCACCATCATTACGATCATGTGGGTGGAAATCTAGAATTAAAAAAAAAGTATAATTCTAAAGTGGTTGGATTTATTGGAGATAAAAATCGTATACCCAAGATTGATATATCTCTAGAGGACAACCAAATATGGAAAGAAGATAATTTTGAAGCAAAAATTTATCATGTTCCAGGTCATACATCTGGACACATCGCTTTTCATTTTTTTAAAGAAAAAAAAATTTTTACTGGTGATACTTTATTCTCTTTAGGGTGTGGCAGAATTTTTGAAGGTACCTACGAACAAATGTATAATTCACTTAAAAGAATTAAATCATTACCAAAAGATACAGAAATATATTGTGGCCATGAATACACTTTACAAAACTCAAATTTTTGTATCGCCAATGACTCTGGTAATTTAAAATTAAAAAATAAAATACTAGAGATTAACAAGAAACTTAAAAATGCATTACCAACAATACCAAGTACTTTAGCTGATGAATTAGAATGTAATATATTTCTTAAAGCAAAAGATTTAGAAAGTTTTTCAAAATTGAGAGATTTAAAGGATAATTTTTAGTTAATAAGCTTGACTAAAGAAATGCCCTGACTATATTGCCAGATAAAAAAATCTATTTTATGTCATACGCAGTTATACAATCAGGTGGAAAACAATATAAGGTGAAGTCTGGTGAAATTTTAAAAATTGAAAAATTACCAAATTCAAAATCTGACACTAAAATTGAGTTTAATGACATATTGGCATATGGCGATAATAAAGTAATAGAAATTGGTTCGCCAACAATTCAAGGTGCCAAAGTTGAAGCAAACCTGATAAAAAATAGTAAAAATAGAACTGTACTTATTTTTAAAAAGAGAAGAAGGCAAAATTCAAGAAGAAAAAATGGTCATAGACAAGAATATTCTATGATTAGAATAAATAAAATTTTTTCAAAAGATGGTAAAATTTTATCTGAAGCTGAGAAGATTTCTAAACAAACAAAAAAAGATTCTGAAAAAAAAGAATTGAGTAAATAAAGGAATAAAATATGGCTACAAAAAAAGCTGGTGGATCATCAAGGAACGGCAGAGATAGTGCCGGCAGAAGACTTGGTGTAAAAAAATATGGTGGTCAAAATGTTATTCCTGGCAACATAATTGTTAGACAAAGAGGCACTAAGATATTTCCAGGAGAAAATGTGGGTATGGGTAAAGATCACTCAATTTTTTCAGTAATAAAAGGTAAAGTTGTTTTTAAAAAAACAAAATCCGATAGAACTTTTGTTTCAGTAAAACCCAATTAATATTACAACTCAAAATAGCGTTGTATTATGAAATTCTTAGATCAAGTAAAAATTTATATTAAAGCTGGCAATGGTGGTGATGGCTCTCCAAGTTTTAGAAGGGAAAAATTTATCGAGTATGGTGGACCAGATGGTGGTGATGGTGGTAAAGGTGGTTCAGTAATTTTAAAAGCTGAGAGAAATTTAAATACTTTAATCGATTTTAGATATCAACAACATCATAAAGCAAAAAGAGGTAACAATGGTGCTGGACAAAACCGGACTGGTAAAAGTGGAGATGATCTCATTCTCAAAGTTCCATTAGGTACTCAGGTTTTTGAAGAAGATAATAAAACCTTAATTTTTGACTTTATAAAAATTGGGGAGGAGTTTGTGGCTGCTGCAGGTGGTAAAGGTGGTTTAGGCAATACTAGATTCAAAAGTTCAACAAATAGAGCTCCAAGAAAATTTACTAAGGGTACTCGTGGTGAGGAATTTACTATCTGGCTTCAATTAAAAACAATTGCAGATGTTGGAATAATAGGATTACCTAATGCTGGTAAATCAAGTTTACTAGCAGCTATTACTAATGCTAATCCTAAAATTGCAAATTATGAATTTACAACATTAAATCCTAATCTTGGTGTGGCAAGCTACGATGATAAAGAAGTTACAATTGCAGATATTCCTGGATTAGTAGAGGGCGCACATAAAGGAACTGGTTTAGGAATACAATTTTTAAAACATATAGAGAGATGTAAATCTCTTTTACACATGATCGATATAACAAGCGATGATATAAAAAAAAGTTATAATCAGGTAAAAAAAGAATTAAAGAGCTATAGTTCCAAACTTGCAAAAAAAAGAGAGCTTATTGTTTTAAATAAAAGCGATTTAATTGACGATAAAGAAATGAAAAAAATTGAGAAAAATTTAAAAAAAATCACTAAATCAGAAATTATTACAATTTCTACAATAAAGAAGAAATATATTTCCAAAATTAAAGCAAAATTAGTTGGTTATGCATCTTAAAAATTCGAAAATTATAGTAATAAAAATTGGATCATCATTGATTGTAGATAGTAAAAAAAAGATAAGAAAAAAATGGCTATCTTCTTTTGCTAAAGATATTCAAAAACTAAAATCTAAAAATAAAAAGATTATCATTGTAAGTTCTGGAGCTATTGCACTTGGATGTAAAAAAATGAATTACAATAAATCAAATTTAAAGCTTGATAAAAGTCAAGCAATAGCCTCTGTGGGTCAAATCGAACTTATGAATTTATTTTCTCAAACTTTTTCAAAATTAAAGATTAATATTTCACAAATTTTGCTAACTTTGGATGATACCGAGGAGAGAAGAAGATCAATAAATGCTAAAAGGACATTTGAGAACTTATTTAAGTTAGATTACATACCCATCGTTAATGAAAATGATACTATTGCAACGTCAGAAATAAAATATGGTGATAATGATAGACTTGCCTCTCGGGTTGCACAGATAACTAATGCCGATACTTTAATATTATTATCCGATGTAGACGGTCTTTTCACAAAAAATCCAAAATTATTTAAAGACGCAAAATTAATAAAAAAAGTGAATAATCTAGACAAAGAAATGAAAAAAATTTACATAAAAGGGGTAACAGAGTTTGGTAAAGGTGGGATGAATACCAAAATTGAAGCTGCTAAGATTTGTAATTTGGCAGGATGTAATATGATTATTGCAAACGGATTATATTTAAATCCAATAAAACAAATTGAAAAAAAAAATATTTGTACTTTATTTGAGTCAAGAATATCTAAATTACATGCACGAAAAAAATGGATAATAAGTTCTATTTCACCAAAGGGGACTCTTGTCATAGATGATGGTGCTAAAAAAGCATTAGTTGGTGGTAAAAGTTTATTGGCAGCAGGGATAATTAATTTATCAGGGAAATTTAACAAAGGTGATCATATAAAGATTCTAGATACTAAAAACAAAGAATTTGCGAGAGGTCTAAGCTCTTTTTCTTCTGAAGAAATAAATAAGATAATGGGTTGTCACTCAAATGAGATTGAAAAAAAACTTGGATACATAACAAAATCTGAAGTTGTTCATAAAGATGATATGGTCGAGGTTTAATGCAAAAGCTACTAACTGATATCGGAAAAAAATCAAAAAAAGCTATTAATAATAGTTTAAGCACAAAAAAAAAGAACAAAGTTCTAAAAGATTATCGTCTTCTAATCTTAAAAAACAAAAAATTAATAATTAATGAAAATAAAAAAGATATTAAGAATGCCTCCAAAAAAGGTATTAAAAATAATTTAATCCAAAGATTAATGTTAAATGACAAAAAAATAGTTGCGATAACCAATTCTATAAAAAAAATTATTAGTTTAAGGGATCCTACAAATGTCATTTTAGAAAAATGGAAAAGGCCAAATGGTTTAGTAATATCAAAAGTATCTATACCTATTGGTGTAATTGGCGTTATATACGAAAGTAGACCCAATGTTACAGCAGATGTTGCATCGTTATGTTTTAAGTCTGGAAATGCCGTCATTTTAAAAGGTGGATCTGAAGCTTATTATTCTAATCTTGTTCTCGCAAAATTCTTTAGAAAATCACTAAAGAAAAATAACGTTGATGAAAATTTTGTTCAGTTTTTAAAACTCAAAAAAAGAAGTGTTGTTGATTTTCTTCTACAAAAAATGAGTAATTTTATTGATGTAATAATTCCAAGAGGTGGGAAAAGTTTAGTTAAAAAAGTACAGCATTTATCATCTGTTCCAACAATTGGTCATTTGGAAGGTGTTTGTCATTCTTATGTAGATAAAAATGCAAATCCTAAGATTGCGAATAAAGTAGTTCAAAATGCTAAAATGAGGAATACCGCAATATGTGGAGCAACCGAAACAATTCTTTTACACGAAAAAATAATTAAGAAATTTGGAAATGAAATTTTAAAAAATTTAGAAGAAAATGGATGTAAAATTATTGGTGATAATAAGATAAGAAAACTTTATGATAAAAAAATTCAGAAAGCTTCGATAAAAGATTGGTCAAAAGAATATTTATCACCTGTTGTATCTGTGAAATCAGTAAAAAATATAGATGAGGCTATAGCGCATATTAACAAATACGGAACCATGCATACGGATTGTATTATTACTCAAAACAAAAAAGCAGCAAAAAAATTTTTAAATGAGGTAAAAAGTTCAATTGCTATGCACAATACTTCAACACAATTTGCAGATGGAGGTGAATTTGGGTTTGGTGGCGAGGTGGGAATCTCAACCAACACACTTCCACCTAGAGGTCCCGTAGGACTTAATCAACTTATTTCCTATAAATATCAAGTCTTCAGCAAAGGCCAAGTAAGGAAGTAATTTGAATTTGAAAAAAAAAAGAATTGGAATTTTAGGTGGTTCATTTGATCCTGCTCACAATGGTCATCTAGCTATATCTAAAGAAGCAGTAAAAAGATTTAAACTTGAAAAGATTATATGGGCCATAACAAAAAAAAATCCTTTTAAAATAAAAAGTTCTTTAAGCCTGCAATCTAGAATTAAAGGGTGTAAAAAGATCATTAAAAAAAATAAATTTATTGAGGTCAAATTTTATGAAAATAAAATTAAATCAAATAAAACAATAAACCTAATAAATTACTTCAACAAAAATAAAAAAAATGAAATTTTCTTCTTAATGGGTGCAGATAATTTAGTTAATTTCCATAAATGGCATAAATGGAAACAGATCTCAGAAAAATGTAATATCTTAGTTTTTGATAGATATGGATATAAGAAAAAATCATTAAATTCTAAGACATATAAAACCCTTAAAAGTGAGAAATTTAAATTTGTTTATTTTAATAAAGTCAATATTTCGTCTTCTCAATTAAGGAAAATTTGATAGTCTAAAATTAATTAATGGATAAAATTACAGATCTTAAAAATTCTATCATCAAAACATTGGATATTAACAAGGCTCAAGACATAATAAGCATAGATCTCAAAGACAAAAGTTCTATGGCTGATTTTATGATTATTGCGAGCGGCACTTCATCTAGGCACATACAATCTTTATCCGAGCAAGTTTTGGAAAAATTCAAAGATAATGGCATAAAAAATTCAAAAATTGAGGGCGCAGATAGTAGTGAATGGAAATTAATTGATGGTATAGACTTAATTGTTCATATTTTTCACCCAGAAAAAAGAAAATTTTATGAACTTGAAAAAATGTGGTCAGAGCTAATACCTAAAGAAAAATTAATTATCTAATGAAAAAAGTATTAACATTATTTTTATTTTGTTTTCTATTTCAGCAAGTGAATTCTGCTGAAAATGATATTTACAAAAAAATTGATTTATTTGGAGAAGTTCTTGAAAAAATCAATAAAGAATATGTAGATGAAATTAATCAATCTGAGAGTATGGACTCTGCAATCAATGGCCTTCTACAATCTCTTGATCCTTACTCGGCATACATGTCTCCAGAAATATTTAATGAAATGCAGACTGAGACTAGTGGTGAATTTGGGGGTCTTGGTATTGAGGTGAGTATGGAGTCCGGTGTTGTAAAAGTCATTTCTCCCATAGATGACACGCCAGCATCTAGAGCAGGGATTAAAGCAGGCGACTATATTGTTAAAATTAATGATGTTCAAGTTCAGGGCAAATCTCTCAGCGAAGCTGTTGATTTAATGAGGGGGCCAGTTGGATCAGGAATTGAACTCACAATTCGAAGACGTGGGGAGAGAAAAGCTCTAATATTTAATGTTGTAAGAGAGATTATACAAATTCAATCCGTTAAAGCTGACATTTTAGAAAAAAATATAGGTTATTTAAGACTAACCTCGTTTAATGAAAATAGTGGCAAACAAATAGAAAGAGAAATTAAAAAATTAGAAAAAAATAAAGATGTTAAGTCATACATTTTAGATTTAAGAAACAATCCTGGCGGACTACTTTCTCAAGCAATAAAAATCTCCGACTTTTTTTTAGATAATGGAGAGATCGTGTCCACAAAAAGTAGAAAACCTTCTGAAAATAGAAAATGGTTTGCAAAAAAAGGTGACCTTACAAATGGAAAAGTCTTGATTGTTCTTATCAACTATGGATCTGCCTCAGCATCAGAAATAGTTGCGGGAGCCCTCAAAGATCACAAAAGAGCAATTTTATTAGGTGAAAATAGTTATGGTAAAGGGTCAGTACAATCTATCATCCCCCTTAAAAATGATGGAGCAATTAGGCTCACAGTAGCTAAATATTATCTTCCTTCTGGAAAATCTATTTCTGAAGTTGGTGTATCTCCAGATATAGAAATTGATGAGGAAAATGATGATTTCAGAATCAAAACTGAAACAGACAATCAGTTAGAATACGCCATTAAACTTCTCAAAGGCTAACATGGAAGAAAAATTCAGAAATCTGCCACTTAGAAGTGGAGTGGGAATTGTTGTCCTTAACAAGGAGAATAAAGTTTTTGTAGCAAAACGAATAGATAATCCAAAAAATTTTTGGCAAATGCCACAGGGTGGAGTAGATGATGGAGAAGAATTTTTAGCCGCTGCATATAGAGAATTAGAGGAGGAAACAAGTATCAAGAATGTAGAACTTGTAAAAGAAATAGAAGGCACAATTACCTATGAGCTACCAAAAAATTTATTGGGTATTATTTGGAAAGGTAAATATAAGGGACAAAAACAAAAATGGTTTTTGATGAGATACCTAGGTAAAGATGAAGATATTAATATTAAAACAAATAAACCAGAATTTTTAGAATGGAAATGGATTGAATTAGATAAAATAACTGAAGTGGTAGTGGATTTCAAATATCATGTTTACAAAGAACTTAAAGAAAAAATAAAAACGATAATTAATTGATTGATTTTAAAGTTTCAACTTTTTGATCAGCCAAATATTTCAATTGATCACTAATTTCTGGTTTATTAGATTCTTCCTCTGCATTTTTTAATAATTCCTGTAACTTATTTTTCTCAATATCTTTTAGATTTAAGATGTAGCTAGTCAAAATGGATAAAGTATTATTTTTAAATTCAATAATCCCATCCTCAACATAATACTTTTCTTCACCAGATTTTGCTTGAATGGTAACAATACCTGGTTTTAAAAATGAAATTATAGAAATATGATCTTTTAATATCCCCATTTCTCCTTCAAATGCAGGAACAACTACCTCATTGACATCCTCTTTTGATAAGAAGGATTTCTCTGGATTAACTATTTCAATTTTAAATTCATCACTCATTAAGCTGCTGCATCTTTAGACATTTTTTCAGCTTTCTCGATGGCTTCCTCAATGGTTCCAACCATATAAAATGCTGCCTCTGGAAGATGATCGTACTCACCTTTGCATATTGCATCAAAACCCTTAATTGTGGACTCTAAATCAACTAGTTTTCCAGGTGATCCTGTAAAAACCTCAGCCACAAAGAAAGGTTGAGATAAAAACCTTTGAATTTTTCTAGCTCTTGCTACGACTAGTTTATCTTCCTCTGATAATTCATCCATACCTAAGATAGCTATAATATCTTGCAATGATTTATATGTTTGTAATATTTTTTGCACTTCACGAGCTACTCGATAATGCTCATCACCAACAATTCTAGGATCAAGAATTCTTGAAGTTGAGTCTAATGGGTCAACTGCAGGATAAATACCTATTTCAGCTATTTGTCTAGAAAGTACAGTTGTTGCATCTAAATGAGCAAATGAAGTTGCTGGCGCGGGATCAGTCAAATCATCAGCAGGTACATAAATTGCCTGTACTGATGTAATTGAGCCTTTGTTAGTGGTTGTAATTCTCTCTTGTAAATTTCCCATATCAGTTGCTAATGTTGGCTGATATCCCACTGCAGATGGTATTCTTCCTAGTAATGCTGATACCTCTGAACCTGCTTGAGTAAACCTAAATATATTATCAACGAAAAAAAGAACATCTTGTCCTTCTTGATCTCTAAAATATTCTGCTACAGTTAATCCTGTTAGCGCCACTCTTGCTCTTGCTCCTGGAGGTTCATTCATTTGTCCATAAACTAAAGCAGCTTTAGATCCAGGACCCTCAGATTTTATTACCCCTGATTCCATCATTTCATGATAAAGATCATTTCCTTCTCTAGTTCTTTCACCTACACCAGCAAAAACCGAAAAGCCACCATGAGCTTTGGCAACATTGTTGATCAATTCCATAATTAAAACAGTTTTTCCAACACCCGCACCACCAAACAAACCTATCTTTCCTCCTTTTGCATATGGAGCTAAAAGATCAATAACTTTGATACCAGTTACAAGTATTTCTGTCTCTGTTGACTGATCGTTAAATTCTGGAGCTGGTCTATGGATTGGCCAATTTTCTTTTGTTTTTACCTCTCCTCTTTCGTCTATAGGCTCCCCAACAACATTTATAATTCTTCCTAAAGTTTCAGGTCCTACCGGCACTTTAATTGGAGCATTCGTATTTATTACCTCATCACCTCTTTTTAATCCCTCAGTAGCATCCATCGCAATAGTTCTTGCAGTCGACTCACCTAAGTGTTGTGCTACTTCAAGTACTAATCTATTATTGCCATTTTTACATTCTAAAGCTGTTAATATTTCTGGTAAATTACCCTCAAACTTTACATCAACAACTGCTCCTATAACTTGTGTTATTATTCCTTTGCTCATAATTATAAACTTTCCGCTCCTGATATTATCTCTATTAGTTCTTTTGTAATTGCTGCCTGACGACTTCTATTGTATTCAATAGTAAGTTTGTCAACCATTTCACCCGCGTTTCGAGTTGCGTTATCCATTGCACTCATTCTTGCACCCTGTTCGCTAGCTGAATTTTCTAACATCGCTTTAAATATTTGAGTCGAAATATTTTTTGGTAATAAATTACTTAAAATTTCATCCTCGTCTGGTTCAAATTCATAGTTATCTTCTGAATTGCTTTGATCATCACTTTTTGTATTTAACGGGATGATTTGTTGAGCCTGAGGTATTTGGGTTATTACATTTTTAAATTGATTATAAAAAATGGTACAAATATCAAACTCTTCTTTTTGAAACTTTTCAATTATAATTTTTCCAACTTTTTCTGCATCAAAGTAATTTGCGTTTTTTGAATTTTTAAAAGAAATGTTATCAATAATTTTATTCCCATAAACTCTTTTTAATTGATCGTTACCTTTAGAACCAACAGTAATAATCTTTAATTCCTTACCCTCTTTATTCAATTTAGTAAAATAACTTTTAGCTTTTTTAATTATATTAGCATTAAAACCTCCACATAAACCTCTGTCTGACGTCATAACAACACAAAGATGAATTTGTTCTTTACCTGAGCCAGATAGTAATTTTGGAGCTGTTTCTTTATCTGAGATACCACTAGATAAATTCAAAATTATATTATTCATTTTTTCAGAATATGGCCTTCCTTTTTCTGCGCTATCTTGAGCTCTTTTTAGTTTAGCTGCAGCAACCATTTTCATAGCTTTTGTAATTTTTTGTGTAGATTTTACACTTGTTATTCTTTTTTTCAGATCGTCTAAACTAGCCATAAATAAATCAAGATTTAAAGTTTTTCTTAAGATTAGTAATTACATCAATTAAGCTTTTTTCTGTTGTCTCTTCTAATTTACCTGAGCTCTGAATAGACTCGATTAATTCTGGTTTATCAGATTTACATCTCTCAATGATCTTGTTTTCAAATTCAGCAATATCTTTTAAGTCAATATCATCCAAATATCCTTTTACTCCACAAAATACAGATATCACCTGTTCAGCAACTGTCATCGGTGAGTATTGTTTCTGTTTTAATAACTCAGTTAACTTTGATCCTCTATTTAAAAGCTGTTGAGTTGAGGCATCTAAATCTGATCCAAATTGAGCAAAAGCTGCCATTTCTCTATATTGTGCTAATTCAAGTTTCATTGATCCTGATACTTTTTTCATAGCTTTTGTTTGCGCTGCTGATCCAACCCTAGAAACAGAGAGCCCAACATTAATTGCTGGTCTTATACCCTGGTTAAATAACTCAGTTTCTAAAAAAATTTGTCCATCAGTAATTGAAATTACATTAGTTGGAATGTAAGCAGAAACGTCCCCACCTTGAGTTTCAATGATCGGAAGAGCTGTTAATGAACCTCCGCCGTGTTCATCACTTAATTTAGCAGCCCTTTCCAGTAATCTACTATGAAGATAAAATACATCGCCTGGGTATGCTTCTCTGCCTGGTGGTCTTCTTAAGATCAGTGACATTTGTCGATAAGCGACTGCTTGCTTAGATAAATCATCATAAATAATCAGTGCATGCATTCCATTATCTCTGAAATATTCTCCCATTGCACATCCAGTGTAAGGAGCTAAAAATTGAAGCGGAGCTGAGTCTGATGCTGTTGCTGCAACTATAGTTGTATATTCCATTGCTCCAGCTTCTTCTAAAGTTTTTTGAATTTGTCTAACAGTTGAACGTTTTTGACCGACTGCAACATAAATACAATAAAGTTTTTGTTTTTCGTCACCTGACTCGTTAATTTTTTTTTGATTGATAATTGTATCAACTGCTACAGCAGTTTTACCTGTCTGACGATCTCCAATTATTAACTCACGCTGACCTCTTCCAATTGGTACAAGACTATCAATTGATTTTAGACCTGTCTGCATTGGTTCGCTAACAGATTGTCTCGGAATTATTCCTGGTGCCTTAACTTCAACTCTACTTTTTTTAATACTTTTG
The DNA here is from genome assembly GCA_902616875.1 of uncultured Pelagibacteraceae bacterium. Lineage (GTDB taxonomy): Bacteria > Pseudomonadota > Alphaproteobacteria > Pelagibacterales > Pelagibacteraceae > Pelagibacter. The sequence goes on from CACMUH010000003.1 coordinate 33,687, forward strand.
TCCAAAGCACCTTTCCCATCAATTGGATTTCCTAAACCATCTACTACTCTACCTAGTAACTCTTTTCCAACAGGAGTATCTACAATACTTCCAGTTCTTTTTACAACATCACCTTCTTTAATATTCCGGTCGTCACCAAAGATTACAACTCCAACATTTTCACTTTCTAGATTTAAAGCCATTCCTTTTGATCCATCAGAAAATTCTACCATTTCTCCTGCTTGAACATTATCAAGGCCATAAATTCTTGCTATACCATCACCTACAGACAAAACCTGTCCAACTTCAGAAATTTCTGCTTTTTCACCAAAATTTTTAATTTGTTCTTTTAATATTTTTGTAACCTCTGAAGGATTTATTTCCATTTATGCCTCTATCATTTTATTTTCTATTTGTTGTAATTTACTTTTTATAGAAGTATCGATCATTGTACTTCCCACTTTAACGACCAAACCTCCAATTAAACTTTCATCTTGCATGTAGTTTAATTTTATTTGAGATTTAAAATTATTTGACAATTCATCTGTAATTTTTTTAATCTCATCTTGATTAAGTGATTTTGCAGATTTAATTTCTGCTTTTAATTCGCCTCTTTTTTCCGAACATATTTCAATAAATGTTTTTAAAATTTGTTCTAGATAAAAAAATCTTCTTTTTAAAACTAAAAAATTTACAAAATTTTTAAAAAGGATCTCTAATTTAAAGTCTTCTGAAATTTTGTTAATTACATTGGTCAAAACTTCTCTGTTTAATGTAGGATCCTTTATAAAATTTTTAAAATCTTTATTATTTGAAATTAAATTTAAAAAAGCTTTTGCATTTATTTCTACATTAACCAATGAGTTAGTATCTTTCGCTAACTCATACAAAGCTAAAGAATATCTATTAGCTGAAGTATCTGAAAATCCTTTATTTTTACTCAATTTTTACCCTTCAAATGAATATGATTAATTTAAAATCACGATTTAATTAGCACATGCCTTTATAGTCTTCAAGTAACACATTAGCTAAAAATTAGTTTTTTTAAGCGTTAATTAAAGCTAATTGGATCAACATCAACTGAAAGTTTTATTCCTGAGGCAAATTTATATTTTGGAATTATTGATGCTAAACTATTTTGTAATTGAAGAGTTTTAGCACCTCTTATAAGTAATCGCATACGATATTTGCTCTTTAATTTAAAAATAGGAGCACTTACTGGACCTAAAATTTTTCCATTAATATTATTAGAGATAAATAGTTTGAATTTCAAAGCTTCTTTTTCTAATTCATTTTCCTTATTACCTGTCAAAATCAAAGAGATAAACCTTTGAAATGGAGGTAAATTATTTTTTTTTCTAATTTCTATTTCTTTATCAAGAAAAATTTCTGGATTTTTATTTGTAATATCATCAATCAATTTTGTATTAAAATTATAAGTTTGAAAATAAATAGTAGACGGACTTCCTGTTCTTCCAGCTCTACCTGATAATTGATGATATAATTGTAAATTTTTCTCTGCACTTCTCAAGTCGTGGCCCATTAGTGATAAATCGATATCAACTACAACAATACAATTCAAATTTGGAAAATGAAAACCTTTGGAAATTAATTGTGTTCCAACTATAATTTCTATTTCATTATTCATTATTTTTTCTAATTTTTCTTTTGAACTTTTTTTATTCATTGTATCACTCGAAAAAATTTCAATTTTTTTCGATGGAAAACTTTTTTTTATTTCCTCTGAGATTCTTTCCACACCAGGTCCACAAAATATAAAATCACAAAATCCTTCTTTAGAACATTCTCTATTCAAAAAACTTTTAAATCCACAATAATGGCATAACAAATTATTTTTATTTTTGTGATAAACTAAATTTATTGAGCAATTTGGACATGGAAAATTATTGAAACATTTTTTACACAAAACACTTGGGGAAAATCCTCTTCTATTTAGAAAAAATAAAACTTGATCATTCTTATTTAGGTGGAAATTTACTTTTTGAATTATCTCATTAGAAAGCCAGGATTGTTTATCCATTTTAACGTTATTCAAATTAATTATTTCATAATTGGGTAAAGAAGCATTTTGATATCTTCTAACAAGTTTTGAAGAGGTGTACTTTTTTTTCCTTATATTTTCGTATGTTTCTATTGATGGAACAGAAGTGATTAAATTTATTGGAATATTTTCAAATGATGCTCTAGAGATAGCCATATCTCGAGCATTAAATATTATCCCTTCATCTTGTTTGTAAGATTGATCATGCTCTTCATCAACTATTATTAATCCTAAATTTTTAAATGGTAAAAATAAAGATGATCTAGCTCCAATGACAACACTAATTTTTCCATTCGTTAAGCCACTCCAAATAATTTCTTTATTTTTTTTTGATATACCAGAATGCCAAATTGCTGCTTTGAAACCAAAAAATTCAAAAAATTTTTTTTCAAATTGATTGGTCAAACCAATCTCTGGCAACATTATTAATCCTTGATAACCTTTTTGCAAGATATGCTTTAAAGCTTCAAAGTAGACAATGGTTTTACCTGAGCCAGTTGTTCCTTGTAAAACATGAACATTGAATTTTTTGTTCATATCATTTATTTCTGCAAGAGACTTTTTTTGTTCTGAATTTAATTGAAAAGAATTTTTGTTTAACTTAAAAGAGAACTCATCATAAAACTTCTTATCTAATATTGCTACTGGTTTTCCACTTAGTAGGGCTAATTTGAGCGCCATTCCTTTTGGTACAATGTTATATTCAGAAAACCAGTTTAAAAAATCTAATGTTTTCTTTTTTAATTGTGGAATTTCTAATTTTCTAATTATTTTTTTCGTTTTATAATTTTTATTGTTATCGTTTTCAAAATAATCCCACACAACGCCTATTTTTTTTGATTTTCCAAAAGGGACTTCAACAAAATCACCAATTTTCAAATTTAATTTACTCTCGTAGGTAAAAGGATAATTAAATATATTTGGTATAAGAATCGGAAACTTCATACCCTAGTATATAACAATCTATAAAGTTTTTTTATTTATTACCTAATCTTATTCAATTATTATCAATTATGAACAAACCTTATATTAAAATTCATCTATTTCTTTTTTAACAAATCTTTCAAAAATTTGGGTGTTATGCTCACAATAAATAAATGCAAAAGTTTTTTTTGAAAAGAAAACTTATTTTTATTAAAAAAACTGTCTCTTTCTTGAAAAAAATACCACTTCTTAAACTCTTTAAAACTCATTTTTCGATGTCTATCACTAAAATTCTCTCCATGTATTCGAATAGATAATAATGGTTTTTGTATTACATGCGCTTCCTCTATTTTGGATATTTTCATTACCGCATCATAATCACCAATAATATTAAATTCTTTGTTAAAAAAATTTATCTTTTTAAGTAAATCTTTACTTACTATTAGACCACTAATTGCTACCTGATAATTTTTAGATAAAAAATCGTATATTTTTCCATTGGGTAACTTGTTTTCATAATTAATTTTAAATTTATCACTTTTTTGAAAAAAATAGTGAAATTTGGAATATGAAAATTTAAATTGCTTATTTAAAAAAAAACTTTCTCTTTCTGAGAGAAAATCGTCATACCACCAATCGTCGCAATCTAAGAAAGCAATAAACTCTCCATTACATTTTCTACAGGCTAAATTTCTCGCTTCGTAAAGTGACGTAAATTTTTCAGAATAAAAATATTTAAATCTTGGTTCATTAAAACTATCAAATATTGATTTGCTATTATCAGTAGATTGGTTATCCCAGAAAATTAACTCCCAATTGGTATAATTTTGTTTTTGAATACTCTCTAATGTTTGTTTAAGATATTTTTCACCATTATAACAATTTACAATTATACTTATTAGCTTTGACATTTAAATTTTTTTGAATTTCCAAACATTTTTTTACTTTTTAAATCCTAACATCTGAAGCAGGTGCTATCTTTTCTAAGAATGTATAGCCCTTTTTTCTACTGATAAAGCTGCCTCTTTAACGGCTTCAGAGAATGTTGGATGAGCATGACATGTACGCGCTATATCTTCTGAACTTGCTCCAAACTCCATCGCAACTCCAATCTCAGCAATTAATTCACCAGCGTGAGGACCTATTAAGTGTGCTCCAAGTACTTTGTCAGTTTTTTCATCAGCAAGAATTTTTACAAAACCCTCTGTATCATCAATGGCTTTTGCTCTTGAGTTTGCCATAAATGAAAATTTTCCAATTTTATAATTAATTTTAAGATCTTTTAATTGTTCTTCTGTTTTTCCAATAGAGGCAACTTCAGGACTTGTATAAATCACACCAGGAATAGTGTCATAATTAACATGACCTGATTGACCTGCTATATTTTCTGCAACTGCAATTCCCTCATCCTCGGCTTTGTGAGCTAACATGGGACCACTTATTACATCTCCTATCGCATAAATATTATTTTGATTAGTTTTAAAATTTTTGTCTGTTTTTACTCTCTTTTTTTCATCTAATTCCACACCAATTTTTTGAAGATTTAGTCCCTCTGTATTTGGCTTTCGACCAACAGATATTAATACTACATCACATTCAAAATCTTTTTTGGTACCATTTTCGTTTAAAGTTGAAACAATAGCATTATTGTTATTCTTTTTAATTTTCTCTACTTTATGCTGCATATGAAAATTGATACCTTGTTTTTTTAAAATTTTCATAAACTCACTAGAAATCTCTTTATCCATACCTGGTGTAATATGATCTAAAAACTCAACTACATGAACTTCTGAACCAAGTCTAGACCATACAGACCCCATCTCTAAACCTATGTATCCTCCACCAACCACAACCATTTTTTTGGGGACTTGTTCTAACTTAAGTGCTCCAGTGGATGAAACAATTACTTTTTCATCAATTTCAATGCCTGGTAATGATACTGGAACTGAACCAGTTGCAATTATAGTATTTTCAGTTTGTATAATTGTCTCTTTACTATTGTTATCTTTGATTACAATATCATTTTTAGATTTGAAACTTCCAGTGCCTTTAAAATATGTGACTTTATTTTTTTTAAGAAGGAATTCTACTCCTTTGGTCAAAATCGTAACTGCTTTATCCTTATTCTTCATCATTTTTGACAAGTTTAATTTTACCTCACCAATTTCAATTCCTTTATTTGATAGACTTTGTGCGTTATGAAACTCCTCAGATAAATTTAATAAACTTTTAGAAGGTATGCATCCAACATTCAAACAAGTACCACCCAGTGAACCCCTAGACTCTATACATGCAGTTTTAAGGCCTAATTGTGCCAATCTTATTGCACAAACATAACCTCCAGGTCCTCCGCCAATTACTACTGCTTGAAATTTATCTGTCATTTAAATATCTAAAAATAGCCTTCTTGGTTCCTCTAAATTTTCTTTTATCATTTTTAAAAAAGAAACAGACTCTTTACCATCAACAATTCTATGGTCGTATGATAACGCTAAGTACATTATAGGTCTGATCTTAATTTCTCCATCAACTACGATAGGTCTATCAACTATATTGTGCATACCTAAGACACCTGATTGTGGAAGATTAAGAATAGGGGTTGAAAGCATTGAACCATAAACACCGCCATTACTGATGGTGAAAGTTCCCCCTTGAAGATCTTCAATTGTCAGTTTTCCATTTTTTGCTTTTTCAGATATTTCTTTAATATTTTTTTCAATATCTGCAAAAGATAATTCATCTGCATTTTTTAGGACTGGAACGACCAATCCTTTTTCGGTGCCAACTGCAAAACTAATATTATAATAATTTTTATAAACAATTGTATCACCTTCAATTTCAGCGTTTATCGCTGGGAAATTTTTTAATGCTACTATGCTTGCTTTAACAAAAAAAGACATAAAACCTAATTTTACACCATAGCGATTTTGAAAATCATCTTGATTTTCTTTTCTCATCATCATTACATTTGACATATCAACTTCATTAAATGTTGTCAGTAGAGCTGCATTATCCTGTGCTTGTTTTAATCTTTTAGCAATGGTTTGTCTTAACCTGGTCATTTTAATTCTTTCTTCTTGACCATATTTTATTTTTCTTTCAGATGGAGGAGGATTGACGCCCATTAAATTTATTAGATCACCTTTTAAAACTCTGCCATCTTTTCCTGAACCTTTGACAGAACTGATATCTATTTTATTTTCAGTCACGATTTTTCTTACTGCTGGGGACAAAGTTTCATCGATTTTTATTTCAGCTTCTACTTTTGAAGGTTCTACCTCTTTAGTAAGAACTAATGGTTTCTCCTCTTCAACATTATCTTGAAAAACTTCCATCTCCTCATCTTTATTATCTTCATCTATCAAATTTTCCTTATCAACTTTTACAGTGGGTTGTATCTTTTTAATTTCCTGATTTTCTTTAGATTTAGTCTCACTCTCGGAGACTGATCCTAAATCAGCACCAACTTCAACGACCGATCCATTTTTTGAATTTATTTTTGTAAGAACACCAGATACTGGAGAAGGAACCTCTAAATTTACTTTGTCAGTTTCTAGTTCAACAAGTGGTTCATCAGCTTCAACAGGGTCACCTTCATTTTTTAACCACTTAGAGACAGTAGCCTCTGTGATACTTTCCCCAAGAACTGGAACTAATATCTTTTCACTCATCAATATTTATTCAAAAACTTTCTTTATAATTTCTTGTTGTTGAGAAACATGTCTCTTGGCATATCCTGTTGCAGGTGATGCATCTGGACTTCTTCCAATATAAGAAATTATATTATTTTTAGCCTTTATATTATCTAATGTCCATTGGATATAATCTCTGACTGAAAACCAAGCACCCATATTTTTAGGTTCTTCTTGACACCAATAAAATTTTGCATTTTTTGCATATGGTTTGAGCTCATTAGCAAGTGCTTTTGCAGGAAAAGGGTAGAGTTGTTCAATCCTATATAACACTACGTTGTTTCTTTTTATTTTTTCTCTTGCTTCAAGTAAATCAAAGTAAACTTTTCCAGAACAAAGAATCACTTTTTCAATTTTTTTCGGTTTTTTTAGTTTAATAAATCCTTTTACTTTTGGATCAATAGCATGATCCCATAAAACTCTATGAAATGAATTTTTTTTACTAAAATCATCCAAATTAGAAACACAATGTTTATGACGTAATAAAGATTTAGGTGTCATAATAATTAATGGTTTTCTAAAGTCTCTATGCATTTGTCTCCTTAAAGCATGGAAATAATTTGCAGGAGTTGTGCAATTCATGACTTGCATATTATCATTTGAACATAATTGTAAAAACCTTTCTAACCTAGCTGATGAATGTTCAGGTCCTTGACCCTCATATCCATGTGGTAACAACATTACTAAACCAGAGGCTCTTGACCATTTTCGTTCACCAGAAGCTATGAATTGATCAATAACTACTTGCGCACCATTAGCAAAATCTCCAAATTGAGCCTCCCAGATAGTAAGTGTATTAGGTTCCACCAAACTATATCCATATTCAAATCCTAGAACAGCTAATTCAGATAAAAAACTATCTACAATTTCAAAATTTTTTTGTTTATTAGAAATATTATTTAAAGGGATATATCTCGAATTATCTATTTGATTTCTTAAAACAGAATGTCTTTGACTAAATGTCCCTCTTCCTGAATCTTGACCTACAAGTCTTACTGGATAACCTTCCTCCAATAATGAACCAAAAGCTAACGACTCCGCAGTAGACCAATCTATGCCTTTACCATTAGAAACTGAAACTTTACGATTTTCTAAAATTTTTGTAATTGTTTTGTGAATGTTTATTTCAGTCGGTATTGTATTTATTTTATCAGAAATATTTCTTAATTTTTTAGTGTCAGAGCCTGTAACTCCTCTTTTGTCTTTTCCTCGCTCTGGTCTATATCTTGACCATGTTCCCTCAAACCACTCTATTTTTGGTTTATAATTTTTTGCATTTTTAAATTGGTCATCTAATAAATCCTTAAATTTTTTAATGGAATTATTTAAATAATCATTTGTAATTGATCCTTCGCTTACCAGTTTTTCACCATAAACTTTGATGGTTGAGGGATGAGATCTTATCTTTTTATACATTAAAGGCTGAGTGAATGAAGGTTCGTCTCCCTCATTATGTCCAAATCTTCTATAACAAATCAAATCAATGACAACGTCTCTATTAAATTTTAATCTAAAGTCTGTTGCAATTCTTGCTGCATAAACAACCGCCTCTGGATCATCACCATTCACATGAATAATCGGTGCCTCAACCATTTTTGCTATATCAGAAGGATATGGCGAAGATCTTGCAAATCTTGGGCTTGTTGTAAAACCTATTTGGTTATTTACTATAATATGAATTGTGCCGCCTGTATTATGTCCTGGAAGACCAGACATTGCAAAACATTCAGCTACCACTCCTTGTCCAGCGAAGGCTGCATCTCCATGAATAAGAATCGGAATTACTTTTTTTCTCTCTTTATCTTTATGAAAAAATTGTTTTGCTCTAGTTTGACCTAAAACGACTGGATTGACTGCCTCTAAATGTGAAGGATTATCTGTCAAACTCACATGAACTGAATTTCCATCAAACTCTCTATTAGATGAAGCACCTAAATGATATTTAACATCTCCAGTATCATCTTTAGACTTTGAACTTATTTCTCCTGCAAACTCATTAAATATTCTTTTGTAAGATTTTTGAAGAACATTAGCTAATACATTTAGTCGACCTCTATGAGACATCCCAATTTTAACCTCTTTAACATTTGACTGACCACCAATTTTAATTATTTGTTCAAGCGCAGGAATTAAGCTTTCACCGCCATCAAGACCAAATCTTTTAGTCCCAACATATTTTGTATGAAGAAATTTTTCAAAACCCTCAGCTTGAATCAGTTTGTTAAGAATTGCCTCTTTACCATTTTGTGTAAAATTAAAATCATCTGCCTTTTCAACACGATCTCTAAACCATTTTCTTTCAGTGGGATTTGAAATATGCATATATTCATAACCTAAAGAACCGCAATACTTATCCTTTAAGAATTTTAATATGTCATTAATATTTGAGTATTGCTTATTAGTGACATTGTCTAAAAAAATTTTTTTTTGATAATCTTCTTTTTTAAATCCATAAGACTCTGGATGAAGTTCCTCTAAATAATCTGATTTTAACAATCCTAATGGATCAAGCTTTGCAATTAGATGACCTCTTTGTCTATATGATCTGATCATCGCAACGGCTTTAATTGAATTTGTGTTTGATTTAATTATATCATCATTATTTTGTTCTGTGATTTGACTTTCAAAATTTTCCTTTTTATTTATTGAAACTTTCTTAGAAGGACTCCACGAAGGACCATTGATTTCATTTACAATTATATCATCTTCATCTCCAACTTCTTTAAAATATTTTCTCCAGCTATCAGGTAATTCAGGATCATTATTTACAAATTTTAAGTACATTTCTTCGATGAAAGCGCTGTTAGATTTATTGAGAAAGGCTGTTTTTTTAAATTCTAAATTTTTAGAGGAAGACATTATGTTTAATCAATATAAACTGACTAAGAAATTTTTCAATCAGACAATTTATCGAACAGTGTTTTTCCAATTTTGGAGGGAGAATTTGCCATTGTTATTCCACAATCTTCCATCTTTTTAATCTTATCTTTAGCCCCACCTTTGCCCCCAGAAATGATCGCACCAGCATGGCCCATCCTACGACCTGGTGGTGCTGTTATACCCGCTATAAAGCCAACAATTGGTTTTTTTATTTTATGATTTTGAATAAAATCTGCTGCTTCTTCTTCAGCTGTACCTCCTATTTCTCCTATCATTAAAATAGACTCTGTTTCATCATCATTTAAAAATAAATCTAAACAATCAATAAAATTTGTGCCATTTATTGGATCTCCACCAATACCTATACAAGTGGATTGACCTAATCCATTTTCAGTAGTTTGAGCAACTGCTTCATAGGTTAAAGTCCCAGATCTAGAGACAATACCAACTGAACCTTTTTTGTGGATATTGCCTGGCATAATACCAATTTTACATTCATCAGGAGTTATTATTCCTGGACAATTAGGTCCAATTAATCTGGAATTTGATTTTAATAATTTCTGTTTGACTCTCAACATATCTTGAATTGGGATTCCTTCAGTAATGCAAACAATTAACTCGATTGATGCTTCTATTGCCTCAAGGATTGCTGCAGCAGCAAATTTTGCTGGTACGTATATCATCGTGGCGTTAGCACCCTCAGAGTTTTTAGCCTCTTTAACTGTGTTAAAAACTGGTAATTCTAAATGTTTCTGTCCTCCTTTTTTAGGAGTAACTCCACCAACTAATTTTGTTCCGTATTTAATTGCTTGCTCAGAGTGAAATGTTCCATGTGACCCCGTGAAACCCTGACAAATTAACCTAGTTTCTTTATTTACAAGAACTGACATTACTTTATAGCCTTAACAATTTTATTTGCTGCATCATCTAGATTTTCAGCAGAGATAAGTTTTAATCCAGAATTGTCTAATATAGTTTTTCCTTCTTTAAAATTTGTACCAGCTAATCTTACTACCAAAGGAACATTAATATCGATTTCTTTTGCTGCATCAACTACACCTTGAGCAAGAACATCACATCTCATAATGCCACCAAAAATATTGATTAAAATACCTTTAACATTTTTATCTGATAAAATTATTTTAAAGGCTGCAGAAACTTTCTCCTTTGACGCTCCTCCACCAACATCTAGAAAATTCGCTGGCTCTTCTCCGTATAACTTTATTATATCCATTGTAGCCATTGCTAAACCAGCTCCATTTACCATACAACCAATACTTCCATCTAATTTTATATAAGCTAAATCGTGTTTACTAGCTTCAATCTCTATAGGGTCTTCCTCATTTAGATCTCTAAGATTTAAAATCTCTGGATGTCTAAATAAAGCATTGCTGTCAAAATTAATTTTTGCATCTAGACAAACAATCTTTTTTTCTTTTGTTAAAATCAATGGATTAACTTCAACCATATTTGCGTCCGTTTTAACAAACATTTTATAAATAGATTTAATCAAAGAAATAGCCTCCATTTTTGAACTATCCTCTAGATCGAAAATTTTGATTATCTTTTCACACTCTGCATCAGAAATTTCTTCTGTAAAATCAACTTTGTTAGTCAAAATTTTGTCTGGGGATTTTGCTGCTACTTCTTCAATATCCATCCCTCCCTCATTGCTAGAAATAAATGCAATTTTAGATGTGGCTCTATCAATTAAACATGATAAATAAAATTCTTTCTCTATATTAGAGGAAGTTTCAACATAAAGTCTTTTTACTTCTCGACCTTCTGGCCCAGTTTGATGCGTGATTAATTTTTTCCCAAGAAGTTCATTGGCCGATTTTTCTAATTCATCTAAATTATTTAAGATTTTTACTCCTCCTGCTTTCCCTCTTCCACCTGCATGGATTTGTGCTTTTAAGACATATTTATCAGTTTTTAGTTTTTTACATTTTTCAATTAAATCTTTAACAGTAAACGCAAAAACTCCCTCTGGGACAACTGCACCAAACTCTTTTAAGATTTGTTTAGCTTGGTGTTCGTGAATATTCATTTTTTAGCTAAATCAGGATCGATTTTAGAAGCCGCTTCCCATAGTTTTTTTACCGCTTCAACTGAATGTAAAAATTCAGACTTTTCTTTTTCATCTAAGTTAATTTCCTCTATTTTTTCAACTCCACTTTTTCCAATGATAATTGGCACACCAGCATAAATATCTTTTATTCCATACTCACCATTTAATTGAGCTGCACACGGAAGCATTTTTTTTTCATCATTGAGATAAGCTTTAGCCATTTCAATTCCCGAGGCTGCAGGTGCATAAAAGGCAGAACCTTTTTCTAAAAATTTTACTATTTCAGCTCCACCATCTCGAGTTCGTTGATTTATTTCTTCTAATCTTTCTTTTGAAATTTTTCCATCATTAACCAAATCTAATAAAGGTTTTCCAGATACTTTGGTAAATCTTGGAAGAGGAACCATTGTATCTCCATGTCCTCCCATAACCATCGCATCTATCTCTTTTACTGGTACATCAAATTCTAAAGATAAAAATAATTTGAATCTCGAACTATCTAAAATACCAGCCATTCCAACAACTTTGTTAGATGGTAAACCCGAAAATTTTTGGAATGCCATTACCATTACATCAAGTGGATTAGTTATACAAATTACAAAGGCATCAGGAGCATTTTCTTTTACTCCATTTGCAACTTGTTTAATTATCTTTAAATTAATACCTAATAAATCGTCTCTACTCATACCAGGTTTTCTCGGAACTCCAGCAGTAATTATTACTACATCTGATCCCTCAATATCTTTGTAATTATCAGTTCCAGAAAATTTCACATTAAATCCATCTACAGATGAGGACTGGGCAATATCCAAAGCTTTTCCTTTGGCAATTCCACTTGCTACATCGAATAAAACTACTTCATCAACCAATTCTTTTGTTCCTATTAAGTGAGCTAATGTTCCTCCAATTTGGCCTGCACCAATTAATGATATTTTACTATTTTTTTTTGTCATTTTTTTTATTTCATCGTAGGCATCACAAATTCTGCATTTGACCTGATGCCTGAAGGCCATCTTGAAGTTATTGTTTTTAATTTTGTATAAAATTTTATACCCTCCATACCATGCATTGCACTGTCTCCAAATAAAGATCTTTTCCATCCACCAAAACTGTGAAAGGCCATTGGTACAGGAATTGGTACATTAATGCCTACCATTCCAACTTGAATCTTGCTCGCAAAAGTTCTTCCAGCATCTCCATCTCTTGTGTAAATGCTCACCCCATTTCCATATTCATGATCATTTATTAACTTTGCTGCATCCTCAAAAGTTTTTACTCGAACTACAGATAACACTGGTCCAAATATTTCCTCTTTATAAATCCTCATTTCTTTTTTAACATGATCGAATAAACAGCCACCAATATAAAAACCATTTTCATATCCTTGTAATTTTAGGCTTCTTCCATCTACAACAAGCTTAGCTCCCTCTTTTACTCCTAAGTCTACATATCCTCTTACTTTTTCTAAATGCTCTTTTGTTACTAAAGGGCCCATTTCAGAATTTTTATCCATTCCTGGTCCTACTTTTAAGGCTTCTGCTTTTTTTGAAAGTCTTGAAACAAGTTCATCACCTATATCTCCAACTGCTACTGCAACTGATTGTGCCATACATCTTTCTCCTGCAGACCCATATGCAGCTCCCATTAAGCCATTCACTGCACCATCTAAATCACAATCAGGCATCACTACCAAATGATTTTTAGCACCTCCCAAAGCTTGAACTCTTTTTTCATTCTTGGCTGAATTTTCATAAATATATTTTGCAATTGGAGTAGAACCAACAAAACTAACTGCCTTTATATCTGGGTTTGTTAAAATTGCATCGACAGCTTCTTTATCTCCATTGATCACGTTAAAAACGCCATCCGGTAAACCTGCTTCTTTTAAAAGTTCAGCTAATTTAATGGAACAAGAGGGATCTTTTTCAGATGGCTTCAATATAAAAGTATTTCCACAAGCAATTGCAATTGGAAACATCCACATCGGTACCATTGCCGGAAAATTAAAAGGTGTAATACCCGCAACTACACCTAATGGCTGTCGCATAGACCAGCTATCAACATTTGTACCAACATTTTCTGAAAATTCACCTTTCAGCAAATGAGGAATACCACAAGCAAATTCAACAACTTCTAAGCCCCGAGTTAGTGAACCTTTTGCATCCTCATAAACCTTTCCATGTTCATTCACAATTAGTTGTGTGAGTTCATCTGAATTTTTTTCAATAAGTTCCTTGAATTTAAACATGACTCTAGCTCTCACTAAAGAAGGTTTTACTGACCATTCTTGAAAAGCTTTATTTGCTACTTCTACCGCACTATCCAAATCTTTTTTAGATGCGATTCTTACTTCTTTTTCTTGATCACCAGTTGCTGGATTAAAAACTTTACCCTTTTTATCTGATGTTCCGGGAATTATTTTTCCACCTACAAAATGTTCAATTAATTTCATGAATAGGACCTTTTAGATTAAAAATTGTTATTAGTCTATTGTTTAAATATTAGCTGTTGCTAACATTTTTTTTATTTCAGCAATTGCTTTTGCAGGATTCAAACCTTTTGGACAAGCGCTAGTACAGTTTAAAATTGTGTGACACCTATAAAGTTTAAGTTCATCTGCCACCTTTTTAATCTTGAATTTCTCTCTTCATCTCTACTATCTATGATCCATCGATAGGCTTGTAAAAGTACTGCTGGTCCTAGATATTTATCACCATTCCACCAATAACTTGGGCAAGAAGTTGAACAACACGCACACATTATACATTCATATGCGCCATCTAGTTTAGCTCTATCTTCTTTAGATTGAAAAATTTCTTTAGTTTCTGACTTTGAATTTGATTTTAACCATGGCTCAATTGATTGATATTGTTTATATAAACCATCCAAGTCACCTATTAGATCTTTTTTGACCTTAAGGTGTGGTAATGGATAGATATTGATATCACCATTTATTTCTTTGTGAGGAGTAGTACAGGCAAGGCCATTTTTTCCATCCATATTCATCGCACACGAACCACAAACTCCATGAGCACAAGATCTTCTATAAGCCAAAGTTGGATCTATTTCATTTTTAATTTTATTTAAAATATCTAAAACTTTCGATGGACAATTATCCATATCAACTTCGTAGGTATCAATTCTAGGATTTTCCTCTGTGGACGGGTCCCATCTATAAACATTTACTTTTCGAAGATTTTTTGAACCAGTTTTATCCTTAAAATATTTACCTTTCTTTACTTTAGAGTTGTCAGGTAAACCTATTTGAGCCATCAATAAACTCTTTCCTGAGGTGGAAAATATTGCACTTCATTAGTTAATGTTGATTTGTGTACTTCTCTATAACTAATTTTTGTATCTTTTCCGTCACACCAGGCAAGAGTGTGTTGCATAAATTTATTATCATCTCTTTTTGGAAAGTCCTCTCTTGCATGTGCTCCTCGACTTTCTTTTCTGTTATAGGCTGAATCAACTGTCACTACAGCTTGTCTAATTAAATTATCAAATTCTAAAGTCTCAACTAAATCAGTGTTAAAAATTAAAGATTTATCTTTAACTGATAAAGAGTCTAGCCCGTCATAAGTTTTTCTTATTTCATTAACACCTTCTTTAAGAGTTTTTTCAGTTCTAAAAACAGCACATTTAGACTGCATAGTCTTCTGCATTGACAACCTTAGTTCAGCTGTTCCGATATCACCTTGTGAATTTCTTATCTTATCAAATCGATCTAAGCATTTTTGGGTTTCTGTTTCACTGATTTCCTCATGTGGAGTTCCTGGTTTTATTAGTTCTGCTGCACGTTTAGCGGCTGCTCTACCAAAAACAACTAAATCAATTAATGAGTTTGAACCAAGTCTGTTTGCGCCATGAACTGAAACACACGCTGCTTCACCTATTGCCATTAAACCTGGAACAGTTTTTTCTGAACCATTTATAGTTAATACTTCTGCTTTATAATTTGTTGGTATTCCACCCATATTATAATGCACTGTTGGAACAACCGGAATCGGTTCTTTAGTAACATCTACATTTGCAAATAATCTTGCAGCATCAGTTATACCAGGCAACCTACTTTCAATAATATCCTTATCTAAGTGACTTAAATTAAGATGCACATGATCTTGATCTTTTCCAACGCCCCTTCCTTCATTAATCTCAATTGACATTGATCTACTCACAACATCTCTTGATGCTAAATCTTTTGCTTTAGGGGCATATCTTTCCATAAATCTTTCACCCTTAGAATTAGTGAGATATCCTCCTTCACCTCTTGCGCCCTCTGTGATCAATGTGCCATGACCATAAATTCCTGTTGGATGAAACTGCACAAATTCCATATCTTGCAATGGTAAACCTGCTCTTAATACCATCGCATTACCATCACCCGTACAAGTATGG
Source organism: uncultured Pelagibacteraceae bacterium (assembly GCA_902616875.1). Taxonomy (GTDB): domain Bacteria; phylum Pseudomonadota; class Alphaproteobacteria; order Pelagibacterales; family Pelagibacteraceae; genus Pelagibacter. Next base: position 49,693 of record CACMUH010000003.1, read on the forward strand.
GCTGATGTTGCAGAATAATATACTTTTCCATAACCACCTGTTGCAATTATAACAGTGTGAGCTCTAAATCTATGAATAGTTCCATCATTTAAATTCCAAGCAATTAGACCTTTGCAGGCTCCATCTTTCATTAATAAATCTAATGCAAAATACTCAATAAAAAATTCTGTATTATGTTTTAAAGCTTGTCCATACAAAGTATGTAAAATTGCATGACCTGTTCTATCAGCGGCTGCACAAGTTCTTTGTACAATTCCGTTGCCGTAATTTTTAGTCATACCACCAAATGGTCTTTGATAAATTTTTCCATCTTCAGTTCTGCTAAATGGAACACCGTATTTTTCTAGCTCTATTACAGCCTTTGGTGCCTCCTTACAGAGATATTCAATACTATCCTGATCACCTAACCAATCAGCTCCTTTAACTGTATCGTACATATGCCAACGCCAATCATCCTCACCCATATTTCCTAAAGCAGCAGAAATACCACCTTGCGCTGCAGAGGTGTGACTTCTAGTTGGAAAGACTTTTGAAATACAAGCTGTTTTTAAACCAGCCTCACTTAAACCAACCGCGGCCCTTAGACCAGAACCACCTGCTCCCAAGACTACCACATCGTATTCATGATCGATTATTTTGTAAGAACTCATAAGTTAATTAATAATATAATTGTAATTAATGGAATTACCACAGCTGATACGTACAAAAAACCATTTGCGACATTTTTGATTTTATAATCTTTTATATAATCCTCAAAAACCTCACTAATACTTAATGCTGAAAAGAAATATGCAGTAATAATAAATAAGCTAAATAAAAACTTAGATAATGGATTCGTAAAAAATTCCAATACTTCTGAATAGCTCTGATCATAAATACTTATAAAACTTAGAATAAACCAGGCCATTAACGGAACTAATATTGCTCCACTAATTTTTAAAAAAATCCATTTTTTTGTTGCAGCAATCATTTCAAAATAAATTTTTTCCAATCAAATATAAAATTATAGTTAAAAAGATTGACCCTATGATTACTAAAAGACCAGTTATTTTAGTTGTCTTAAGTTCAAATCCATAACCTAAATCCATTATCAAATGTCTAATCTCACTTAAAATTTGAAAACAAAAAGACCAGGTCAAACCTAAAGTAATAAATTTTCCAATTTGAGAATTTAATAGTAAATTAACAGCCTCATAATTATTTTCACCTAATAATAATAAAGATGCCCACAAACAAATTAATGTAATCCCAATTATATTTATTATGCCCGTAATTCTGTGTGAAATAGATACTAAAGACGAAATATGCCATTTATAAACTTGTATGTGAGGGGATAATGGTTTTTTATTTTCCATGGTAATTGTTTTTAATTACTGTTTCTGCAATTTCTACTGCATTCAAAGCCGCGCCTCTCAAAAGATTATCTGAAACGATCCATAAGTTTAATCCATTTTTAATTGTTTTATCTTCTCTTATTCTTGAAATAAAAGTTTCATCCATTCCCTCTGCTTCAATTGGAGTTGAATAACCGCCATCATTTCTTTCATCAATAACTTTACAACCTTCAAAATTATTCAAAGCATCTCTTACCTTTTCCAGAGTAAAAGGTTTTTCAAATTGTAAGTTGACTGACTCAGAATGAGAAACAGAGATTGGTAATCTCACACATGTTGCTGTTAAATCAATTTTGGTATCTAAAATTTTTTTAGTTTCGTTCATCATTTTTAACTCTTCCTTAGTATAACCATCATCTGCAAATTGATCGATATGAGGGATGGCATTAAAAGCTATTTGTTTTGTAAAATTTTTAGATGATACTTTTTTACCGTCTAAAACTAGTTTAGTTTGCTCAATAAGTTCATCCATGGGAGCTTTTCCACCTCCAGAAACTGATTGATAAGTAGACACAACAATTCTTTTGATAATAAATAGATCGTGTAAAGGTTTAAGAGCAATCACTAATTGAGCTGTTGAACAATTTGGATTTGCAATAATATTTTTTTTAATTTTTTTTAAATCATCTGAATTTACTTGTGGAACTATTAAAGGTACTTCTGGATCCATTCTAAAAAAACTAGAGTTATCAATTACCAAGCAATTTTTGGCTGCTCTTTTAGCAAATTTTTCAGAAATTTTTCCACCAGCTGCAAAAAAAGCAATATTAACTTTTGAGAAATCAAAATTTTCTAAATCAAGGACATCCATTTCCTTGCCTCTAAAACCAATTTTTTTTCCAACACTTTTTGAGGACGCAACTAAATATAAATTATCTATAGAAAATTCTTTTCTCTCCAAAATTTCCAATGTTTTCCTACCAACATTTCCTGTTGCTCCTACAATTGCAATATTCATGATCTAAGTTTTATACTAGATGAAAGGTAAATCGCAAACTTTAAGAGCTAAAGAATTTCCATCAATTTCTATTGTTCCAGACGAAGATGCTTTGCAATATGGTTCTTTTATCATTGCAATACCAATAACTTTTTTAAAATGAGGTGAGTAACAAGCAGATCTTAGTTCTCCAATTATATTTCCATCATTATTCTTGATGTTTAAAGAGCTAGTTAAAAGAATTTTGGTTAAATCTATCTGAACACCCATTAGCTTTCTATCAATCCCTTTTTCTTTAATTTTTTTAAGTTTATCTTTACCTAAAAAGTTTATATCGGTCTCTAAATCGATATATTTATCAAAACCACATTGAAATGGATTATCATTGTTATCAAAATCATTCCCATAAGAAAGTAAACCACTCTCAATTCTTTCGATTAAATTTGGACATCCAGGTCTAACATTGAATTCTTTACCGATTTCAAAAAGATGATCGTATAACTTCAAACCTGAGTCGGTGTTTTCAACATAAATTTCAAAACCACCTTGTTTTGACCAACCAGATCTGGCTATTAAATGTTTTGCCCCATTAAAAGTGAAATAATCAAATCCAAAAAATTTTAACTCTTTTATTTTTTCACCAAAAACTTTTTCCATTAAATCAAAAGATTTAGGACCTTGAACAGCTAAGATATCTACGATTGGTTCAAAAATTTTAACATCAAATTTATTTCCCGAAGCAAGACCTTTTGCAAAAAAAATTACATCAGAGTCAGCAATTGAAATCCACCATCTATCTTCAGCTAATTTTAAAATAACAGGATCATTTACCAAATTTCCATTTTCGTCGATTAAAGGGCAATAATAACATCTACCTACTTTGGATTTCGATAAATCTCTACAAGTCATGAGTTGTACAAGTTTTGCAGAATCTTTGCCTGAAATTTCAACCTGTCTTTCTGCAGCTACATCCCAAATCTGAACATTCTTTTTTAAATGATCACAAGACTCTTCCAAGGAACCAAAAGCTGCTGGTAAAAGCATATGATTATAAACAGTATAAGCGGTAACACCTTGATTCTCTATTCTAGAAGTATAAGGTGTACTTCTAACTCTTCTTGATTTTGCTATCGGATAACTTTTCATTCAATTAAAAATTCTAAAATCTTTTCTCTCATTTCAAATGCTTTTTCAATCATTATCATATGACCACAACCTTTAATTATATGAATAGATGAGTTTTTTACTAAATTTGAAAATTTTTTCCCTGCATCTAAATTGATCATTTTATCTAACTCTCCGAAAATAAGTAATGTGGGAAGATCTAAAACTTTTGTTGCCTCTAACCCATTTGAGTAGTTATTACACGCATTTAAATCAACTGCTAAAATTTCACTAATATCTCTTGGGGACTGAATTATTTTTTCTACTGGATTACCACCAATAAATTTTTTTGAGCCTTCATAACCCCATTTCATCATTAATTTTACAGCATCAGAGTCACCATTATTTGCAAGTTCTATTAAATCAGGATGAACTGGCATTTTATTTGAGCCGCCAACTAAAACTATTTTAGTTAACCTGCTTTTATATTTAAAAGCATATTCAAGTATTTCTAAACATCCTTGAGAATGACCAACTAAAATCAAATTTTTTAATTGCAATTTTTTAAATACACTTTCTAGCCAATCAGCAATTTTTTCTATGGTATCTAAACATGGTCCATCTGAATTTCCATGACCAGGAAGATCAATAGACAATACATTGAAATTCTTATTCGAAAAAAATTGTTCAGTTAATGACCAAACTATGTGTGAAAGGCCACTTCCATGAAGAAATACTATTGTTTGTTTTTTTGGATCTATGCCTTGACCTGCATCAGATGCATGAATAGTTTTATTTTCTATTTCAAATATCAATCAATTACCTAAAATTTTTTTCTCAATTCAAATTTTTGAATTTTTCCTGTCGATGTTTTAGGTAGTTCACAAAAAACAACTTGTTTTGGCACTTTGAAACCTGCGAGGGTTTCTTTACAAAAACCAATTAATTCTTTCTCGGTTGTTGGTTTATCCTTTACCATCTCAATAAATGCACAAGGTACCTCTCCCCATTTTTCATCTGGTTTAGCTACAACGGCTGCAATAGATACTGAGGGATGTTTTGCAAGAGTATTTTCTATTTCTATAGAGGATATGTTTTCACCTCCAGAAATTATTATATCTTTAGACCTATCCTGGATTTTTACATATCCATCTGGATGCATGACAGCTAAGTCACCAGAATGAAACCAACCACCAGCCATTGCTTTATTTGTTGCATCCTTATCCTTAAAATAACCCTTCATGACTACATTTCCTTTAATCATTATTTCACCAATCGTCTTTCCATCTTTTGGAACTTCAGTCATTGTTTCTGGATCCATCACAGCAATCCCTTCTGTATTTGGATATCTAACTCCTTGTCTTGCTTTAATTTCGTTCTGCTTTTCCTCATCGAAGTCATTCCAAGCATCATTCCACGCACATTGAGTTACATGTCCATAAGTTTCAGTTAATCCATAAACATGCATAACTTCAAAACCAAGTTCTTTCATTTTTTTGAAAATTATACTTGGTGGTGGAGCTCCTGCAGTAAGGACGTATACTTTTTGCTTTAATTTTTTTCTATCAGACTCTGGTGCACCAGTTATCATATTTAGTACAATAGGTGCTCCACCAAAGTGAGTAACATTATGTTTGTCTATTAATTGAAATATTTTTTTTACATCTATATTTCTTAGACAAATTGTTCTTCCATTTAACATGGGTATAGTCCAAGGATAACCCCATCCATTACAATGGAACATTGGGACGATAGTTAAAAAATTAAGTCTGTTTGGCATGTTCCAGGCAACTGCACTACCTGTGGACATTAAATATGATCCCCGATGATGATAAACAACGCCTTTAGGGTTTCCGGTAGTTCCAGATGTATAGCTCAATGATATTGCTTGCCACTCGTCATCTGGCATTTTCCAATCAAAATTTTCATCACCGGTATTTAAAAAACTTTCGTATTCTAGATCACCAATTTTTTCACACTTTGATTGGTCTGCAAATTTATCAACTATATCAATAATTGTGATTTTCTTTTTTAAAGTACTTAACGCTTTTTTAACTTCTATGTGTAATTGTCTATCAACAACAAGAACTTTAGCATCACTATGTTCTAAAATATAAGCAATAGTTTTAGCATCTAATCTTATGTTAATTGTATTTAATACTGCACCAGACATAGGAACAGAGTAATGTCCCTCAAAAATTTCAGGTGTGTTGAAAGCTAAAAATGAGACAGTATCTCCTTTTTTAATTCCAATTTTATTAAGGGCGCTTGCAAATTTAATAGTACGTTTGTAAACATCAGCCCAGGTATATTTACGATCTTCATAGATAATTGCTTCATAATTAGGATAAATCTCTTTTGCTCTCTTCAAAAAAGTCAAAGGAGTTAAAGGAACATAATTTGCACTATTCTTATCTAAATTAGTATCGTAATGACTCATTTAATTGAATTTAAAATTCATAATATTGGAGCTTCCAGAAATTGCTGATTTGTAATGTTGTTCAGCTCTTGGTAGAACTTTTTCAAAATAAAACCTAGCAGTATCGATTTTGTCATCATAAAAATTTTTATTTTCATTATAATCTTTAAAGCTTACCTCTAGTACTTTTATCCATGCGTAAGCAATCGAAACAAATCCGAGAGTTTTAAGATAATCATTAGCAGCAGCACTTACATCATCTTTATCTGTTTTAGATTTCTCAATCATCCAATCACTAAATTTTTTTAATACATCTAAATAATTATTAAAATCTGAGATGAATGGTCTTGTTTTTTCGTTGTTAGAATTACATTCATTTTTAACCTGATCTAAAAATTTATAAATTACATTCCCATTCTTATTTGATAATTTTCTAAAAACTAAATCAGCAGCTTGTACAGAATTCGTGCCCTCGTAAATTGGTGTGATTCTATTATCTCGATACAACTGCTCTATTCCTTGATCTTTAGTATAACCATATCCACCATAAATTTGCATTGCATCACTAGTGATTTCCATTGCTAAATCTGTAAACAAGGATTTAACTACTGGGGTCATTAACGAGACATAATCGGATGCCTCCTGCCGAGCTTTTTCATCTGGATGATATAGGCTTACCTCAGTTTGTTGAGATAACCAAAAACATAAGGCTCTCTCACCCTCAATAATAGATTTCATATTTAACAACGATCTTCTAATATCTGCATGCTCAATTATAAAATCAGCACCATTTTTAGATTTTGAATTATTCGACTTACCTTGCTTTCTCTCTTTTGCGTATGAAAGTGAATTTTGATAAGCAATCTCTGATATACCCAAACCCTGTATCCCAACAACGATCCTCTCAAGATTCATCATCGTAAACATTGCACTCAAACCTTTTTCCTTATCACCAATCATGTAACCAGTTGCTTCATCAAAATTAAGAACACAAGTTGCTGATCCTTTAATTCCCATTTTTGTTTCGATAGAACCAGTTGATATTCCATTTCTTGGACCAACATTCCCATCTTCTTTTACAATAAACTTTGGAACTAAAAACAGACTGATACCTTTCGTGCCAGCCGGAGAGTCATCCACTCTTGCTAAAACCAAATGAATAATATTTTCAGTTAAATCATGATCACCAGAGGTAATAAAAATTTTCTGTCCAGTTAATTTGAATGTACCATCAGATTGTTTTTTAGCCTTTGTTTTTAGAAGCCCTAAATCAGTACCACATACTGGCTCAGTTAAGCACATTGTTCCACTCCACTTACCCTCTACAATTTTTGGTAAATATTTATTTTTTATTTCATCGCTAGCATGATGATTAATACAATTATAAGCACCAATACTAAGTTCACTATAGAGTTTAAAAGAAAGGCTAGCAGAAGATAGCATTTCATCAAAAAATGCGCTCACTGTTTTTGGCATACCTTGACCCCCATATTTTGGATCACATGATAAAGATGTCCAACCATCCTCAATATATTTTTTATAAGCCTCTTTGTAACCCGGAGGCGTTCTAACAACTCCATTTTCTAAAATTGCAGGATTTTCATCTCCAACTTTAGCTAATGGTAAAATTAAATTTTGATTTATTTTTGCTGCTTCCTGTAGAATGTCTTTTACTAAATCTGGGGTAACTTCTTTATATTTTTCCAATTCATTATACTCTTTGTTGTTTCTTAGTTTTTCAAAAAGAAACATCATATCTTCAACGGGTGCAGTATAAGTTGGCATAATTTGATTCTAAAATAATTAATTAATTATTGCAATTTTGAAATTATCGCATCACCCATTTGTGATGTAGTCACCTCTTTTGTACCTTTTGATAAAATGTCTTTAGTTCTTAAACCATCATTTAATACATCCTGTACAGCTTTTTCCAGAGCTTCTGCCTCTTTATCTAAATCTAATGAATATCTCAAAGCCATAGCAAAACTTAAAATTGTAGCTATTGGATTAGCAATACTTTTACCAGCTATATCTGGAGCCGAACCATGAATAGGTTCATACATAGCCCTCATCTCTCCATCTTTATTTTTTGCACCCAAAGATGCAGAAGGCAAAAGACCTAATGATCCAGTCAACATTGAGGCTTGGTCAGATAACATATCTCCAAACAAATTATCTGTTACAATTACATCAAATTGCTTTGGATTTCTCAACAACTGCATAGCACAATTGTCTGCAAGCATATGACTTAGTTCAACGTCTTTAAATTCTTTATCGTGTAATGTCTGAACCTCTTCTTTCCAAAGTTGGCCTGCCTCCATAACATTTGATTTTTCACAAGAAGTTACTTTGTTTGATCTTTTTTTTGCTAAATCAAAGGCAACTCTAGCAACTCTTATAATCTCATTGCTTGTGTAAGTGTGAGTATTAATCCCTTTTCTTTCCCCGTTTTCTATTGGTTTAATACCTCTAGGCTCACCAAAATATATTCCTCCAGTTAACTCTCTTACAATCATAATATCTAAACCTGAAACAATTTCAGGTTTTAATGTTGAGGCATCAACTAATTGTTTAAAACATATCGCTGGTCTTAAATTAGCAAATAGTTTTAATTCTTTTCTTAGTTTTAAAAGTGCTCTCTCAGGTTTTTTGGAAAACTCAACATTATCCCACTTTGGTCCACCTACAGCGCCCAACATAACAACTGCACTTTCTAATGCTTTATAGAAAACCTCATCTGTAATCGGTGTACCATGCTTATCGTAAGAACATCCTCCCGCCAAATCCTCATCCATCTCAAAATCTAGAGACTTTTTATCATTGAACCAACTGATAATTTTTTTTACTTCACCAATAACTTCGGGACCAATACCATCTCCGGGAAGTAATAGTATCTTTCTCTTTTTTACCTTAATCACTTATAATCCATGGCTTAGAGCTTTTTAATTTTTGCTCAAAACTTTTTATCTTATCAGACTTATTTAAAGATAGTGCAATATCATCTAAACCTTCGAGAAGGCATTTCTTTTTAAAGGAGTCTATTTTAAATTTAATTTCATTATTACCATAAACTATTTTTTCTTCTTTAAGGTCTACTGAAATTTCTTCTTTTCTATTAGCATATTCAGACAACTCTTTGATTTTTTCCTCATCAACAATAATTGGTAAAATTCCATTTTTAAAACAATTGCTATAAAAAATATCAGCAAAACTGGAGCTAATTACACATGTAATACCAAAATCTAATAATGCCCAAGGAGCGTGTTCTCTTGAGGATCCACAACCAAAGTTTTTTCCTGCTATCAGAATTTTTGAATTTGTAAATGGATCTTTATTTAATATAAAATCCCCTATTTTATTTCCATTATCATCATACCTCATTTCAAAAAACAAATTTTTTCCAAGTCCAGTTCTTTTAATTGTTTTTAAAAACTGCTTTGGGATAATCATATCAGTATCGATATTTACTATTGGTAAATATGCTGGAATACTTTTTAATGTAGAAAATTTTTGCATTAATTTTGATACTTTCTTACATCATCCAAATTTCCAGAAATTGCTGCTGCAGCTGCCATTCCTGGGCTCACAAGGTGTGTTCTTCCACCTCTACCTTGTCTTCCCTCAAAGTTTCTGTTTGATGTAGATGCACATCTTTGCTCTGGTTTTAATTTATCAGCATTCATTGCTAAACACATAGAACAACCTGGTTCTCTCCATTCAAAACCAGACTCTTCAAATATTTTATGTAAACCTTCTTGCTCTGCTTGTTCTTTCACTAGACCAGATCCTGGAACAACCATTGCATGCACATGAGAGGCAATTTTTTTATCTTTTAAAATCTTTGCTGCTTCTCGTAAATCCTCAATTCTTCCATTTGTGCAACTACCTATAAAAACCTTATCTATCTTAATATCTTTAGCAGCCATATCAGGTTTTAAACCCATATATTTTAGAGCTCTTTCAATAGAGTTTTTTCTATCCTCATCCTTTTCATTGTCTGGGTTTGGTACTTTATCCTCAATAGTAATGACATCTTGAGGTGAAGTTCCCCAGGTAATCATCGGTGAAATTTCATTAGCTTGAAGACTTATTTCTTTATCAAAATTTGCACCATCATCAGATTTTAAACTTCTCCAGTACGCTAAAGCTTTATCCCATTTTTCACCTTTGGGTGACATAGGTTTTCCCTCCAAATACTTGAAAATTTTTTCGTCTGGTGCAATCAAACCTGCTCTTGCTCCACCCTCTATAGTCATGTTGCATATAGTCATTCTTTGCTCAACACTCAATGATCTGATTAAATCACCAGCATACTCAATAACACATCCTGTTCCACCTGCTGTTCCTATTTTTCCAATTATTTGTAAAATTACATCTTTTGAAGTAACACCTAACGGAAGTTTTCCATTAACATTAATTCTAAAATTTTTTGCTTTTTTTTGCACTAAAGTTTGTGTTGCTAGCACGTGTTCAACCTCTGAGGTGCCTATACCAAATGCTAAAGCACCAAACGCTCCATGTGTAGCTGTATGACTATCTCCACAAACTATAACTGTTCCAGGTTGAGTAAATCCTTGTTCAGGACCAATTATATGAACTATGCCTTGACGCTTATCCTCCATTCCAAAGAGCTGAATATCAAATTCCTTACAATTCTTTTCTAATGTATCAACTTGAATTTTAGACTCTTTATCTGAAATACCATTGGTTCTATCAGTAGTTGGGACGTTGTGATCTGCAACGGCCAATGTAAGCTTTGGGTGTCTTACTTTTCTTTTAGAATTTCGTAAACCTTCAAATGCTTGTGGACTGGTCACTTCATGAACGAGATGCCTATCAACAAATAATAAAGCTGTTCCATCATCTTGCTGATCAACTAAGTGTTCTTTCCAAATTTTGTCGTAAAGAGTATTAGGCATTGAAAAAAAAATTATTTTTTTTCTGGAGAAGTTTCAAGTTTTTCTGCAGTTTTAGGTTTTGTTTCAACTTTGGCTGTTTCTTCTTTTTTTGGCTCTTCCTTAGGAGTTTCTTCTTTCTTAGCCTCTGCCTTAGTTAAATCTTCTTTATTATCAGATGCTTCTGTTGAAACAGGAGCTAAATTTTCTTCAGTTACTGTTTCTGGTTTTACATCTATATCAATACCAATCTTCTTTCTAATTTTTTCGGCAATTCTAGCTGATTTACCAGTTCTATCTCTTAAGTAATATAGTTTAGCTCTTCTAACTTTTCCTGAACGAATAACTTTAATTGAGTCAATTACTGTACCAAATAGTGGGAATGTTCTCTCAACACCTTCACCAAAAGAAATCTTTCTAATTGTAAAAGAAGAATTTAAATCTCTGCTTTTTTTGGCGATACATACTCCTTCAAAATACTGTATTCTCTCTTTTTTTCCCTCTGTAATTCTTACACCAACTTTTACAACATCACCTGGAAAGAATTCTGGAATCTTTTTTTCCGAAAGAATTTTTTTTATATTATGTTGATTTATTTCTTCAATCGTTTTCATTTCAATATTTATCAAGTTAATCCTTCTTATATTTTTGCCACAAATCTGGTCTTCGGACGCGTGTTATAGCCTCAGATTGAGATAAACGCCAGTCTTTAATTTTGCTATGATCCCCTGATAATAAGACATCTGGTACTGATTTTTCCTCCCAAATTTGAGGTTTTGTATATTGAGGATACTCTAAAAGACCATTTTCAAAAGTTTCCTCCAAAGATGATTTATCATTACCTAAAACTCCAGGCAAAAGTCTTAACACACTATCAAGAACTACAAGAGCAGCTGTTTCCCCTCCAGAAAGTACATAATCTCCTATACTTATTTCCTCAATATTTCTTGTGGATAGTACTCTTTCATCAACACCTTCGAAATGTCCACAAATTAAACTGAATGATTTTTCTTTTGATAAATCTTGTGCAAGTCTTTGATCAAATTTTTTACCTTTTGGCGAAAGATAAAAAATTCTTTCCCCCTTCTGGATATTTTTATCAATTGATTTTGCTAGTATGTCTGGTTTTAACAGCATACCTGATCCACCACCATATGGAGTATCATCAACAGTTTTGTGTTTATCTGTTGCTGCATCTCTTATGTTTACTACATTAAGACTCCATATCTTTTTAGCCATTGCTTTTCCATATAATCCTTTGTTTAACGGACCAGGGAAAATTTCTGGATAGAGTGTTAACACTTGTGTCTTTAACATAAGTAAACCTTAAATTACTTTTTTTCCTCTTTTGGAGCGTCTGCTTTTGGAGCTTCCTCTTTTTTAGCTTCCGCTTTTGGAGCTTCCTCTTTTTTAGCTTCCGCTTTTGGAGCTTCTGCTTTTTTTGCTCCATCTGTCGGTGCTGCGTCTGCTTTTGCTGCCTCTTCCTTTTTAACATCATCGGACCCTTCTTTTTTTCTATCTTTTTTTGGAATAGCTTTTTGAGGATTATTACCATTAGCAGGCATTGGCATTAACTCATTTTCACCTAAGATTCTTGCAACTCTTGTAGTTGGTTGTGCACCTTGGCCTAACCAATATTTAATTCTTTCAGCCTCTAATCCTATTCTCTCTTTTTTTTCTTTAGGTAATAGAGGATTAAAAAAACCAACTTTTTCTATGAAACGTCCATCTCTTGCAAAACGACTATCAGCTACAACAACTTTGTAAACTGGTCTTTTCTTTGTTCCACCTCTTGATAATCTAAGTTTTAACATTTACTCTCCTTTTTTATTTTAATTGATTAAATAATTCTGGTGGTATTCCTTTGTCAGACATACCTTTCAGATTTCCTTTAGACATCTTTCTCATCATTTCAGACATCATTTTAAATTGTTTTAACAATTTATTGATAGTGGCTGGATCAGTTCCAGAACCATTAGCAATTCTTTTTTTTCTAGAACCATCAATTATTTTTGGGTTCTCTCTTTCTTTTTTTGTCATCGATAAAATTATAGCCTCGTTCTTAGTGATAACACTCTCGTCAATACCAGCAGAATCCATTTGTGATTTAACTTTTGAAATACCTGGCATAAAAGACATAATTCCCTCTATTCCACCCATTTTTTTCATCTGTCTTAGTTGAGTTAAATAATCTTGCATTGAAAATTGTCCTTTTTTTAAATTCTCTTCTGTCTTTTTAATATTTTCTTCACCTAAATCTTGTGCTGCTTTTTCAACAAGAGATACAATATCTCCCATTCCAAGAATTCGGTTAGCAATCCTATCAGGATGAAACACCTCAAAATTTTCAATTTTTTCTCCTACCCCTAAAAACTTAATTGGAACCTCTGATACAAATTTCATACTTACCGCGGCCCCACCTCTGGCATCACCATCAGCTCTTGTTAAAATAATTCCTGATAAACCTACAGTATTTTTAAATTCTTTTGCAACTGATGCTGCTACTTGACCTGTTAAAGAATCTGCAACTAAAAAAGTTTCAGCTGGATTGATTATATTTTCAATCTGCTTTATTTCACTCATCATTTGAAGATCTATTTGTGTTCTGCCAGCTGTATCAAATAAGATAATGTCGGCACCATTTAAATTTGCAGCACTTATTGCTCTCTGACAAATATCTGCTGGTTGTTGACCCTCTATAATTGGTAAAGTTAAGATATCATTGTGCTCACCTAAAGATTTCAATTGTTCTTGTGCGGCTGGTCTATAAATATCTAAGCTGACCATCATTACCTTCTTTTTCTTTGTATTTTCTAAATATCTTGCAAGTTTTGCGGTAGTGGTAGTTTTACCTGATCCTTGTAGACCAACTAACATCATTGGTACGGGAGGAACGGCGTTTAAATTTACATCAATGTTTTTTTCACCTAATAAATTAACTAATTCGTCATAAACGATTTTTACAACCATATCACCAGGAGATGTAGATCGAATAATTTCTTGCCCTAAAGCTTTAGGTTTAACTTTTTCAATAAAATCTTTTGCGACCTCAAGTGATACATCGGCCTCTAGTAAGGCTTGTCTAATAGCTCTAAGGCCTTCATCTACTTGGCTCTCATCAAGCGAAGGAGCTTTTTTCAGAGAGGAAAAAACTTCCTCAAATTTATTTGTTAAATTTTCAAACATATTTATTTCACACAGCAGTAATCGCACTAGTGGGCGAACCCTCGCTGACTAGTGTCGATCTCTTTGTTTCCAAAGACACCGCAAATTTAACGTTTTTGCGGAAACTGCCACAAACTATAATAGAGGTTCAAAAAGTCAATAAATAAGTTAAATAACTATATATGGATATTAGGGCTTTTAAAATGGATGGATTAGGTAATGATTTTGTAATAATTGATAATAGACAAAAGATTACCAATTTGACTAAAAATCAAATCATAAAAATTTGTGATAGAAATTTTATTGGCTGTGATCAATTAATATTTATTGAATCTAGCAAATCAAGTGATGCAAATTTAAAATTTTTTAATTCTGATGGAGGAGAGTCTGGTGCGTGTGGAAATGGTACTAGATGTGTTGCAAAATTAATCTCCGAGGAGACAAAATCTGAAAACATCATTTTATCAACTTCAAATGGAAATTTAGAGTCAAAAATATTAGATAAAAACATTGTTACGACTGAAATTGGTAAAGCTAAATTACAATGGAACGAAATTCCTTTATCAGAAAAACTAAATACGAAAAATTTAAATATTAAGATTATTGATTCAAATAACAAAGAACATTCAGGTGGGACGGCAGTTAATGTTGGAAATCCACATATTGTTTTTTTTGTAAACGAAATTGAAAATTTTAATATTGAAAAAATTGGACCCGAAATTGAAAATCATAAAATTTTTCCAGAAAAATGTAATGTTACAATTGCTACAATAATTAATAAAAATTTAATTAGAGTGAAGGTATGGGAGAGAGGAGCGGGGCTGACCAAAGCATGTGGAACAGCTGCATGTGCAACAGCATTTGCTGGTAAATTAAATGATCTTACTGAAAATAAAACAGACATAGAATTTCAAACAGGTAAATTATCAATTCTTATAGATGATAAAAATTCAATCCACATGAAAGGACCCGTTTCAGAAATAAAAGAAATTGAGTTCAAACTATAATGGGAATTTTTGATAAATTTAAGATAGGCTTTAAAAAAAGTGCATCTGCACTGACATCTGGACTCAAAGAAATAATTATAAAAAAAGAGATTGACGATAAAAATTTAAATAAAATTGAAGAATTTTTAATTGAATCAGATGTAGGTGTCGAGGCTGCGTCTGAGATCAAGGAAATCATTTCAAGTAAAAAAATCGATCCAAATAAAGATTTATCAACCGAGATAAATCTTATTTTAAAAGAATATATTATTAATCTAATGAAACCTTTAGAGAATAGTTCTTTTTTCGAAAAAAAAGATAAACTCAATGCAACATTAATCTCAGGTGTTAATGGTGTTGGCAAAACAACAACTATTGGTAAAATAGGTAAAATTTTAAAATCTAATGGAAACAAAGTTATGTTTGCCGCTTCTGATACTTTTCGAGCAGCAGCTATTGAACAATTAGAAAACTGGGCAAATAAAATTGACGTTAAAATAACTAAATCATCTCAAGGTTCTGATCCAGCATCAGTCGCATATAAAGCAGTTGAAGAAGCAATCAAAAATAATTTTCACCAAGTATTAATCGATACTGCTGGAAGACTACAAAATAAAAAAAATTTAATGGAGGAATATAAAAAGATAGCCAATGTAACAAAAAAAATTGACCAGGATGCCCCTCACAACATTATTTTAGTTTTAGACGCAACATCGGGACAGAATGTAATTAATCAAGTAGAAGAATTTAACAAAATTATTCCATTAACTGGTTTAATCATGACCAAATTAGATGGAACTGCCAAAGGCGGTATTCTATTGGCGATAGCAAAAAAATATCAATTACCTATTATTGCTTTAGGCTTGGGCGAAAAAGAAGACGACTTACAATTATTTAATGCAGAAAAATTTGCTGAGGCTTTTACGCAGATTAATTGATTAAATTACTCGAGATTAAAGGTTTATAAATACTACACTTATAATTATCTTTAAATTTATAATGCCCACAATCCTTAGAAAAAGACGAAATAATAAAATCAAATTTTCCTGTAGTGGGGTAAAGTTCAAGTTTCTTATTAAAAATATCATACTTAAAGTTTGCGTTTAAACTTTTAACTGCACTAATCATCACCAGTGTTTTATCATCTTTTAAAAGATAATAAGCAAAGTCGTCTGGAAATACAGGAAAGTCATATTCCTCTAAATGAAACTTGGCTTGAGAGGGAAACCAATCATAAGAGATCAATGGTGAAGAAGACTTTGTTGAATAATTATAGATATAAAGATCTTTTGGAAAATCATTTATATAATTACTTTCTTCACCTCTAGCTAAAATCGATTTCTCTCGCCCCTTAAAATATAGCGCAAATTTTTTGTTGTGAGAGTCCATATGATCTATGTGAAATAAATCGTCAGGATAAAATGAATTATCTTTCGAAAAAGCAAAGCTTTTTAAAGTTATGAATAAAATTATAATAATAAAAACATTTTTCACTTTTTAAACTTAATTTCAAATCTTGAAAAATATTTGTTTAGAATATGGCTTAATTTAAATTAATCAAAAAAGAGTTTAGTGCTTTTACAAGACTCTCGTCATACTCCATCATATGATTGTCATATTTGGTAAAATACGAATATTTGGGTTCATTAGCTATCTCAAACATCTTTTTACCCATCTCAAAAGGAACAATTTGATCTTTTTCACCATGCATTATCAAAATTGGAGATTTAATATTTTTAATTTTGTTTTTATTTTCAAATTTATCTTTGAGTAAAAGACCAACGGGTATATATGGATAAAATTTTTTAGCCGCATCAATCATTGATGTGAATGGAGTTTCTAAAATAACACCTGCAAACTCTTTGTTCTGGGATAAATGTGTTGCAACTCCTGTTCCTAATGATTCTCCATAAATTACTATATTTTTTTCATCTACACCTTTTTTTACCAACCATTTAATTGCACTTTCACCATCCTCATATAATCCAGACTCTGATGGTTTGCCCTCGTTACCACTAAAACCTCTCCAAGCAATTATTAAAAAATTAACACTCATGTCTCTAAAATGATTTAATTTATGAATTCTATTTTCTAAAGATCCAGCATTTCCATGAAAAAATAGAATTGTTTTATTTTTTTTTATATCTTTTTCATGATACCAACCCAATAAATCTAATCCATCTTGGGTTGGGACTTTTACTTTTTCAATATAAACTGAGAGTTTGTCATCAAAATAATTATTTTCATCAGGATGATACATTAAGTTCCTTTGATAAAAATAAAGAAATACTAAGAGAAATAGGTAAACTAAAATTGTTAGTTGTAAAAATAATAACAAACTATTCCTAAACCTTATTAACATTATTTTTCTTTGCTAAATATACGCCAAAAAATACCAGAATAGTTCCAATAATATGGTAATTTTCAAATTTTTCGTCAAATAAAAAGTATCCATAGATTGCACCGTAAACTGTAAAAACATAAAGCGTAAAGCCAGTTAAAGATGCACCTAATTTTTTTTGAGCTATAGTATAAAGTGTAAAGGCAATTATCCCTGGCGATATAGCAGCAAAAATCACCCATAAATAAAATTCTGTTACAAAAATAGTCTCTTTATAAAATAATTCCTCACCAACATAAAAGGGTAACAAACTTAAAGCACCAAAAAAGGAAATCATAGCAAATCTATCGAAAATTTTTAATTTTGATTTCCAATAAAATAAATAAATAGAATATAAAGCCCAACCAACTGCAGCAGCTAACATCCATAAATCACCAATTGTAAATCTAAGATTGATTAATAAATCAATATCACCTTTAATAATAATGACAAAAACACCAATTAAACAAGCAATTAAACCAATTACCTTTGTCAAATTTATTTTTTCTTGAAAAAAGAAATATGAAATCAAAATAATAAAAACTGGAGAGGATGTGTAAATTATCCCCATATTAATTACAGTTGTTGTCTCACCAGCTAAAAAAGGGGAAGCGCCACATACACCACATCCCATTGACCCTAAAAAAAATAATTTTTTATATTCCTTTTTAATTATGTGAAAATTATTTTTTAAAGTTACATAAGTGAATGGTAATAAAATCAAAAAAACTACTGTCCAACGCCAAAATGCAAGTGAAATAGGCGGAACAAATTCAACACCGCCTCTAGCAACAACTAAGTTACTAGCCATAAAGATTGGTTGTATAAATAGTAATGATAATGGAAATATATCTGTCTTAATATTTTTCAATTTAATTGATATTAATCTTTATCAAAAAAGGCTTCGTATATCATCATGATGATAGCTGCACCCATTAAAAGATAAACTGGAATAACATCCAAGAAGCCTATCATCATCGATCTTGTCAAAGTTGTAGCTAAACCAATTAAAAAGAAAACTGCAAAAGATAATCCTATGATTGTAGTAATTTTATTCATTTTATTCCTGACATTCTTTTTCTAACCAATTAGCAACTCCTAGAAATCTATGATCATCATATTTATTGCCAATTAATTGAACCCCTAATGGTAAATTATTTTCTCCTTCAAGTAAAGGTAACGAAATACATGGTGTACCAAGATAAGACCAAACTTTATTAAATTCTGCTGTTCCTGTACTTTTTAAACCCTTTGGTGCAACACCTGGGCTAGCTGGTGACAAAACTCCGTGATAATCCTCAAAAACTTCCTCGTAAGACTCATAGCCTCTTTTCATAAAATCAATTGCTTCTGCGTATTCTTTCGCGGAATGTTTATTGCCTTTGATAATTGCATCTTGCATATACTTAGACAATTTCTTTTTAAATTTTTTAAAATACACTGAAAAATTATTGGCTAAATCAGTCTCATGAATGATTTGGTGATACTTGTGAATATCCTTAAAATAAGAAGGTGTATCAAAAATCTCGATATTTTTTTTGAATGAATTAATAAAATACTCAAATGACTCTCTAGACTTTTTATCTATTAATTTCCAATGTTCAGTTTTATAAAAAATAAATTTAGGATCAAATAAAGGTCCTTTTTTTGTTTCAGATAAAATATTGTCTGTTGAGTAATGTATAGTTGCTGGATCAAATTTATCTTTTTTTATCAATACTTTTGCCAACATAGCCACATCCTCAACTTTTCGGCCAAAAATTCCTATATGATCTAAACTGTAAGAAGTTCTTAAAACACCATTTCTAGATATCAAACCATAACTAGGTTTATAACCCACAACGCCACAATAGGATGCTGGTCTAATAATGGATCCTCCAGTTTGTGATCCAATTGATGCAGGTGCCATATAAGAAGCTACAGAAGCAGCAGATCCGCTTGAAGAACCACCTGGTGTTCTTGTTTTATCATGTGGATTTGTGGTTGCGGGAGGTCCTAAATAAGCAAGTTCTGAGGTTGCTGTTTTACCCATTACAATCGCTCCGGATGAATGTATCAGATCAATTATTTCAGCATTTTGTGAATATGATTTACCTTTTCTAATAACTGTTCCACATTCGGTTGGCATATCGACAGTCCCAATAATGTCTTTAACCGCGATAGGCACTCCATGAAGTGGACCAATTGGTTTACCAGATCTTCTATGATCGTCGGCCTCTGCAGCTTTTTCTAATAAAACTTTTTTGTCAAAATGGGCCCAAGCCTTTATATCTTTGTCAAATTTATTGATTCTTTCGATATATTTTTCACAAACATCAACAGAGGTGAGTTGGGCATCTTTAATCTTTGTAGCAAGTTCCTCAAGACTTAAAGAAAATATATCTGTCATTTAAAATTAGTTTGCAAATAATGTCTCTGGTAACCAAAGTGCTATACCTGGAAATAAATACATTAGAACCATAGCTAAAATCACAATACCTAAAAATGGCATTATTCCCCCAAAAATCTGCATCAATTCAACATTCTTTGATTGAACTCCCTTTAGATAGTAAGCAGACATTGCCATGGGGGGTGTCAAAAATGATGTTTGTAAATTTAGAGCAATCAACATTGCAAAGAAATATGGATTTACTCCAAAAAATTCGACTAATGGTAAAAATATTGGTACAAAAATAATTAATATTTCCGTCCACTCCAACGGCCAACCTAATAAAAATATAATCAATTGTGTAATTACTAAAAATTGCCAAGGCTGTAAATTTAGAGATTTAAAGAAATGTTCGAAAACCTCGTGGCCTCCAAGATAAGAAAATACAGATGCAAATGTCCACGATCCTATGAAAAGCCACATGATCATTGCAGTTGTTTTAGCTGTCAAAAAGACAGACTCTTTAAAATTTTTCCACTTAAGGGTTTTATAAAAATATGAAAGCACCAACGATCCAAATGCACCAACGGCTGCAGCTTCAGCAGGTGTTGCTATTCCAGCTAAAATTGTACCTAGAACTAAAATTATCAATGAAAATAAAGGTAAGAAGGAGACAAGAACCTCTTTAAGGATTACTGCTGTAGGAGGTATTTCCTCAGCTGCAGGTTTTGGCGCTATCGAAGGATTTAACCAAGCTCTGAACACTGCGTATGCAATGTAAAGTCCTGCTAACATCAATCCTGGAAAAATAGCAGCTGCAAATAACCTTAGTGGTGATAGTTGAGCAATTACAGAGTAAACGATCAACATAATACTAGGTGGAATTAAAATTCCTAAACATCCACCTGAACAAATTATTCCAGATGCAAATTTTTTATCATAACCAGCTTTAATCATAGCAGGCCATGCTAGTAATCCCATTAAAGTAACAACTGCACCTATAATACCTGTTGCTGTTGAAAATAGGGCACAAGTAATCAGTGCTGCAACTGCCATTGATGCAGGAAGCTTATGAGATGCTAATCTAATTGCAAAAAATAGTTTTGCTACAATACCTGCTCTTTCAACTAAATATCCCATGAATAAAAAGAGCGGGACAGCAGTAAGGACATTATTATCCATAACAGTGTAGGTGTTTTGAACAAAAAGTTGGAATATCCTATTATCAAAAAGATGTTCCATCTTAGTTGGATCAAAGTAAGCATAATATCCAAAACCTAGTCCCATCGCCATTAAAGTAAAGGCAATCGGAAAACCTAATAGTACGGCAAATAAAAATATACCCATCATCATAATTGCCACTTCAGGATTTGTCAGACTAAATAACATCTTCTTTATTTCCTTCTTGTGAAGTCCTCATTAATACTTTTTCAGTTTCTTCGGCATCACGCTCTGTTCCTCTTTCTGGCCAACTACCAGTTTTAATACATATAATACATCTGAACACTTCACCTATTCCCTGAAGGGTTAACAGACTTCCAGATAAAGGTATTAAAGATTTCGCCATGTAAATTTGAATTTGAGCTGGACTATTCCAACTTGTTTCTTTTATTTTCCAAGCTAGCGCAGCATACTCGTAACCATAAAAGGCTAATGCAATTACACCAGGGAAAAAGAAAATAAAATATAAAACTATATCTATCCAAGCTTGTACTCTTTGAGAAAATAATCTGTAAATGACGTCTCCTCTTACATGTGCCTCGGTACACAAAGTATATGCACCAGCCATCATAAAAATTGCACCATACATTTGGAGGCTAAAATCGAAATTCCATAAAGTTGGTGCATTTAAAGCATATGCCATAAAAACTTCATAGCACGTTCCACCCATTAAAATTACAATACACCAGGAAAATGCTTTACCCATTGAGACACTTAATCGGTCGGCAAATTTTATATAAGATCTCATCATAGATATAGACTCTTATTGAATTGTTTTGAATTAATCAAATAAAAAGGGGGCCGAGGCCCCCTCATTAAAATTTATGAAAAGTTAATTATAACTTAACTTTTGCTATTGGACCAAACTCATTTTCATACGCAAGTTTGTAATTCGGCTGATTCATCAGCAAGTATTTCATTACTCTCTTCGCATACGCTTTCTGAGAATCTACGATTTTCTTAAAGAAAGGATCTTTCTTATTGAAATCACCGATTACCTTATCCCAACCTTTTAATTGTTGAGCTAAGATTTCATCAGAAGTTTGGTAAACATTTACTTTATGCTCATTCATTAACTTAGCTAAGTCAGCTGAGTATCTTACTAAAGCTTTAAAGTAGTTATCACTATTTGCAGCATAAGCAGCATTTTTCAATATTGCTTGGTGTGCAGGTGATAAACTATTATATGTTTTTTTGTTAACTGGTATTTCAAACATCTCTTGAGATTGGTGGAAGCTTCCTAAGTGATAGTGCTTAGAAACATCTTGCATACCAAACTGAGAGTCTGAAGTAGGGTTGTTAAACTCAGCAGCTTCAATCAAACCAGTTTTCATCGCTGGCTGAATTTCACCACCTGGTAATTGTCTAACTACCATCCCCATTGCAGTTAAAACGTTAGTCGCTAAACCAACAGTTCTGTACTTCATACCTTTAACATCAGACACTTTAGTTACGTTCTTTTTGAACCAACCAAAAGGCTGAGCTGGCATAGGCATATGGAAAAAACCAACATAATCGAAACCAACTTTTGCAAGTGTTTCGTCATATAATTTTCTTCCTCCACCATACTCCATCCATCCCATAACTTCTTGAGATGACATTCCGTATGAAGGACCAGTTCCAAATAATGATGCAGCAGGGTTTTTACCATACCAATATGCAGTCACCCAGTGACCCATATCTACTACACCGGAACTAACCGCTTGTCCGATTTCTGAAGTCTTTACAACTGCTCCAACCGGTTGAAGATCAATCTGAAGAGATCCTCCAGACATTTCTTTAACCATGTTACAATAGTCTCCAGCCATTTCGAAAAAGATGTTAGCTCCACTTGGCCATGCAGCTTGCATCTTTAAAGTTGTTGCTGCATTTGCCTTTACATATGGCATTGCAACAGCGGCTGCAGCTATAGCACCAGTCTTAGCAGCAGTTTTAAAGAACTTACGTCTTGAAGATGTTTTCACCTTCAATGATTTATTTTCTTTAGTCATTATTACTCCTATTAAAGTTAATTAACTTGATTAATTAAAACATAGAATCAGATTAGAGTCTTTCTAAAAAAAGGCGTAGATGTCGCAATAGTTGAATAAGATTCAATCCAGAGTAGAATTAATTTACTTTATTTTTACAATTTCCAGTTTTAAAAAACTCATCAATATTATCAATTGCTAAGTTTGCCATTGCAATTCTTGTATCCTTTGTTGCGCTTCCTAGGTGTGGAAGAATAAATGCTGACTTAATTTTATTATAACCAGGATTTAAGTTTGGCTCATTTTTATAAACATCTAATCCAGCTGCATATATTTTTCTTCGATTTAATGCATCAATCAAGGCTTCATCATCGACTATATCTCCTCTAGCAACATTAGTAATTACTGCTCCTTTAGGAAAATATTCAACGGTTTCTTTGTTAATCATGTTTTCTGTTTCTTTAGTAGCAGGACAACAAATTGATAGGACATCAGAAACTGAAAAAAGACTTTTAATATTATCATGATAAATCGCTCCCTGTTCTTTTTCATCACTTAACTTTGATCTATTGTGATAATGAATTATCATGCCTAACGACTTTGCAATCTTTGCAATTTTTTGTCCTATTCTTCCCATGCCTAGAATACCAAGTCTGGAGCCTGTCAATTGCTTACCTATTAAATAGTCTGCTGACCACTTCCATCCACCTTCTTGAGCAGATACTATTCCCTCAGAGGCTCTTCTGCATGCGCCTAAAATTAAAAGTATCCCAATTTCAGCTGTCGCATCAGATAAAACCTCAGGAGTATTCGTCACTGCAATACCTCTTTTTTTTGCGGCATCTAAATCAATATTTCCAAATCCAACAGCAAAATTTGAAATAATTTTTATCGTGTCTGGCAATTTGTTGATTGTTTCTTTATCCATTTTATCTGTGAGAGAAGATAAAATTCCATCACATCCTTTACTCATTTCTATTACTTTTGACTGAGAGTATAGCTCATCATTATTATTGAACATTGGATCAAAAGTTTTAGTGGCTTTGTCCTCACTCTCCTTAATTAATTTTCTAGTGATAAGAATTTTTTTCATTAAAATATTGAATTAACTAATTTAGATCGAATATCTTGCCAGGATTCATTATATTATTTTGATCAATGCTCCTCTTAATCAATTTCATTAATGGAATGTTGTCAGCATGTTCTTTTAAAAGATATTCTTTTTTATGTAACCCAACTCCATGTTCTCCAGTGATTGTACCTTTCAATTCAAGCGCTTTGTTAATTAATAAGTCGTTAAATTCTCTTATTTTTTTATATGTCTCTTTGTTTTCAGGGTCAAAAGGCAAAAGCACATGAAAGTTTCCATCGCCTAAATGACCTACCATCGGAGCTCTTAATCCAAATTTTTTTGCTTGCTCTTCTGCGTAATTTACACATTCTGTTATATTTGAAATTGGTAAACACACGTCAGTCGAATAAACTCTTCCATTATTTATCAATGCTTTAACAGAATAATAAACATCCCATCGTGCTTTCCAAAGCTTATTTCTCTCTTCTAGATCTTTTGCCCATTTAAAAGAACTTCCATTATTATCTTTCGATATTTCCTCAACAATTTTAATATTTTCATTATTAGATGCCTCGGATCCATGAAACTCAAAAAATAAAGTTGGCACTGCTTCAATATCTTTCAATTTAGAGTAATTAATACTAATACCCATTTGGTCTTTGTTTAGCATCTCAATTCTAGCGATCGGAACTCCATATTGAATAACTTGTTGGGCAGTTTGAACTGCATTTTCTAAAGTTGGGAAATGACAAACTGCAGACATAATGCTTTCTGGTATTGGTGATAATCTCAATTGAACTTCTGTAATTATGCCTAACGTTCCCTCTGAACCTATAAATAAATTGGTTAAATTATAACCTGCTGATGTTTTTTTAGTTCTGCTACCAGTATTTACAATATCTCCATTAGGCAGAACAACTGTGAGTCCACTGATTACAGTTTTCATTGTTCCATATTTTACAGCCATTGTCCCTGAAGCTGATGTTGAAGCCATTCCTCCAATTGCTGCATTAGCACCTGGATCAATCGGGAAAAAAACTCCGTCTTCTCTCAAATAATCATTTAATTGCTCTTTAGTTACACATGCCTGAACTCGACAATCAAAGTCCTCAACATTCACACTTAAAATTTTATTCATTTTTTCAAGACATATAGTTATGCCTTTTTCATTACCGACAACATTGCCTTCTAAAGATGTTCCTGTTCCAAAAGGTACAACAGGAATTTTGTGCTCATTACATAAACGCAGCACTTTAGAGACCTCTTCATTTGTTTCAGGAAAAACTACCGCTTTAGACAAAACGGGATCATAAGTATCCTCACCTCTAGCATAATTTGCTCTTGTTGACTCAGAGGTAGAAAATCTTCCATTAAAAATTTTTTTAAACTCTGCTTGGACTTGCTCGTTCATTAAAATAATATTAGTAAAAATTTTATCAAAAATACAGCTTATTTAGTAAGCATTTTCTTTATGTTTTCTAAGGCCTGTAAAATGTTATCTCTTGATGCTGCAAAACTAAATCTTACGTAATCATTACAAGTTTTACCAAAGGCTGTTCCTGGTACTATTGCTACTCCGGCCTCATGCATTGCTTTTTTACAGAATTCAGATCCATTCATTCCTGTACCAATAACTTTTGGGAATGCATAAAAGGCTCCCCCAGGTAAACTACACTCCACTCCTGGTAGATCATTTAATCCCTGATGAATTAAATTTCTTCTCAAAGTAAACTTATCTAACATATCTTTGATGGAGTCATCGGGGCCATCTAATGCAGCAATACCGGCATATTGTGCAGCAGCATTTACACATGATACGCTATTAATCAATAATTTGTTCACGTGCTCAATAAGTTCTTTAGGCCAATAACTCCAACCTAATCTCCATCCCGTCATCGAATAAGCTTTGCTCCAACCCTCTAATACAATTAACCTATCTTTTAAATTTGGATAATGGAAAAAAGAAGGCATTTCTTTATAGTCAAAAATTTGTCTACTATAAATTTCATCACTTAAAATAGTAACATGAGGATGTTTTTCTAACTCCTTTGCAAAATAGTCAATTACAGGTTTCTCAACAAAACTTCCTGTTGGATTATTTGGATTAATTAAAATCAGTAATCTAGTTTTTTTAGTTATAAGAGATAAGATTTTATCCGGATCAAATTTAAGATCTTTATCTTCAGTTAAATCATAAGGCACAGGCGTTGAACCTGTATAATTAATCATAGACTCATATATTGGGAATGCAGGTGTAGGATGGATTATTTCTACTCCCGGTTCTCCGTAGCATTGTATCGCGTAACTCATTGTAGGTTTACCACCTGGCATGATTAAAATTCTTTCAGGATCTATCTCAGCTTTATAACGTTTCTTAATCCATCTTGTTACAGCTTGTCGACACTCAGGTATTCCATTTGACATCACGTATCCATGATGACCATCATCCAAAGCTTTTTTTGCCGCTTCAACAACATGTTTAGGTGTTTTAAAATCTGGTTGTCCTAGACCTAAATGGATCATCGGCTTACCTTGGGCCTCTAATTTCTTTGCCTCTGCTAATACCGAAAAAGCAGACTCTGTTCCTAATCTATCTAAACTCTTTGCTAGTTCCATAACTTTTATATTTTATTAGAAGTTCTATAAATTAATTTTGAACTATTCAACTCTTTTAGGTTCTTACATCCCATTAAAACCATATTTCTATTGATTTCCTCATGCATATTTTTAAGTAAATGCTCAACACCTTGTTGTCCCCCTGCGGCTAAAGAGAACAAAAACATTTTACCAAAACTACAGGCTTTTGCACCTGCAGCGATTGCTTTTAATACATGAGTTCCTCTTCTCACTCCCCCGTCTAATATGATTTCTAATTTATCTCCAACTGCATCTGAGATTGCTTTGACTTGATCGAATGGCGATCTTGATCCATCAAGTTGTCTGCCACCATGATTTGAAATCATGATTGCCGTACAACCAATATCTATTGCTCTTTTCGCATCTTCAACGGACATAACACCTTTAAGTGCAAAGGGTCCATTCCATTTCTTCACACAATATTCTGCGTCCTTCCAGTTCATTGCTGGATCGTATTGTTCATTAATGTACTCTATAACTGATTTTGCAATATTGGTGCCCTTATCTGTTTTTGTGGCCACATTTGCTAATTTAAATTTTCCATGTGTAAGATAATTAAATACCCAACTAGGATGAAGAGCAAAACTCATTAAACTTTGTAAAGTTAACTTTGGTGGGGTTGTAAAACCTGTTCTATGATCTCTTTCTCTATTACCTGCTACTAAAGTATCTACTGTTAAACACATACCATCAAATCCTGATCTTCTACAACGATCAATTAAATCATCAGTGATTGATTGATCTTTATGAACATAAAGCTGAAATAACTTTGGTCCACCTGAAATATTTGAGATTTCTTCTATAGTGTTATTTGCCATCGTAGACATACTATAAAATGTTCCAAACTTATCAGCTGCTCTAGCAGATGCTTTGTCACCGTCATGATGATAAAGTCTTTGCATGGCACATGGTGATAAAAAGAGTGGCATATCAATTTTTTTTCCAAAAATAGTTGTTGATAAATCTGGTTTTCCGACGCTTGCTAAAATATTAGGAACTAAATCGCATTCATCAAAAGATTTTGTATTTCTTTTGAGTGTTATTTCATCATCTGCACCACCATCAATATAATGAAATATTGGTGATGGTAATTTTTTTTTCGCAAGTTTTCTAAAATCGTCAAAATTATAACAATTTTGTAAACTCACTATTTTCTAAATCTAAGATTATTTCTATTAAGATCTGAAATTTTTGTACATCCCATGAGCTTCATATCTCTAACTAACTCAGATTTATACAACTCAAGAGCTCTTTCGACGCCTGGTTGGCCTGCTGCTGCA
>CACMUH010000004.1:0-72726 GCA_902616875.1 uncultured Pelagibacteraceae bacterium
AAAAAGAGAGTGAAGTAGTTATCATTGATATTGATGAACAAAGCCTTGGTAAGTTCGGGCAATTTCCGTGGAACAGAACAGTGTTTGCAAAAATTTTAGATCAACTAAATACTTCAAATCCAAAAGCAATCGGTTTTGATATATTTTTCACTGAAAAAGATAAACAATCTCCTGATGAAATAATAAAATCATATAATTTAATTCCATCAGATGTTTCTGAATTACAAAATCTTAAAGGTCCAGATGATTTATTCGCTGAAAAATTAAAAGAGTCAAAATCAATTATTGCAGTATTAGGCAGTAACGTACCTTCTCATGCGAACTATAACAGAAAAGCAAAAGCACGATTTCTATCAAAAGGAGGCAAGCCTGAGGAATTCACTTACGCTTATCCTTATTCAATAGGTTCATTAGAAAAATTAGAAAAAAATGTTCAAGGTTTAGGATCCATTTCTTTTTTAGATCAGCTCGATGGTATTATTAGATCTCTTCCTTTAATTGTTCAGTTTAATAAAAAGATATATCCAACGATGGGCCTAGAAATGGTTCGAGTTGGATCAAAACAAAAAAATATTTACATCGAATTAAATGAGGTGGGTATTCAAAGAATAAGTGCTAGACCTTATAAGGTAGAGTCTGATCCTAATGGTATTATTTGGATTAAATATAAAAAATCACAAAAGAAACAATATATTTCAGCTGGCGATGTTTATGATGGCAATTTTGAAAAAAGTTTTTTTGAGAATAAATACGTTTTAATTGGTGCATCAGCCCAAGGTTTATTCGATTTAGTTAAAACACCACTCGGTGTAACTATTCCTGGAGTAGAAGTTCATGCTAATGTTATTGAAAATATTTTAGATCAATCCTATTTAATAAGAAATCCAAACACTTATATCTTTGAGCTAATTTTTTCTATTATCATTGCTCTTTTAACTTTTATTTTATCGCAAAAAATTAAACCAAAATATAGTTTATCAATCTTCTTCGGTAATATTTTAGCAATTATTATTATTGGTTTTTCAATTTATAAATTTAGATCAGAGTTAGTAGATTTTAGTTATCCAATTTTCATTGTCACAATAACATTTTTAACAGGGCTTTATTTTAGGTTTATTGAAGAAAATAAAATGGCTTTAGCTAACTTACAAAAAGAGGCTAAACTTTTAAAAGAGCGAGAACTTGCTGCAGGAGTTCAAAAAAGTTTATTCCCTGATATTTCAAAGTTTGAAAACTTTATTTTTGCCAAAAACGTTCCAGCAAGAGATGTTTCTGGAGATTATTATGACGTTGTCAGATCAACACCTGAAGAATATTTTTTCACCTTAGCTGATGTATCTGGCAAAGGGGTTAAAGCTGGAATGTATATGGCAAAAGCATCCTCAATTTTTAGAACACTTACTAATTTAAAATTTCCTTTAGAAAAAGTTGTTTTTGGTGTCAACAATGAGTTAGTAGAAGCAAAGTTTAAAGGAATGTTTGTTACTGCTGTTTTTGGCAAATTAAATATTAAAACTGGCGAGTTAGTTTTTATTAATGCAGGTCACGAGAGTATTCTTACTTTTGATGAAAATAAAAATTATGAATATATTAAATCTGAAATGCCACCTATTGGTATTGTAAAATATTTTACCGAGTCTATGGTGAAATCAAATACTATTAATCTTAAAGATAAAACTTTTGTAGTTTACACTGATGGAGTAACGGAAGGGTATATGAAAAATGGGGAAGAGTTAGGAGCTGAAGGGGTGCAAAAAATTATAAACGAAATGTCACAGGTCACACCAAAGTCTATCGTTGAAGCTATCGAAAAAGAGCTTAACTGGGGTGCAGAAAAGTTAAGGGATGACATCACTTGTATGGCAATAAACATTAATAATACTGAGCTGATAAAGAAGAAATAATTTGTAACCCAAAATGAGTAATTTGGTTATTTAAATTTTTTTAATTTTATGTAAATTGCAGCTGTGAAACGAATCTTTTT
The DNA here is from genome assembly GCA_902616875.1 of uncultured Pelagibacteraceae bacterium. GTDB lineage: Bacteria > Pseudomonadota > Alphaproteobacteria > Pelagibacterales > Pelagibacteraceae > Pelagibacter. The sequence goes on from CACMUH010000004.1 coordinate 1,985, forward strand.
TTTAATGTTACTATTACCTATATTGAGTAATTGTACTCAATATTCTGCTGTAATAGGTCCGGGTATAACATTGGCTCAAACAGGAAGTTTTGCTCAAGCCTCTACCGCGTTATCAAAATCATTAGCAATCAATGAAGTTAAAAAAGAATATGTTGCTAATAGTTTAACTGCTGAAAGAATTTGTCCAACTGCTCATTCGGCAGAAATCAATAAAATATTTTTTGAAACGATAGAAGAAATGGATTGTTATTATGATCCACTCAGTATTCTTAGATAAAATCCTAGTTTTATTACTTTTTTAACATAAAATTTTTTTTGACTCATATATCAATCAAAATATAAATTTGTCCTATGAAAGTTTTGAGGGAATTAAAATCAAAAAAAATCTTAAAAGCTGTATTAAAAGGTTCTCTACAAACAAATGTATTCTTAATCCTTTTAGGAATTTTTTTTTCTACTCTCGCTTTTGCAGCAGCTTTAACAATTACTTGGGAAGCAGGAAAGATTCCAGGAGGTAACAATCATTTTGAAGGAGGCAATCCAGGTTGTAGATCAAGTACTAATGGTGAGCTTCTTACAAAAGATAGAACAGAAAATCCTAATGGTGTAGCATTTAGTGATGATGGTTTAACTGTATTTACCAGTAATGCTACTCCTGGTGAATTGGGAGGGAACCATATATCACAAAATAGACTTGATAGGCCGTTTGATCTTACGTCTGATAGAGTAGATTTTAATCCGAATGCTACCTGTGATGATCTTGATGGACTAGATTCTCAAGAGGTATCAGGTAATGCATTAAATCAACATGCTACAAGTATTGATGTAGTAAATAATGGTAAAATATTTTTTGTTTTAGATGGATTTGGTCAATTAGGAAAATTTAATGCAGTAACTCCTAATGATGTAGATGGAATTGTATATGAGACAAAAATTTCTTTTTCAGTTGCATCGGGTGACTGGATTGGTGATTCTGAAATAGAAAATATTGCCTTTAGTAGAGATGGAACTAAAGTGTTTACATTAAGCAGTCGAACCAATGAGGCAGATTCTAGAGTTAGGCAACTTTCAACTTTTTCATTACCGGGCCCATTTGATATATCATCTTATACTCTAGTCCATCAAGTTGACTTTTTAGATCTTGATGTCACAGATGATGGGGATGTTACAGAGATAGGTCGTGGTATAGAATTCAGTTCAGATGGTAGCGCCATGTTCTTACTGGTTGGTAATACTGATGAAGGTGATGAAACGGATAGGGCAAAAAATTATATTTACCAATTCAGTTTATCAAAAAATTTTGATGTTTCTACAGCAACTAAAGTTGGTAGATTACAACTTGGTCTAGGTACTTTTGGAAATAGAGCTAGTGATTCAAATGGTATGCCAAGAGGATTCACTTTTGCATCAGATGGAATGAAATTATTTATTTTAGATAATAGACCTCCAGCTAGTGCTGTAGATCAAATTAATCAATTTAGGTTAGAATGTCCTTTTGGTGTTGTTGCTTGTGTATCAAACCCAACTGCGAGTATCAGCTCACAAGTTGAATTAGCTAAGCAAAATATTGCTTTAAATATCTCTTCAATTTTTTACAGATTTGAATGGATCAAAAGAAATAGAGATGAAGAAAACTTCACCAGTCATAACATCAACATCAATTATCCAAATCCTTTATTGAAGAGTTTAGCAATGAGTTTGGAACCAGTTGCTAAAAAAAAGATAGCTACTCTTGTAAGTACCCCAAAAAAAGATCAGAAAAAGTCTAAATGGTCTTCATGGAGTTTGGGAGATTTATCGTTAAGTCATTTTGATAAACTGGGGTTTGAAAATGCAAAAAATATCAGAAATGAAGGAATAACACTTGGTGCTGATAGAAAATTCAGTGATAATAAATTTTTTGGTTGGGCAATAAGATATGGCAATGGCAGATCCAACATTGCCCGTTCTCAACAAAATATTCACATGGACTCTTTAACTTTAAATTTATATGGCATCATGCCAAAGGATAAAGAAAATTATTTAAATGCAGTTTTAGGCTTAAGTGCGCTCAAAATAGATAGTCTTTATTTAGGAAAAAAATCAGGACAAAGATACGGCAAACAATTGTTTACTGCTATAGATTTTAGAACTAAAAATTCCTATGGTAAATTAAACCTAACTCCCACAACAAAATTTACTTTTGGAATTACAAGATTAGGTGAATATACAGATTTCTTAAGTGATGCAATTGACTCACCTACGCAAAATATAAGATACCATGAAGACACGTTCACAACTGGACAATTTTCTAGCGGATTTTTATTTGAGGCAGATCAGATAACAATAAATGATAAAACCTTCCAACCCATGGGCGGAATGGAAATTTATTATGATTTATCTCGTGATATTAACTACAATTATTCTTTAGTAGGTTCCAATCAAGTTAATACGGATACAATTGAAGGGGCATATAATAGAGGAAATTTAAGAACCAGTTTAGGTTTTGAACTGATCTATCCTGATGGTCTCACTCTGTCACCATTGTATGAAAAAACATTTGCGCTTAAAGGATCAACTTTAAATGATGTCCTGTTAAGTAAAGGAATTACAGAACGATTTATAATTAAAATTAGTCGCTCAAAAGAAATTGATGGAAATAATTTTGCCCTAGATTTTGATCCTCTCAATCAAAATTATGCCAATATCAGCTTCAATAAAAATCTTGGTAATCTTAATTTAAAATTAAATTCTAACTATAGTTTATTTGATAAAATTCCAGACTATGGGGCAAGTCTAGAGATTTCTGGAACTTTCTAGTTTAAAAGCGAATAACCAAAATATTACTTAAAAAAAATAATCATTTTTATGGTATAGAAATTAATATTTTTTTAAAGAAAGACTTTTAACTTTTGACTTTATTGATATTTTTTAAATTATAATATGAGTTATGCAAAAAATAATAAATGGTCTAATATTATTTTTACTTGTATTTCAATTTACACATTTGAAAGCAGAAGTTAAACCAACTTTTGTACGCTCAGCAGACACTACTAATGTAAATCAAGCGATTGGAGTAACTTTAACTCCAGATGGAACCAGAATACACTTTTCTCAGTATGGAACTTCGCCTGTTATAACCCAGTATGATTTAAGTATTCCATTTAATGTGTCATCAATAGATACTGCTTCAATAGTTACTTTAAATGTAAATAGTGGCGATAGTGGTGATTTTTTAGTAAGTAATCGATTGGAAGGTCACACATTTAATAGCGATGGTACAAAACTATATGCAATAGATATGGCTGGGAATATGAATGTCCATAGTTTATCGACTCCTTATGATATATCTAATTTTTCAAAAGATGCAGATGATGGGGTAGATTGGGCAACCTTTGCAGCTGGTGAAGGTGGCTCGGATAGTGCTCGTAGGTCTCATGGTATACGTTTTAATAACGATGGAACAAAAATGTTCTTGATGGATGTCAACGGTACAGTTGGTATTGCTGAATTTAATCTAAGCACTCCCTTTTTGCCAGGTTCAGCAAGTTTTGGAAATTTTTTTGCAATAACCGAAAATTCTGCAACAATACAAGATTTTGATTTTGATGATGATGGTACAAGAATGTATGTTATTGAGTCAAACGAAGCATCAACAAATAATAAGATTTATGTTTATAAGTTAAGTACTGGTTTTGATACTTCAACAGCAACTTTCGTTGGAAGTGTAGCGAATGTTTTTAGTGCTGCAGGAGCTGATGGATCAGCAGGAGGTATGCGTTTTGCGAAAAATGGTATGAAATTTTATCAGGTTACTTGGGCTAGTACCTTAAAGAATAAAGTTTTTGAGTATGATCTAAGTTGCCCTTTTGGAATTGTAATTTGTGAAGCAGATGTTGCTACAGCAATAGGGGCTCAAGCGGAAATTGCTAAAAATATAATTTATCAAAATTCAAATACAATTTTCAAAAGATTCGATTGGTTACGTAGAAATGAGGAAAAAAGAAATTTAAACAGTCATAATATTAAACTAGATATCAATAATCCAATTTTAGCTTCATTTAAGCATAAGTTAGAGAACTCTTTAAAACATAATTTAGAAAACTCACTTAATAATAATCAATTTATTCATGCATCCTTAAAAGATAAAAATCCTTTTAAGAATATGAGGAATTGGTCTCACTGGTCTCACGTTGATATTTCATTTGGCAGAGTAGGAGAAAAAGGTTTCATTAAACCAAAAGACATTAGAACAAGAGGTATTATGTTTGGAGCTGATAAATTAATTGATAATAAAATTTTTGGCTTAGCTTTTCGATATGGCAATGATGATGTCAAAATTGATACTGGTTTAGGAAGTAAATTAGACGCCCAAGCATATACTTTAAATATGTATGGAAGTTTACCTCTAGATGGAAAATCAAATCTTAATACTCTAATTGGTGCAAGCTTTTTAAGCATTGATCAATTAGTTAAAAATACAGTTACAGGAGAAAGATACGGCAGACAAATTTTTACGTCAATGATTTATGAAAATGAAAACGAATATACTAGACATAATTTAACTCCATTTGGTAAATTTGAGATTGGTATTACCCAACTTTCAGAGTATACGGATTTCGGTACTTCCGCCACAAACAGCGTAGATGTTCATGAAAGACTGACTTTTAAAACTGGAAATGCTTCGGGGGGTTTTAAGTTTGATGACACTGTATATCTAGATAATAAAACTCTAAACAGAAATGGTTTTGTAGAATATATTTTTGATTTAACTCCAGATATTGATCATTTTTATAAAAATCACATTGACAATACAACAGTAAGAAAAACTATAAAAAAACATTCTTTGCATAATATTAGGGGAAATATTGGGTTCGAATATATGAATGTAAATGGATACACTTTTGCAATAAACTATGAAAGATTCCAAAGTCTTAGTAATAGTGCTTACTCAGATAGTTTATTATTTAAATTAGGAAAAAAACAAGTTAATCAAGCTAATTTTGATGTGATTTATGATCCTACAAATAATAATAATACTGAGATTAGTTATTTAAAAAACTTTGGTAATTTTAAACTAAAAATAGATACTGATTATAGTCTATTTAGTAAAATCCCCGATTATGGTGCAAATTTAGAAATTTCTGGTACATTTTAATATTTTCAAATTTCAAATATATTTTTTATAAAGTGATTATGAAAAAAAATAAAATCTACATATTTTTATTTAATTTTTTGACTCTAATAACTTATTTTTTTTCTCAAAACGCGTATGCGAATTTTATAGCAAGTGGTGACACACTTTCTACTTCCAACTATGAAATACGAAGATTCGATACTTCAGCTCAAACAACCGATCCTAGAGATATTACATTTAGTAATGATGGAAAAAAAATGTTTACGGTTGAACAACAAACAAGAAGTGTATTTGAATATATTTTATCAACACCTTACAACATATCGACAGCTTCTTTTGTCCAAAGCCTATCAGTTAGTGGTCAATCTAGTAAACCTTTTAAAGTTAAGTTTAACAATGATGGATCAAAAATGTTTATTGCTGGAAGAGGAGAAAGAAAAGTATTTGAATACTCGCTCTCTACAAATTTCGATATATCATCGGCATCAGTAACGTATACTGGAAATTTTATTGATGTTTCACCGCAACTTACTAGCTTTTTAAATGGTCTAACTTTTAGTCCTGATGGCAAAATTATGATTATTACTGAGCAAGCGTTTGGCTTGCATCAATATTCATTAAACAAAAGTTTTGATCTTTCGGGTGGAGCTAATTTTATAAGATCTGCTGCAGTGACAACACTTTTGAATGGATCTACACATAATGGTATAGTGTTCAATGAAAGTGGTACAAGATTGTTTATGGTAGACTCACAAGTAAATGCTGTTAATCAATATACTTTATCTGAGGGTTTTAATATTGCGACAGCTTCTTTTGATGGTGGTGCAAGGGATACCGAGACTGACGCCAGTAGTATAGACTTTAGTCCCTCCGGGTTAAGAATGTATGTTGCAGGAATTGATGATTTAGTTAAAGAGTATCACTTACCTTGTCCGTTCAATCTTTTTGCTGGAAAATGTACAGAGATCACTGAAGGAGATAGAAGAGGAGTGGCTGAAGCTCAAGTTAATATTGCAAACAGAACAATTGAACACTCAACAGACACAGCGCTCAATCGTTTAAAATGGATTAGACGAAATAAAGATCTTCAAGATTTAAGCTTTAGAAATATTAAACTTAATTTTTCTAATGAAATGTTAGCTTCTCTAGCTGAGGCTATTCAAGTTTCGACATCTCCTAAAGAAAAAAGTAAAAACAAAGATATCTTTTATTGGTCTGAGGGAAGTTTAGCTTTTGGTAAAGTTCGAGAAACCGATACTTCATCTAAGAAAAAAATCTATACCGATGGTATCACCATTGGTGCTGACAAGTTTACTGATGATGGAGAGATTAAGGGGCTAGCGTTTAGATATAGTGAAAATGACGTGAAAGTTGGTATTGATGGAAGCAGGTTAGATACAGATACTTACAATTTAACCTATTATTCAACTACTCCAGTAAAAGATGACAATAGATTTTTAGATGCGGTTGTTGGTATTGGTGCACTTTATTCAGATATCTCAAGTGTTTTAGATGGAAATAAATTAAATGGAAATAGAAATGGTAAACAAATTTATGGAACTTTAAAATTGAAAGAGGAGATTAAAAAAGATGAGCTCACCTTAATCCCTGCTGCTCAAATTGATTTAGGTTATACATTGTTGAGTAGCTATTCAGAAAGTGGAAAAACTGCAATGAGATTTGATAAACAAAGTATTCAGTCAAGAAATTTAAGATTATCTCTAGCTTCAGTTGAAACATTAAATAATAAAAAATATAAAATGAAAAGACATGGTAAGATTGAATATCAAGCCAACTTACATCGATCATCTAACATCAAGTATTCCTACATTAGTGATAGCTCAACCAAATATGATACCGAATTAAATTCTGGAGCATTACATAATATTAATGGTGAATTAGGTGTTGATATTATTTATGATAATAACTTTAGTTTATTTTTTATTGTTGAACACAATTATAAACATAGAGTTGGTTATACTAATAAAATTCATCTGGCAATAGGTTATCTACCTCAAAAAAATACTAATTTTGCTTTTAAAATTGAAGGTGATGACATTTTAAAATCAAAATATATTTATACTAAAAATGTTAATGGTTTGGATATTGATTTTTATTTACTAAATAATAATGCAATGCGACCTGAAACATTTGATGAAATCGCTTTGAATTTAAGAAAAGTTTTTTAAATATATTATTTTAAAAGCTCTTGAAGTTTATTTTCTTTTTCTAACGCTCTAACCTCATCATAACCACCTATATGTTGGTCATCAAAAAATATTTGAGGAATAGTTCTTTTGCCATTTGCTTTTTGAATCATTTCATCTTTTGCACCCTCAACCTTTGCAACATCAATTTCTTCATAAGTTGCATTGTTTCTTGTAAGTAATCTTTTGGCAGCTTCGCAATAATTACACATTGGACCTGTATAGATTGTAATTTTTTTCATAACTTATAAATAATCACCTTTTTTTATTTTACTAGTAATTTGTTTTCTCGAATATTCAAATTTTTTTCTGTGTTTGATGCTCTTTTGATGAACTCTTTTTCTCCATAATCTGAATGATGATGGTTTCAGAGATTTTCTCATAATTTTAATAACATCCGATTCTTGGTAGCCAGTTTTTTTTTCGATATCTTCAAAAGTGATCCTATCGGCCCAGGCTGCCCAGATGACCCAATCTGGATCTTCATGATTTGGCTCTGGATTTTTGACGCGGGTAACTGGCCTGTGACCTTTTTTTTTCATAAATCCTTTATATTTGAAAAAAATCAATAATGCATTTTTTTTAGGATCTGTTATATTGTGATTTGATAGTCCTACTTAGCCATCTTTAGCTCCCGGTTTTTTAGGACTATCTTTTTTTTTATGCTCCCCCTAGATTTTATCCTTTTTTTACAGATCATAATTTTTCTATTCATCACACCAGGTACCCCTCGGATAGTCATTATTTCTTATTCTATGAATTATGGTGTTAAAAATTGTATTTGGACAGCTTTAGGGGATGTTACCGCAAATTTATTTCAAGCAACTTTAGTAATTTTTGTTATCGGAACTTTTTTGTCGGATAATCCGAACTTTTTAAACTTTTTTAAGTGGGTCGGAGTTATTTATTTAATGTATTTAGCTTACGATGTTTACAAATCTTCACCAAAAGATGTAAATTCAAAAATAATTAGCACCAAAAGTGTTTTTTCTTTTTATAAAGATGGTTTTTTAGTTGCAGGAACAAGTCCTAAGGCATGGTTGTTCTTTCCTTTAATATTTCCTCAGTTTATTGACTTTAGTACCAATTATATTGTTCAATTCTTTATTTTAATAACAACTTATGTTGTTTTAGATTTTATTTCTTTGATTGGTTATGCTTTGTTAGCACAAAAACTAATTACATGGATCAAAGCAAATCCAAAAACAATTAATACAATCTCAGCGAGTGTTTTAGTGATCATTGCTTTAATTATTGTTGTTACACAACAATATTAAACATATCCAAAGTTGTTTTGCCTCTTGCAATAAAACAAAATTATTTATTTAATTAAGAATTAATTAATTAATAACAGAAGGAAATAAAATGAAAATAAACAAGATAATCTTGAGTTTTATTTCTGCAGTAGCAATTTTACTTTCAACTTCAGTTGTCTCATTTGCAAAAGTAGTTGGTGATAAAATTGTTTTAGGTGCTGCTATTTCATTGACTGGAAAATATTCATCTAATGGTGTTCATACACAAAACGGTTATAACATGGCTGTTGACAGAATTAATAGCATGGGTGGTATTAAAGTTGGTGGAAAAACTTACAAGTTTGAAATCATTTATTATGATGATGAGTCAAACCCAAAAAGAGCAGCTCAATTAGCAGAAAGATTAATCTCACAAGATGGTGTTGAGTTTATGCTTGGGCCTTATAGTTCAGGTTTAACAAAAGCAATTGCACCTGTTACAGAAAAATATGGTGTACCAATGGTGGAGGCAAATGGTGCTTCTAGATCTTTGTTTACTAAAGGTTACAAATATCTATTTGCAGTTTTAGCTCCAGCTAACTTATATCTTGATGTAGCTATTAGAACAGCGGTTGAGTTAAATGGTGGAAAAGGTGTAAGAATTGCACAAGCATTTGAACAAGATGCTTTTTCACAAGACGTAAGATTAGGGATTTTAGATGCAGCAAAAGAAACTGGATCTGAGATTATAATCGACGATAAGCTGCCAAAAGAGCTTAACGATATGGCTGCTACATTAGTTAAAGTAAAACAAATGAAGCCAGATGTTCTTGTGGTATCAGGACACACAAAAGGTGCATTAACTGCAATCAGACAAATTGCTGAAATGAAAGTTGATGTTCCAATGTTAGCAATGACACATTGTGATGCTGCGAAATTATCAAAACAACATGGTAAAAACTCTCAGTATGCATTATGTGCTTCTCAATGGCATAAAACACTAACGTATAAAGATAACTTCTTTAAAGATGGTATGACGTATGCGGCAGATTTCCAAAAAGAGTTTGGATATGATCCGCCATATCAATCAGCAGAGTCATCTGCAGCATTGTTAGTGTTCAAAGATGCTTTTGAAAGAGCAAATTCTTTCGATCAAAAGAAAGTAAGAGATGCTCTTGCAGCTACGAATATGCAAACATTCTATGGAAATATTAAGTTCGCACCGGGTGGTCAAAATGTTGACAAGCCGATGGTACTTTTCCAAGTAATGTGTGATGGCGCTGGGAAATGTGAAAATAAAGTTGTAGCTCCACTGAAGTGGGCTTCAGCTAAATTGATTCACCCAATTCCTAAGTGGTCTGACAGATAATTGCAAATCTTTAAATACCCCCTAAATTCTAGGGGGTATTTTTTTTAGAGGTAAATTATGGATTTCATGGTTTTTCAGTATCCGATGATAACTGTTCAAGCTTGCTTGGACGGGATACTACTTGGAATTTTATTTGCGTTAATTGCTTATGGCATGGCTTTGCAATGGGGAGTGATGAATATCATAAACATTGCCCAAGGTGATTTAGTAATTCTTGGTGGTTATATTGCATACTTCATGTATCTTTATGGAATTCATCCAGCATGGGGGGTAATTGTATCCCCAATAATAATGTATTTTGTTGGTGTCGGTATTTATAAATTAGTAATCAATAAAGTCGTTGATAGAGACTTGTTTATCTCAATTCTTGCTACATTTGGTATAAGTATTCTTTTTATGCAATTGATGAACTTTGCATTTGGTGCTGATGTTGTCCTAGCAAATTCAGGTTATGGCACAACATTTTTATTTGACAGTGCAGTAGTTTTGCCAAACTCAAAAATATTTTCGGCATTCGTTAGTATTGTTTTTGCTATTGGTTTAGTAATTTATATGAAAAAATCAAAACTTGGTCGAGCTATCAGAGCAACAGCTCAAAACGCAAGAGCTGCAAAGATTTTAGGTGTAGATACAGAAAAAGTTTATGCAGCAACTTTTGGATTAAATGCTGCTCTATGTGGTGTTGCAGGAGCGCTGATTTCAATAACTTTTACGATTCATCCTTATATGGGATTACCATATACAATTAGATCATTCATGATTGTTATTGTTGCTGGACTTGGCAACTTACCTGGTGTTGCAATGTCTGGAATGGGTCTTGGTGTATTTGAAGAGTTTGCTGACTATATATTAGGTACAGAATTTAGAATAGGTTCAGTGTTTTTATTATTAGTTTTAATTCTTGTTTATAGAAGATTTAAACTTTCAAGAAAAAGAGAGTATCTAAAATAATGAATAAAAATGTCATATTATATGCAGCAATTTTAATATTTGGACTCGCTGCACCTTTTGTGTTTCCAGCATTTAAAGTTCAATTATCTATTTTGTGTGTATTGATTGTTTTAGCCACCACTTGGAATATTCAAGGTGGTGAAATGGGATACAATACGTTTGGGAACATTTTATTCTATGGTTTAGGAATGTATTTATGCGCCTCTGTACAGGTTGGCATGTTTTTCCCTTTAGCAGAGTGGACAGAAAGCGGAGGAGAAAAAACTTTTGTACATACGCCCACACAATTCTTTCAAGGAATGGCAGCTGGACTTGTAGTGGCCGCTGTTGTTCCAACTATTGTTGCAGGATTAATTGGTTATGCCATTTTAGGATTAAGAGGACATTATTTTGCAATTTGTACTTTAGGTTTAGGCGTTGCTGCAGGAGAAATTTCTGGTGGTATAGAGATTATTGGAGCAGGGCAAGGTTTTACCACACCACCTTTTCCAAACGTTGGTGGTTTAGAGGCAAGAGGAGAATTTTTTTATTTTTTAAGTTTTGGTGCGCTTGTCCTTACATTTATAGCAGTGAGAGCGATTTACTCAACACGATTTAGATTAATTCTTAATGCGATCAGGGATAATGAAGACAAAGCTGAGGCGATGGGAATTGAGACAATGAAATATAAAATAATTGGTTGGATGGTTTCAGCATTTTTCTGCGGTTTAGCAGGAGGTATAATGGGTGGACTTGTTGGCTACATAGATTCAACAGATGTTGCTTTTGATGGAAGAGAGATGGGAGTATTTATGGTTTTGATGGCGATCCTTGGTGGTAAGGGAACTTTATGGGGTCCTGTGATTGGCGCAACTGTATTTCATATTTTCAAAGAAGGATTTTGGACATTTTTTTTAGGTTGGCAATATGTTGCTTTAGGTGTTTTGATCGTTGTCATTGTTATTTATTTCCCAGAGGGAATTATGGGATGGTTGAGAGAAAAATATCCTGAACGATTTGGCGAAGTTGTTGATGAGGCAGATCGTAAAGCACAGGTAGAACTGAAATGAGTATTTTAGAAGTAAATAATGTAAGCAAATCTTTTGGCGGTGTTAAGGCTAATGTTGACATTTCAATGTCAGTAGAAAAGGGAAAAATATTTGGACTAATTGGTCCAAATGGTTCAGGAAAAACAACTTTATTTAACTCGATTGTTGGTACTTATCCAATAGACCAGGGGTCAATTAAATTTAATGGTAAAGAAGTATCTGAATTACCTGTTCCTGTAATTGCTAAACTTGGTTTATTAAGAACTTTTCAACAAACAAGAATTTATGGAAAATTAAATTGTGTAGATAATATGTTAATCAGTCACAAAGGTAGTGATGAAAGTATATTAAAAATATTCTCAAAAATTCCTCAAAATTTAACCGAAAAGGCAGAAAATCTTTTAAATTTTGTAGGACTTTATCAAAAAAGAAAATTAAGAGCTGGCGACTTATCTTTTGGTCAGCAAAAATTACTTGAGTTGGCAATGGCTTTGATGAATGAACCAGAAATGCTTTTATTAGATGAACCAACTGCAGGTATTAATCCAACGTTGATCAATGGAATAATAGATAGGTTAATTAAAGTAAACCAAGATTTTGGGATAACTCTTTTAGTTATCGAACATAATATGAGAGTTATTATGCAATTAGCAGAAAGTATTTATTGTTTAGCTCATGGTAAAATGCTTGCGAATGGAACACCAGATGAGATTAAAAATGATAAAAGAGTAATCGATGCATACCTGGGGGCACAATAATGTCTAATCAATACGAAGTATTAGGAAAAGCTCCTCAAGCAGATGATTTAAAAAAACTTTCACCTAATGACATTCATCTTACAATTAAAAATATGAATGCTGGCTATGGGAAAATGGAAATTTTACATAACTTTGATCTTTATGTTAGCAAGGCTCAATCACTTTGTTTAATAGGTCCAAATGGTGCTGGTAAATCAACTATTCTTCACTCAATTTATGGATTTACAAATATATTTTCTGGGAAAATAGAAATTGATGGAAAAGAGATAACCAATTTATCACCAGCTGAAAAATTAAAATCAGTTGGTATTGCATATATTTTACAAGATAATTCTGTTTTCCCAGATATGACAGTTGAAGAAAACCTTTTAATGGGTGGATTTATCAAAGATAAAACAGAGGAGTCATTTCAAGAAGCTGAAAGAATTCTTGAGAAGTATGAAAGATTAAGAAATAGAAGAAATCAACCTGCAAAAGTTTTGTCTGGTGGTGAAAGAAGATTATTGGAAATTTCAAGAGCGCTGGTTATGAAACCATCAGTTTTATTAGTTGATGAACCTTCGATTGGATTAGAGCCAAGATATATTGAAATGGTATTTGAAATTTTAAGAGACCTTCAACAAAATGAAAAAAAAACAATTATTCTTGTTGAGCAAAATGCAAAGAAAGGTCTAGAGTTTGCTGACATTGGTTATGTTTTAGTGTCAGGACAAACTGCAATAGCAGGTAAAGGAGATGAACTCTTAAATAATCCTGATGTTGGACGCCTATTCCTGGGCGGTTAATGATTGATTCAAAATATTTTTTTAAAGGTTTCGCATCTATTAAGGGTGTTGGAAGTCCAGCTATAGCCTTGGGAGCTAGCTTTATAGCAATTGGAGCTCTTTTAAAAAATATTGGTTTTACAATTCAAGAAAGTCTTTTTTCAACTTTTTTAACTTACGCGTTACCTGGTTCATTAGTGATGGCAGAGTCATTGATAATTGGATCATCATTAATAAATATTTTCATTGCTGTTTGGTTAGTAAATGCAAGATTGTATCCAATGACAGTTTCCTTAATGCCTTTGTTGATGCACCATAAACAACCTAAATGGAAATATTATTTATCATGTCACTTCATTGCCGTCTCATCGTGGCTAATAATGAAAGATAATTATGAACAAATAAAAAAAGAAGCAAGGATAGATTTTTGGATTGGTATTGGTACAGCAACCTGGTCAGTTGCAATTTTTTCAACATTTATTGGCTATATTGCATCAGACTTTTTAAATAGAGATATGTTAATTGGGTTAGCAATAATTAATCCAATTTATTTTACTTGTATGATGGTGGGGGCGATGAAAACTATTAAAATTAGTTTATCAATCATCCTGGGTGCAATTTTAGGTCCAGCTTTTTATTTTGTCTCTCCGGAGTGGTGTATTTTATTTGGTGGTTTTGTGGCTGGAACAATTGCATTTTTTATTGGAGAAATTAATGACAGGTAATATTTTTTTAGTAATCTTAATAACTTCATTAGCGACATTTTTGTCTAGATTTTTAGGTGTTGTAAGTTCAGAAAATATTAAAGAAACTTCCAAAATGTTTAGATGGTTTAATTGCTTGGCATACTCGACGTTGGCTGCATTAATAGCTAGGATTGTAATTTTTCCATCAGGATTATTATCTGAGATAGATTACTTAGTGAGACTTATTGTAATAACTTTATCAATTGGGCTTTTTTTTATAACTAAAAAAAATTTAGTTTACCCAACAATTTTCTCTGCTATCATACTTACACTTTTTAGCAGTTATTTATGATTGAAAAAATTGACGGATTTGAAATTTATGAAAATAAGCAATCTCCAAGGATAATTAACATAGATATAGGAGATGAAATTTTAAATAAACTTATTTTTCCTTTTAATAAGTTTGATATTACTGCATTAGAATATAAACCGTTTACCAGATTTACTATCGCAAAAAGTCTAGATGATTTAAGTAATAATAAATTATCTAAATTTATTAATAAAATTATTAGAGATAGGAATACAGGTTGTTTTATTATTAAACCTAAAAACTTAATATCTAAAATTGATGATAGTTTTTTAGTAAAGCTTTCAACTGCTGTTGCGCATCTTGTTGGGAACCCTAATCATGATGCAATGGCTGGTAAATACTATGCTAGATTTCATGTTAAGCATGAGGATAAAAGCGACTCTTATTTAAGAAAGGCTTATAAAAATATGGACCTTCATACTGATGGAACTTATGTTAAAGAAAAAACTGACTGGTTATTAATGTCAAAAATAGAGGAAAAAAATGTTGAGGGTGGGGAAACTGCCATGCTTCATCTCGATGATTGGGAGCATTGTGATGAATTATTTAATGATCCTGTCGGAAAAGAAAATTTTCTTTGGGGTTCTCCGAAAAGTAAAAATATTGATTATAAAGTTGAACATCCAGTATTTTCATCTGATCAAGATGGAAGAGCACAAATTTCATATATTGATCAATTTCCAGAACCTAAAAATATGAAACAAGGTACTTTTTTACAAAAATTATCTGATAGTTTAGAGGAAAGTAATAAGAAGATCATAACTAAACTTCCGGTGGGATCATCTGTTGTAGCAAATAATTATTTTTGGCTTCATGGCAGAAAAGCCTTTAAAGAACATAAAGATTTAAGTAGAGAGTTGTTGCGAATTAGAGGTTCTTTTTTTATTAATTAATATAAATTAATCACTATAAGATATTTATGAAATTAGGTTTTATAGGAACTGGAAAAATAACATCTTCAGTTATATCTGGAATATGTTCTTCAAAAATTAATTATAAAAAAATATTTATTTCATCACGAAATAGTCTTATTGCAAAAGGACTAAAAAAAAGGTTTAAAAAGATATTTATTGAAAGGGATAATCAAAAAATTGTTGATAATTGTGATTGGATTTTTTTGGCAGTCACACCAACAGTCGGTCAGAAAATTATTAAAAATTTAAGATTTAGATCTAGTCAAACAATTATAAGTTTTATCTCAACTATAAATCTCTCAGAACTTCGAAAAATGATAAAAGTAAAAGTTGACTTAGTAAGAGCTATTCCACTTCCGCCAATTTCTCTTAAAAAAGGACCAGTGCCTATCTGCCCCCCAAATAGAAAGGTTAAAAATTTTTTTAATAAAATTGGATCTACTATTGAAATTAAAAATGAAAAATTATCAATTAATTTTTGGTCAACGTCAGGGATGATGGCATCTTATTATGAAATATTAAATGTGATGAGTACTTGGTTGATAAAAAAAGGTATCAAAAGATCTGATGCACAGAAATATATAACAACTTTATTTTTGGCTTTATCCGAAGATGCAGTTGTAAATTCAAAAAAAGATTTAAAATATTTAGTTAAAGAATCTCAAACTCCAAAAGGTTTAAATGAACAAGGTTTAAAAGAAATGAGTAAGAGAGGGGCTTATAAATCTGTAGTAAATACATTAAATAAAATTTACCAAAGACTTAACAAATAATTAATGTCAGAAAATATTTTAGAAATAAACAATCTATCAAAATATTTTGGTGGATTAGCAGCGGTATCAGATTGTTCACTTAAAGTTAAGAAGGGAACTATTACTGGAATAATCGGTCCTAATGGATCGGGAAAAACTACCTTATTTAATTTGATTGCTGGAAATCTAAAATGTTCAGCTGGTAGTGTCATGTTTAACAACGAAAATATAACTGATGTGCCTGCTTATGAATTATTTTCAAAAGGTTTACTTAGAACCTTTCAAATTGCACATGAATTCACAAATTTATCAGTTTTAGAAAATTTAATGATGGTACCTGGTAATCAGTCAGGTGAACAATTGATAAATGCTATATTTAAACCTTCATTAATCATGAAAGAAGAAAATATCATTAAACAAAAAGCTATCGAAGTTATAGAGTTTTTAAATTTAGGGCATTTGAGAAATGAACTAGCAGGAAATTTATCTGGCGGTCAAAAAAAATTATTGGAGCTTGGTCGAACAATGATGGTAGATGCAAAGTTAGTTCTATTAGATGAAGTCGGTGCAGGTGTGAATAGAACACTACTGAAAGACCTTGGCACAGCTATTGAAAAACTAAATAAAGAAAAGGGATATACATTTTGTATGATTGAACATGACATGGATTTCATAGGGAGATTATGTGATCCTGTGATTGTAATGGCTGAGGGATCAGTATTATTTGAAGGTTCAGTGGAAGATGCAAAAAAAGACGAAAAAGTAATTGAAAGTTATTTGGGCAGGGGATCAAAAATTAAGGATAATTGATAATGGCATTTTTTGAGGGAAATAAGATGACTGGTGGATATGGAAATGGTCCAGATATTATTAATTCGTGCTCAGTGAATGTCGACAAAGGTGAAATTGTTTCAATCTTAGGTCCTAATGGTGCGGGAAAATCAACAGCGATGAAGGCAATGCTAGGTTTATTAAATTTAAAATCTGGCTCAGTAATAATTGACGGTAAAGATATTACACAATTATCTCCACAAGATAGAGTTAAGTCAGGAATTTCATTTGTACCTCAAACGAAAAATGTTTTTGCAGGAATGACTGTTGAGGAAAATTTAGAAATGGGAGCCTTCTTAATTAATAAAAGTTATAATTCAGTAATCAATGAGATCTATGAGTTGTTTCCAATATTAAGTAAAAAAAGAAATCAATTAGTTGGTGAATTATCAGGAGGGCAAAGACAACAAGTTGCACTTGGTAGGGCACTAATGATCAAACCATCAGTTTTAATGTTAGATGAACCAACCGCAGGAGTTTCACCAATTGTAATGGATGAATTGTTTGATCATATTGTAAAAGTGAAACGTACAAATGTTGCAATACTTATGGTGGAACAAAATGCCAAACAAGCACTAAGTATTTCAGACAGAGGTTATGTGTTAGTCACAGGAGAAAATCGTTATTCAGGATCAGGAAAAGAATTACTAAATGATTCAAGAGTAAGGAGTTCATTTTTAGGCGGTTGATATGGATTATATAAACGCGATTGTACTTTTATTAAATTATATTTTTGTACCAGCATTAGCCTATGGATCTCAATTAGCTTTGGGTGCAATTTTTGTAACATTGATATATGGGATCTTAAGGTTCGCAAACTTTGCTACAGGAGATATGATGTCTTTTGGAACCATGGTTACGATTTTGTTTACATGGTATTTTCAATCTTTAGGAATAAGCTTAGGCATTTTACCAACTGCTCTCATCGCAATTCCTTTTGCTATTATATTTATGGTTGGTTATATGCTTTTGATAGATAAATTTGTTTTCAAATATTATAGAGTGAGTAAAAGCCCCCCTGTTCAGTTAGCAATGGTTAGTATTGGAGTAATGTTCGTTACCCAAGCAGTTGTTCGAATAATCATTGGCCCATCTGATAGAAGATTTTTTGATGGTGAAAAATTTTTGATTAAAGCTAGTGAGTTCAAAGAAATGACAGGTCTTAATGAAGGTCTTGCAATCAAATCCACTCAAGTAATTACAATAGTTGTAACATTCATTTTAGTTTCAGCTCTTTTTTGGTTTTTAAATAAAACAAAAACGGGAAAAAGTATGAGAGCTTATTCTGATAATGAAGATCTTGCTTTATTGTCTGGAATTGACCCAAAAAAGATAGTTATGATTACTTGGATAATAGCAGGGGTGTTGGCAACCATCGGTGGAGCATTATATGGTTTAGATAAAAGTTTTAAACCATTTACTTATTTCAATAATATGCTTCCAATTTTTGCTGCAGCTATTGTTGGTGGTATAGGAAATCCTTTTGGTGCATTTTTAGGTGGATATGTAATTGCGTTTTCTGAAATTCTTTTAACTTATGCTTATAAAAAGTTTTTCATGTATTTATTGCCTGAAAGTTTAGAGCCAAATACTTTAGTACAATTACTATCAACAGATTATAAATTTGCAGTATCATTTTCAATTCTAGTCATTGTGCTGCTTTACCGACCATCTGGAATTTTCAAAGGAAAAATATTGTGAGAAAAAATTTAAATGTAATTGCAGCTTATACTATAATGATGGGATTAATTATTCTCGTTGGAATTTTTCAATCTTGGAATATTGCTTTATCAATTTTTAATCTTTGTTTGATTTCAGCTGTCATGACAATGGGAGCTAATATTCAATGGGGTTATGCTGGTCTCATTAACTTTGGTATAATGGGATATACTGCTCTCGGTGGTTTAGCAGCAGTTTTAATTTCAGTTGATCCCGTTCAAGAAGCATGGAGTGCGGGTGGATCTAATATTCTTTTAAGTCTTTTACTAATAATAGGGATGGTATTAGCTGTTAGATACGTATTAAAAAAATATGAAAAATCAAAAGTTAGAACCTATATTGTTGCAACTATTATCATTGCAGGAATAATAATCATTAGATTTGTATCTGAACCTGGGATTGAGGCTATAGAGGAAGTAGATCCTGCAAAAACAGGATTTCTTGGTGGATTTGGTCTGCCGATTATTTTTTCTTGGATCGTTGGTGCTCTGTTTGCAGGTGGGTTAGCATTTGTAATTGGTAAAGTTGCTTTAGGTTTAAGGGCAGATTATTTGGCAATAGCCACTTTATTAATATCAGAAATTGTTATTGCAATAATTAAACACGAAGATTGGCTTACCAGAGGTGTAAAAAATGTTATTGGATTGAAGCGCCCTGCACCTTATGAGGTTAATTTACAACAAACAGATTGGTTTATAAATTTAGTTGAAAAATTTAACCTAAGCAAATTGAATTTAATAACAGATTTAAATGAGAGACAAGCTGCTTTAAATCAATTTGTCATTGAAGGATCATCAATTTTTGTAAAACTTTGTTATTCAGGTTTGTTTTTGATTGTTGTTATCATTCTATTAATTCTAACTCAAAAAGCTCTTTATTCTCCGTGGGGTAGAATGATGAGAGCAATAAGAGATAATGAAGAAGCAGCGAATGCAATGGGTAAAAATGTGGTGAAACAACATTTACTAATTTTTGTTTTAGGTTCTGCTATAGTGGGAATTGCTGGTGCTATGTTAGTAACCCAAGATGGATTATTTACTCCAGGCAGCTACAGACCTATGAGATACACTTTTTTAATTTGGGTGATGGTCATAGTAGGTGGCAGTGGTAATAATTTTGGAGCAATTCTAGGAGGCTTTGTGGTTTGGTTTTTATGGATTGAGTCAGCACCTATTGGATTATATTTAGTTAATTTAACAACAGCTGGTTTAGCTGACACTCACTTTTTAAAAGTTCATTTAATTGAAAGTGTTCCATATTTTAGATTTTTAATGATGGGAATAGGCCTGTTATTGATTATGAGATATAGACCAAAAGGTATACTTCCAGAAAAAATAGAAATAAAATAAGAAAGATGAAATATATAATTTTAGGTGCAGCTTTTGCTTGGGCTTTATATATGGCTGATAAGTATTTATTTTTTTAAAAAAAAACCCCTAACATAAAAATGTCAGGGGTTTTAATTTTAAGATAAATTATCTTTGTTTTTTAGTTTTGAATTTTCCGCCTTTAACTTCTTGTTCTAGGAAAGAACCTTCAGCTTCACCGACGCTAGTAAAAGTAACACCTGTTGCACCTTCGTAGTCAACTTTTTTACCTTTAGCTAATAAATCTAAACCTTTTTTAAGTTCACCTGGATAAATTTTTGTTCCAGGGCTGTTAGCAACATCCATTACATTTTTTGCAATTGACGCTCTGTCAGCTGAATTACCTGCTTGCATTGCTAAAACAATTAAAGCAGCTGCATCGTATGACTCACCAGTGTATGGACCAGAACTATCAATACCAGCAGCTTTTGCTACACCAGCAAAAACACCAGCACCTTTTCCAGTTGATCCGGGCATTGAACCAAAAGATTTTCTTAAATCTTTTCCAAATGCATCAACTAATGATTGACCAATCATACCATCTGACAAAATAAATCTGTCAAATGCACCAGAGTCTAAAGAAGCTTGAATAATACCTTTTCCACCTTGGTCAAGATATCCAATAACAGCTACTGCATCACCACCTGCTGAAGCTAGTGTTGCAACCTCAGAAGAATAATCTGCTTTTCCATCTTCATGAGCATTTACTGTAGTTACTTTTATTCCGTGAGCTTCTACTGCTGCTTTATAAACATCAGCCAAACCTTTACCATAATCGTTGTTTGTATAAGTAATAGCTACACTTTTTACTTTTCTATCTTTAGTAATATCTGCAAGAATTTGTCCACCTCTAGCATCTGATGGAGCAGTTCTGAAGAAATACCCTTTATCATCTAGAGTTGTTAATCCTGGAGATGTTGCAGAAGGTGAAATCATTACCACACCATTTGGTACAGCAACATTTGATGCAATAGCACCTGTTACACCTGAACAATCAGCACCCATGATTGCAGCAACACCTTGTGCAATAACACCTTCAGCTGCCGCTGTCGCTGCTGCTGAGTCAACACAAGTTGAGTCTGCTCTTACTACTGAAATTTTTTCTCCACCTAATAGTGAACCTGAGTCAGATGCTTCTTTAAAAGCAAGTTCTGCAGATGCAGCCATAGCAGGCGTAAGAGATTCTATAGGACCAGTGAATCCTAAAATTATTCCCATTTTTACTTCTGCAAAAACATTTGTTGTAAAACTTGATACAAATATAAATGCAGCAATAATTAATTTTCTCATTATATTCCTCTATTTGTTAACAATTTATAAAGACTAAATTAAATCCTATTTATATAGATTTTCAACCGCCAAATTATCTTATTTTATAATGTCTTTATTTAAACTAGACTGATTATTAAAGATTTTAAACGATTTTAATGAAGTCTAATAAAATTCAACCACAATTTATAAAAAAATATAATCCTAGAATAGGATTAATTGCTTTAGCTACAGATTTCATAATTGAAAAAGACTTTATCAAAATAATTAAAGATAAAGATATAGATTTTTTTGTAAATAGAATTGAATGTTATAATCCTTTATCAAAAGAAAATTTAATTAAAATGTCTGAAAAAGTTACAGATGTTACTAAAAATATTTTACCAGATGAAAACATAGATTGTGTTGTATACGGATGCACCTCTGGAACTATAGCTGTTGGACATGATACTATAGAGAGAAAAGTTAAAGAAGCGAAACCAAAAGCAAAAATTACAACGCCTAGCACAGCAGCTATTAAAGCATTAAAAAAGTTAAAAATAAAAAAAATAGCAATATTTACTCCTTATAGTAAAAAATTAAATGATGAAGTTATAGATTATTTTTCAAGTCAAGGTTTTGGTATTGTTGCAAATACTTATCTAGATATTGCAGCTGATTATGATATTGGAAAAGTAGATCAAAATTTTTTATTTAAAACTTTATCGCAGATAGAAATCAAAAATGCTGATGCTTTATTTATTTCGTGCACAGCTTTACCAGTTTTAAATATAATTGAAAGATTAGAGAAAGAATTAGGTAAGCCTGTCATTACCAGCAATCAATCATTAATATGGGATACTTTAGAAAGTATTGGAATGAATAAAGAAATTCAAGGCTTTGGAAAATTATTTAATTTAGATCAATGAGTCTTTTTACAAAAGAAGAATATAATAATAGATTAAAAAAAGTTCAAAAAATGATGCAAGAAAAAGGCATCGAATTATTAATTTCTCACGATACGAATAATATAAATTACTTAACAGGTTACGATGCTTGGTCTTTTTATTATGCTCAATGTGCAATAGTCCATGTCAATGCTGATGAACCTTTATGTTTTGTAAGAGATCAGGATGCAGGTGGAGCTTATCTAAAAACATACTTAAAGAAGGAGAATATAATCGTGTATGATGAACACTACATTCATACTTGGCCTAAGCATCCTTATGATTATTTAGTGGAGATAATTAAGAATAAAAAATGGGATAAGCTCTCTATTGGTTTAGAGATGGATGCACATTATTTTACTGCATTTTGTTATCAGAAAATTAGGGATGGTTTACCCGATGCTAAGATCAAAGACTCTGAAAGATTAGTAAATTGGGCTCGTCTAGTAAAATCAAATACTGAAATAAATTTTATGAAATCTGCTGCAAAAATTTCAGAGGTTGGGATGAAAAAAGCTTACGAGGTAATAAGTCCTGGGGTTAGACAATGTGATGCTGTTGGAGAAATTCAAAAAGCTTTGTTTTATGGAACGCCTGAATTTGGTGGAGAATACGCCAGTATTGCAACATTACTTCCTACCGGAAAAGGAACTTCTGCTTCACATTTAACCGCAACACAAGATAAATTTATTGATGGTGAGGCTACAATTATTGAACTTTCTGGAGTGTATAAACGTTATCATGCGCCGATGGCCAGAACTATTTTGCTTGGAAAACCTGATCAACTTAAAATTGATACGATGAAAAAAACAATTGAGGCACTTCAAGCTGGAATTGATGCAACCAAACCCGGAAATACAGTGGATCACGTTGCCCAAGCATTTTGGAAAGTATTAGATAAATATGGAATAGAAAAAAAATCTAGGACTGGTTATTCGATTGGAATTGGTTATCCACCAGATTGGGGAGAACATACATTAAATATTTATAAAGGTGACATGACAATTTTGGAACCTAATATTTGTTTTCACATGATAGCAGTTATGCAATTTGGTGAATGGGGTGTTGAAGCATCAGAAGCAATAAGAGTTACAGATCAAGGAGCAGAATTATTTTGTAATATGTCTAAAGAACTTCACGTTAAAAGCTAGTTATTAAAGGTTGAAATTTATTCTTACAAATGTTTAAAAGTTGATTAAAATTATGGCTCTTAAAAAAGATTTCGTCAAATTCGACAAAGTAGATAAAAGCTATGACGGCAAAGTTTTAGTCGTCAAAGATCTTCAATTAGATATCGAAGAAGGTGAGTTTGTGACTATGCTAGGACCCTCAGGTTCTGGAAAAACAACTTGCTTAATGATGCTTGCAGGATTTGAAACACCAACAAATGGAGAGATATATTTAGATGGAAAAGCTATCTCGAGTATACCTCCACACAAAAGAGGTATTGGAATGGTGTTTCAGAATTATGCGTTATTTCCCCATATGACAGTTTACGAGAACCTTGCTTTTCCACTAAGAGTTAGAAAAATTCCAAAAGACGAGGCTGATAAAAAAATTGATAAGGCATTGTCAATGGTTTCACTTCAAAGTTTCGCATCAAGGATGCCGGGGCAATTATCAGGTGGTCAACAACAAAGGGTAGCTGTTGCAAGGTCATTAGTATTTGACCCACAGCTAGTTTTAATGGATGAACCTCTAGGAGCTTTAGATAAAAATTTGAGAGAGAGTATGCAATATGAAATTAAACACATACATGAAAACATTGGTGTAACTGTTGTTTACGTAACTCATGATCAAAGTGAAGCATTAACCATGTCTAATCGTATTGCTGTTTTTAATGATGGAAAAGTTCAGCAGCTTTCAAGTCCGGATGAGCTTTATGAAAAACCTGTAAATTCTTTTGTTGCTGAATTTATTGGAGAAAATAATACTTTTGTGGGTGAGGTTTCAGATATTTCAGGTGGTAAGTGTAAGGTTAAAATAGCTAACACAGATATACTTGCCAATCCTATTTCTGTAAAAAGTAAAGGTGAGAAAACTAAGATTTCTTTAAGACCTGAAAGAGCCTTAATTAATCCAAGTGATCAAATGGACAATATACATTCCGGAAAGATTGAAGAAGTAATATATCATGGAGATCATACAAGAGTTAGAATAAATCTTTTAGGCAACAATCAATTTATCTTAAAGGTCCCTAACAGCTCAGCCAATTTGGATATCAAGCTTGGCAAAGATATCAAGATAGGTTGGAACAGTGAAGATGCTAGAGCGTTAGATCCTTCCTAGACCACCAATATATTGCTAAATTAACTAAAATGGGCTGTTGACTCTCATTATCGATCTTGTTGTAATTGATTTTTATAAAAAACGTTTAAACGGAGGAAAAATGAAAAAACTAAGTAAAGTATTACTAGCTATTTCTTTTGTACTTTCACTAACTACTTCAGCATTCGCAACAACAGTAACTGCAGTGTCATGGGGTGGGGCTTATACCGAGTCTCAAAAGTTAGGTTATGGTGATCCTACAGCTAAAAAACTTGGCATAAATATTGCCTGGGTTGACTATTCTGGTGGATTATCTGAGATTAAAGCACAAAAAGAAGCTGGTAAAATCACGTGGGACATAATCGACGTGTTTGCAATGGATACTATTACTGGATGTGATGAAGGATTATTTGTTGAATTTGATTTCGATAAAGATTTCCCACCAGCTCCAGATGGAACTCCAGCAAGTAAAGATTTTTTTACTGCAATGCCTAGTAAGTGTGCTGTAGGAAATATTTTATATTCTTGGAATTATGCTTATAACACTAATAATGTTAAGGGTACTCCAAAGACTATCAAAGATTTCTTTAACACTAAAAAATTCCCTGGAAAAAGAGCTATCTACAAAAGCGCTTTAACAAACTTAGAAATCGCTTTAGCAGCAGATGGTATTAAACCAGGAAAAGGTGGAGCAAAAATCTACAAAGCTTTAGAAACAGAAAAAGGTGTTGAAAGAGCAATGAATAAGATCAAAGAACTATGCACAGACCCTAAAGGTGGATGTGTATTTTGGTCTGCAGGTGCTCAACCACCAGAACTGTTAGTATCAGGTGAAGTAGTAATGGCTACTGGTTGGAATGGTAGATTCTTCAATGCTGAAATTGGAGAAGGTGCACCAATCAAACAAGTTTGGGATGGCCAAGGTCTTGACTACGAATATTTCGTACAAGTTAAAGGTGGACCAAACGATGCTAATGGTATGGCTAAAAAAGCTTTAGCTATGATGACTAGCTCAGAGATGTTAGCAGGTAGTGCTAAATACATCGCATATGCTCCTTGGAGAAAATCTTCAATTAGCATTATGGAAAAAGGTGAGCCTTGGTATAAAGATGGTAAGACTAACATGGTACCACAAATGCCAACTGCACCGGCTAACACTAAAAACTACTTCCTAGTAGATCCAATTTTCTGGGCTGACAACGGCACAGAGCTTGGTGAAAAATGGGAAGCTATGAAAGCTGGTCTATAATTTAAGTTTTAAACAACTTAATTATATATTATAATTTAAGGGCGGTTATTATTAACCGCCCTTTTTATTTATGAGCTCTGAAACAAAACAAATTCTAACAACAGATGGGATACCTTTAGAGGTAAGTCTTAAAAAGGCAGAGAGAAAGAATAAGATCAAAGCTTTCCTACTTGTTGCTCCTTTATTGTTATTTTTAATAATTACTTATGTTTTTCCAATAGGTGATATGTTGTTCCGAAGTATTGACGATAAAATGGTAACACAAATGCTTCCAAAAACTTTTAAAGCAATGGAGAATTGGGATGGTCAAGAATTACCTGATGAAGAAGTTTTTGCTGCTTTTCATGAGGATTTCATAAAATTAGTTGAGGATAAACGTGAAGGTAAGTTATCCACCCAATTAAACTACACAAAAAATGGATTTAAAAGTATTATTAAAAAATTAAGAAGAAAATCAAAATCATTTGAAGAGGGAAACTATAAAGAACAAATAATGTCAGTCCACAAAAGATGGGCTGATGTTGAGTACTGGAGAGCAATTCAAAGAAGAGCTCCTGAGTTTACAAGTCAAAAATATCTTAAGGGTATGGACATGTACGTAAATGAAGAAGGAAAAATAGTAAGTGTAGAGGAAGACAGAAGAATTCATAGAGTGTTATGGTTAAGAACTCTTGAAATTGCATTTTTTGTGACAGTCTTTTGTTTCTTAATGGCTTATCCTATAGCTCATCTATTAGCTACTTTACCCATGAAGTATAGCAACTTATTAATGATCTGTGTATTGCTGCCGTTCTGGACTTCATTACTAGTGAGAACTGCAAGCTGGATGATTTTGTTGCAACAACAAGGAATTGTAAATGATTTCTTTGTCGGAATAGGATTAGTAGCTGACGATAATAGACCCGAGATGATGTACAACAAAACAGGAAGTTACGTTGCGATGACACAAATATTGCTGCCATTCATGGTTTTACCACTTTATAGCGTCATGAAAACTATCTCACCTAGCTTAATGAGGGCAGGAAAATCATTAGGTGGAACGCCATTTGTGGCATTTTGGAAAGTTTATTTCCCATTAACAATCCCAGGAATAGGTGCGGGCTGTTTATTAGTATTTATTTTAGCGATAGGTTATTATATTACCCCAGCCTTAGTTGGTGGTGCATCTGGAACTTTAATAAGTAATCAAATTGCTTTCCACATGAAAAGTACTCTCGATTGGAGCTTTGCATCAGCCATGGGATTAATGTTGTTGAGTGGAGTATTGGTAATTTATTGGCTTTATAACAAACTAGTTGGAATTGATAATATTAAATTAGGATAATCAAATGGCTTTACCAAAATATACTGAACCACATTATAGAATTTGGCATTATATTTATCTTACAATTTGTGGTGCTGTTTTCTTTTTTCTAATTGCACCTTTGTTTGTAATATTCCCATTATCATTTAACGCAGAAGAATTTTTGAGTTTTTCTGATGGAATGAAGCGTCTAGATCCAGATGCATTTTCTTTAAGATGGTATAAGGATATGATTTACGGAACAAAAAACCCATGGGGACTTGCTGCTAAGAATAGTTTTATCATTGCGATTTTTGCAACAATTGGATCAGTGATACTTGGAACAGTTGCGGCTTTAGGATTGAGCAGCAGACATATGCCATATAAAGGATTAATAATGGCTGTTTTAATTTCACCAATGATTGTTCCATTAATTATTTCTGGTGTTGCAATATTTTTCTTTATGGCAAAAGCAGGTTTAGCAGCAACTCATACAGGAATAGTATTAGCTCATATTATATTAGGAACACCTTTTGTGGTAATTACAGTCACAGCTACTTTGTCAGGTTTTGATCATAGTGTAACAAGAGCAGCTGCAAGCTTGGGAAGTGATCCAGTAAATACTTTTATGAAAATTACCTTACCTTTAATTTTACCTGGAGTAATTTCAGGTGGGTTATTTGCATTTGTAACTTCATTTGATGAAGTTGTGGTTGTTTTATTTTTAGCAGGATTAGAAAATACGACAATCCCAATTCAAATGTGGACAGGTTTACGAGAGCAATTAAGTCCAACAATATTAGCTGTTGCGACTTGTCTAATTATACTATCAACATTAATATTAGTGACTGCTGAGCTTTTACGAAGAAGATCTGAAAGACTCAGAGGTATTAATCGTTAGAAAAATAATTTCATGAAGATAAAGAATGTAGTAGTGATAGGGTCTGGAACAATGGGCAGTGGAATAGCAGCTCATTTGTGTAATGCAAATATACCCGTAACTCTTTTGGATTTAAAAACTGAAATAAGTGAAAATGCCAGAGAAAGAATTCACAAATCTAGACCACCTTTATTAATTGATAAATCTAAAATAAAAAATATTAAAGTTGGTAATATTGAAGATGACTTTTCAGTAGTAGAACAAGCTGACTGGATTGTTGAGGCAGTTGTTGAGAGAATTGATATCAAACACCAAATTTATGAAAAAATTTTTAAAAGTAGAAAAGATGGTGCGATTGTTTCCTCCAATACTTCTTCAATACCCATTAAAGTTTTATCTCAAAATTTAAATAAAGAACAAAAAAAAGATTTTTGTATAACTCATTTTTTTAATCCGGTTAGATATATGGGTCTTTTGGAAATTGTTAAAAATGAAGACAATGATCTAAATAAAATAAATCAATTAAAAGAATTTTGTGAACTTGAGCTTGGAAAAGGAGCCATCGTTTGTAATGACACTCCAGGTTTTTTAGGCAACAGAGTTGGTGTTTACGCTATGCAAATTGCAATGACTGAAGCATTTAAAATGAAACTTTCTGTTGAGGAAGCAGATGCAATATTTGGGAGACCAATGGGTATTCCAAAAACAGGTGTTTTTGGGCTTTATGATTTAATTGGTATTGATCTTATGGCTGATGTTTTAAAAAGTTTTATCAAAGAGTTACCTGAAACTGATGAATTTCATGAGGTTGCGAAAGAAATTCCTTTAGTAAAAAAATTAATTGAAACTGGATATACAGGTAGAAAGGGCAAAGGTGGTTTCTATAGAATGAAGAAAACTGATAGTGGCAAAGTAATGGAAGCTATCGATCTACAAACTGGAGATTATTCTCTAAGCAAAAAAATTGACATAAAATCTGACAAAGTTGACCTTAAAGGTCTAATTAATAGGAATGACAAATATGGAGAATATGCTTGGTCAGTATTAGAAAAGATTATCAAATATGCTTCATCATTAGTTCCTGAAATAACAAAAGAATTTAATGATATTGATGAGGCTATGAGATTAGGGTTTAACTGGGCAAAAGGACCCTTTGAAATGCTAGAGGAGATTGGCGTTAAAAACTTCTTTGAAAAAGTTGAAAATTTTAAAGGAAATAATTTTTTAGAAAATTTAAGTAAAACAAAAAATGAAAATTTTTATGGTGAAAGGCAAAAATATACATCAATAGAAACTCTGGGCAAGGTTAAGAAAACAGCAACGAGTGTTGATGGAAACAGTTCAGCATCTATTTATAGATTTAATGATTATAATATAGTTGAATTTACTACCAAAGCTAATGCATTAGATTACGACTCAATGGATGCATTGAAGAAAGCAACCGATAAGCCATTGATTATAATTAATGAAAGCATGCAATTTTCTGCTGGGGTAAATTTAACTTATACAATGGAATTCGCTGACAAAAATGATTTTAAATCAATTAAGAAATTTATTAAATATTTCCAAGAAACATGTAAACATCTTAAGTACTCTAAACACCCAGTTATATCCGCACCATCAGGACTTACTTTAGGAGGTGGATTTGAAGTTTTAGTACAAAGTAATTTTGTTGCCTCTCATACAAATATTGTAATTGGCCTGGTAGAAACTATCGTAGGATTAATTCCAGCTGGCGGAGGTTGTAAAGAAATGTTAGCTAGATGGTTAGATACAGAAGAGGCAAAAAAAGATCCAAATTATGCACCATTAAAAGTTTTTGATATCATTGGCTACGGAAAAACGGCAACATCACCTGTTGAAGCTGAGCCATTGAAATACTTACTGCCTGAAAATAAAAAGATTATGAATAGAAATAGTTTATTAGAGGTTTCAAAAAAAATCTTAGATGAAAACAAAGATTTTAAAGCACCTAACGAACTTCAGTTTAAATTGCCTGGGAAAGCGGTTATTGGAGAAATGCATAAAATTTTAGAAAAACTCTATAATGATAAAATTATCTTAGATCATGGGGTAGAAGTTGCAAAAGAATTAGCTTTAGTCTTAAGTGGTGGAGACACGACTATGGATAAAGTGTTGACAGAAGATGATTTATTTAAATTAGAGCTAGATGCTTTTATGAGATTAATTGAAACTAAAAATACTCAAGACAGGATAAAACACACCTTGGCTACTGGTAAACCTTTAGTCAACTAACATTTTAATAGAATTTATAAAGTCAGGCCTTAGAACATATTCAGATTTATTTTGATATTTTATTTTTTCTAGTGCTTCTAACCCATAAATAACTTTCCCAATCGGTGTATATTCACTCTCATATAATGGCTCATCTTTGAGTGTGATGAAAAATTGACTATCTTCAGTATTATATTTTTGTGTTCTTGCAAAACCTACACTTCCTTTTTCGTAGTTAAATGGGACATCTACTTCTGAGTTTATGGTTCCTAATCCTGATTGTCCTGTTCCGATTTTTCCATAATCAATATTTCCTTTTTTACCAAATTCCAAATCACCTGCCTGTACAAGACTGTCTTTAATTACTCTATGAAATGCAACATCGTCGTAAGCCTTAGATCTCACCAATGTTTTAAATCTTTCAACTGAATTTGGAGAAATATTTGGATATAATTCAATTATTACATTTCCACATTCAACATTCAAAATCGCAATATTATTCGGCTTATCAAAAGAAAGTTTTTTTGGATTATAATTTTTAACAAATAAGCATTTATTCTTTATCAAAAAAAAAGAACTTAGGGAAAAAATAGCTAAAGATATTAAGAAAAAAAAGATTATCTTTTCTGACCTTGAAGCTTTAATTTTTTTAATCATAAATCGAAATTTTGATCAATTTTAAGCAACCCTGATTTGATAAAATCTATCTTTTTTTGAAGAATAGGATCAATTTGTTTAGGTAAATTTCCATGCATTAAATGAGAAAAAACTTCTGCCATATCTTCAGAAGCGGTTGATTTTGAATATTCAGTAATAAAACCATCGGTTTTAGAATAAGTATCAAGACCTATTTTTTTTGTGCAAGTAGAACATTTTGCATAATTAAAACTTTCCAAATTAAAATTAGACCAAATTTTTTCATTGAAAATTTCTTTGAAACTATCATTGATTATATGAAAGACTTCATGATGTAATACTCTTTCAAAATATTTATTATCAAATTTAATATCAACAATAAGAGTTTTCATCACATTATCAGGTACTCCAGCAGTATTAATTCCTGAAATTGATAAATCCTCACAAAGAACAATATATTTTAAATTTATTTTTTTTAAAAAACTTTGAGAATATCTTTTTAAATTCTTTTCTATAATTTGATACTTTTTATCTAAATCTTGTTTTGATGATTTAAAACAATTAATATTATTGTCCACCCCAATCGTAAAAGGTTGTTTAGCGTAAAGATATCTCAGACTATTAGTAGTTTTAATATTATAAATTTCAAGATTTGGGATTTTAATCAATTGATAAATCGTATCTGCTTGCACAGAAGAAATTAAAAATAAATATAACAAAATGAACTTAAATAATTTCATAATAAGTATTATTGAAGATATTCCAAATTGTAAGAATGTGATAGAGTTTTGTGATGAAAAAAAAAAGTTCCAAGGAACCAATCCAGCCAGTAAGTGGAACTAAAGTACCACGATTTGCTGGACCCTCGACTTTTGCACGATTACCAGAATTGAGAGATGTTGAATATTGTGATGTTGCAATAGTTGGTATTCCTTTTGATGCAGGCACAAGTTATAGACCAGGAGCAAGATTTGGTCCTCAAAGCATCAGACAAGCTTCAAGACACTTAAGAACAAATTATCATCCAAGTTATGATGTAGAACCATTTAAAGTACAACAAGTTGCTGATGCTGGAGACATTACGTGTAATCCTTTTAATATTAATGAAGCGATCAAACAAATTGAGGAAGGTGCTGTAGATTTACTAAAAAAAACTGGAGGCATAATTAGTTTAGGGGGTGACCATACAATTGCATTTCCTTTATTAAAAGCAGTAAACAAAATTAATAAAGGCCCAGTTGCTTTAGTTCATTTTGATGCTCATTTAGATACATGGGATACTTATTTTGGGGCACCTTATACACATGGAACTCCATTTAGACGTGCAAGAGAAGAGAATTTATTTTTAGATGATGCTTCTATGCATGTAGGTATTAGAGGACCTTTGTATAGTAGAGATGATATTAAAAATGATGAAAGTTTTGGATTTAAAATAATTCATTGTGATGAATTTCAAACAGAAGGAATTGATAAAATAGCTGAAAGAATTAAAAAAAGAGTTGGCGATAATCCATTATACTTATCAATTGATATAGATGTTTTAGACCCCGCTTTTGCCCCAGGAACAGGTACACCGGAAATTGCAGGAATGACTTCAAGAGAAATGGTTAATGTAATTCGCGGTTTGTCAGGAATGAATTTAATCTCAGCAGATGTAGTTGAAGTATCCCCAGCATATGATCATGCGGAGGTAACATCTTTAGCTGCAGCAACAATTGTTTATGAACTTACTAATTTGTTTGCAAAAAAATAAGGAAAGGTTAGGAGTCTGTTATGGAAAATAAAAAAAATTTTTACATCGATGGAAAATGGGTTGCTCCGAAAAGTAACCAAGAAATAAAAGTAATTAATCCCGCTACAGAGGAAAATTGTGCGGTTATTTCTTTAGGTAATAAGGAAGATATTGATTATGCAGTAAGTTCAGCAAAAAAAGCCTATAGCACTTGGGCATTTTCCCCTAAAGAAGAAAGAATAAGATTATTAGAAAAATTGTACGAAAATTATAAGAAAAGATGGGCAGATATTGCTGCAGCTATTACCACAGAAATGGGAGCTCCTAAAGACTTTGCAACAAAACTACAAGCAGGCACAGGCGCAGCACATCTAAAATCATTTATTAGATATCTTAAAAATTTTGAATTTGAAAAACCTCTGGGTGAACATGCTCCTAATCAAAGATTAATTTATGAGCCAAAAGGAGTGTGTGCTTTGATTACGCCATGGAATTGGCCAATGAATCAAGTTTGTCTTAAAGTTGCACCGGCTTTAGCCTCTGGTTGTACTATGATTTTAAAACCATCTGAACTTGCTCCTTTATCATCAATGATTCTAGCAGAGTTAATTGATGAAACAAAATTTCCTGCAGGAGTATTTAATTTAGTAAATGGAGATGGTGAAACTACTGGTAATGCTCTAACAAGTCATCCTGACGTCAATATGATTTCATTTACTGGCTCTACTCGAGCTGGAGCATTAATTTCACAAAATGCAGCTAAAGATTTTAAAAGAGTAAGTCTAGAATTAGGTGGAAAGGGAGCAAATATAATTTTTAAAGATGCTGATCCAGATGCTATTGAAAGAGGAGCTTTAAGATGTTTCAGAAATTCTGGTCAGTCGTGTAATGCTCCAACTAGAATGCTTGTTGAAAAATCAATGTATAATGAAGCTGTAGAAAGATTAAAAAAATATACTGAAAATTTTGAAGTTGGTGATCCAAAGAAGGAAGGAGAACATATTGGTCCTGTTATTTCTGAAACCCAATATAATAAAATCCAAACTTTAATTAAAAAGGGTATAGATGAGGGTGCAAAATTAGTTGCAGGAGGCGCTGGTAAACCAGAGGGATTTGAAAAAGGATACTTTGTCAAACCAACAGTTTTTGTTGATGTAAAAAATGATATGGAAGTTGCAAGAACAGAAATTTTTGGTCCAGTGTTATCAGTAATGCCTTTTGATAATGAAGAAGAAGCAATTAAGATCGCTAATGATACTCCTTATGGATTGACTAATTACATTCAAACGCAAGACAAAGAAAAAGTTAAAAGAGTTGCGAGAAAGTTAAGATCAGGAATGGTAGACGTAAATGGAGCTGGAATTGCTGTAGATGCACCATTTGGAGGTTTTAAGCATTCTGGAATTGGTAGAGAAGCTGGTGAACATGGTCTTGAGGAATTTTTAGAAGTGAAAGCTGTTGGTGGCTGGAATTAATTTAAAGAAGATTTTTTTTTAAGACCATCTAAAAATTTTAAACATTTTTTAATTTCATTTAATTCAATAAACTCATCAACTTTGTGAGCTTGTTCAATCGAACCAGGACCACAAACAACAGTACTCATCCCGATTTCTTGAAACAAGCCAGCTTCAGTGCCAAAAGAAACAACCTCTCTCGAATTGTCCCCAGTCAAACTTGAAACTAACTCACATGCCTCTGAGTTTTTAATACGATCAAAACCAGTTACTTCACCTATTATTTTTTTAGTTATTTTTGAATTCGGAAATACTTTTCTCATTTCTGGTAATAAAATTTCATTAGCATATTTGTCTATTTCTTGATTTAAAAAAACTCCATCTTCTTTAACCACCGGTCTAGTCTCCCATTCAATATAACATTTATCAGCTATCACATTGTGTGCTATGCCGCCAAATATTCCTCCAACCTGCAAAGTTGAAAAAGGGGGATCAAATATCGAGTCTTTAGGAGCTCTTTTTTTTAAGTCCTGTCTTAATTCGATGAGTTTGTTTGCGTAACGTGAAGCAAACTCAACAGCACTTACCCCTTTATGTGGCATTGAACTATGACCCGCTAAACCCTCAAAATAAGTTGTATATTCATAACAACCTTTGTGAGCATCTATAATTTTCATTTTAGTTGGCTCACCAATTATACATATGCCGTCTTGAATTTTTCTTTTTTTTAACTCCTCAATTAATATGGGCGCTCCAAGACAAGCAGTCTCTTCATCGAATGTAAATGAAAAATGGATATCTCTATTTAATTCCACCTTTGAATAAATTGGCGCATAAGCTAAAACACATGCGATAAAACCTTTCATATCACATGCACCTCTGCCATAAAGTTTATCATCTTTGATTGTAGCTTTAAAAGGATCAGTGCTCCAACTTTTTGAGACTGGAACAGTATCAGTGTGACCAGATAAGATAATTGGTTTTATCCCATTTGTTTTTTTTGCCTTGAATGTAGCAAAAAGATTAACTCTTTTCTTTTCCTGATCAAAAGTTTTAAATGAAGTTGCACCTAATTTGTGAAGATAGTCTTCACAATAATTTATTAAATTACTATTATCGTCTCCAGAAATCGTTTTGAAACCGATTAAATCGGTCAAAATTTTGATGCAATTTTCATATAATTTTTCAGTATTAATTTCTGTACTCATGAATAATAACTAATATATATACTGAATTTATGAAAGAACAAATAACATACGATATATTTGAAAAAGTTGACATACGAGTAGGGACAGTAATTTCTGTAAAAAAAAATGAGAAAGCAAGAAAACCATCTTTAGTAGTTAAGGTGGATTTTGGAAAAGAAATAGGAATTAAACAATCTTCAGCACAAATTACTCATTATTATAATGAGGATAATTTAAAAGGTAAACAAGTAATCGGAGTTTGTAATTTTCCTGAAAAAAATATTGCTGGAGTAGTGTCTCAAGTTTTGATTTTAGGCTCAATAGATAAAGAAGGCAAAGTGATTCTCGTTCATCCATCTCAACAATCAGAAAATGGTCTTCCAATAGCCTAAGTATGCATCCTGAAATATTATCAATTTCTTTATTTTGGTTTGTCACAGCGTACACGCCGGGTCCAAATAATGTAGTCGCATCTTACTCTGGATTTAATTTTGGGATAAAAAAAACAATCCCTCATATTCTTGGTGTGACTTTAGGATTCACTTCATTAGTTTTGTTTTTATCGATAGGTTTAATTAATGTTTTTAAATTATTTCCCATCATTCAAATAGTCATTAGATATCTTGGTACTTTATTTTTAATTTATCTGGCTTATAAGATTGCGTTTTCAACTTCTTCAAATGAAACTCATAAAGAAAACCCTGTAAAATTTATTGAAACCTTTTTATTTCAATATTTAAATCCTAAAGGTGTCACTGTTGCAATTATTGTTGTTTCTACTTATGTTGAATTAGGGATTAATTATATAAGTTATGCGACTCAAATAGTTGTTCTTGCTTTTCTATTTTCTGTCACAAGTATTACTTTATGGACGTTTGTTGGTAAATTTTTGAGGAAATTTGCGACAAATGATAAATTTATTAAGTACTTTAATTATGTTATGTCAGGACTTCTTTTATTAAGCATAATTACATTTTATATATAGAAATATGAAACCAGGTAAAATTAACTCTTACAAAACTCTTTCTGATATAGAAATAAATAATAAAAAATTTAAATTTTATTCATTAAAGAAAGCAGAAGAAAATGGTTTGGAGGGTATTTCTAAATTACCAAAATCCCTTAAAGTTTTGTTAGAAAATTTGTTAAGATATGAGGATGATATATCGGTTACAAAAAATCAAATTGAGGCAATTAAAAATTGGCTAAAAACAAAAAAATCAAAAACAGAAATTGCTTATCGACCCGCAAGAGTGTTACTACAAGATTACACTGGAATTCCTGCAGTGGCTGACTTGGCAGCTATGAGAGAAGCTGTGAAAGAAAAAAATAAAGATCCTAATACAATTAATCCACTTTCTGCAGTAGATCTCGTTATTGATCATTCAGTTCAAGTTGATCAGTCTGCTAAAGCAGATTCGTTTGATAAAAATGTTGAAATTGAATTTAATAGAAATGGTGAGAGATATTCTTTTTTAAAATGGGGTCAGCAAGCATTCAACAACTTTAGAATAGTTCCCCCTGGAACTGGAATTTGTCATCAGGTAAATTTAGAATATTTATCCAAAGTAGTATGGAGTGAAAAATTTGAAGGACAAAATTATCTTTTTCCAGACACATTAGTAGGGACCGATAGCCATACAACCATGGTCAACGGACTTTCAGTTTTGGGATGGGGAGTCGGTGGTATTGAAGCTGAGGCAGGCATGTTAGGTCAACCTATTTCAATGCTTATTCCTGAAGTAATAGGTTTTGAAGTAAAAAACAAAATGCCAGAAGGTACTACTGCAACAGACTTAGTTTTAACAGTTGTTAAAATGTTAAGAGACAAGGGTGTGGTTGGAAAGTTTGTAGAATTTTATGGCGATGGTTTAAAGAATTTAACTTTAGCTGATCGTGCAACAATTGCAAATATGGCTCCAGAGTATGGAGCAACTTGTGGTTTTTTTCCAATAGATGAAGAAACTTTAAGATATCTAAAATTTTCTGGTAGAGATGAAATGACAGTAAAAATAGTTGAGGAATATGCGAAAGCTCAGGGTTTGTGGTCTAGTGAAGATATTGATTTTACTGATACTTTAACTTTGGATATGACAACTATTGTTCCTACTATCTCAGGGCCGAAAAGACCACAAGATAAGGTTTTATTAACTGATGCTTCAACTAGTTTTAAGAAAAGTTTTTCTGAAGTGACTGGTAAAAAAGATTTTTCAGTTTCAAAAGTTAAAGATAAGAAATATTCAATTAAAGATGGATCTATTTTAATCGCGGCAATTACATCTTGTACAAATACTTCTAATCCAAATGTTTTAATCGGAGCGGGACTTTTAGCTAAGAAAGCAGTGGAATTAGGATTGGAGGTAAAACCTTGGGTTAAAACTTCATTAGCGCCAGGATCACAAGTTGTAACAGACTATCTGGAGAAAGCAGGTTTGAATACTTATCTAGATAAACTTGGTTTTCATCTAGTTGGTTACGGTTGTACTACGTGCATCGGAAATTCAGGTCCATTAGCTGATGAGATTGTTGAATCTATACAAAAAGAAAATATCTATGCTGTTTCGGTACTGTCTGGCAATAGAAATTTCGAGGGTAGAATTTCTCCACATATAAAAGCAAATTATCTTGCCTCACCTCCGTTAGTCGTTGCTTATGCTCTTGCCGGTCATATGAATTTTGATTTGTATAAAGATAGCTTTGGTAAAGCTAAAGATGGTAAAGATATTTTTATGAAAGATATTTGGCCATCAAATAAAGAAATTGAAGATGTATTAAAATCATCTTTAAACCCAGAAATGTTTGTGAAGAGATATTCAAATGTTTCTGAAGGACCAAAACAATGGCAACAAATTAAAACAGAGAAAAGTAGTATTTATAATTGGGAAGAAAATTCTACGTATGTAAAAAAACCGCCTTTTTTTGAAAATCTTCCAGATCAACCTGAAGGTTTTAAAAAAATTCATGATGCTCGCCCATTATTAATTTTAGGTGACATGGTAACAACAGATCATATTTCCCCTGCTGGTAACATTCAAAAAGAAAGTCCTACAGGTGAATATTTTATGAAACACCAAATTTTACCGAAAGATTATAATTCTTATGGTGCCAGAAGAGGAAATCATGAAGTAATGATGAGAGGAACATTTGCTAATATTAGAATAAGAAATGAGATGGCACCTGGCACAGAAGGTGGATTTACAACGCTTTACCCAGAAAAAAAAGTGATGCCAATTTATGATGCAGTTGTTGAATATAAAAAAAGAGGAACAGATTTAGTTGTTATCGGTGGAAAAGAATACGGAACAGGCTCGTCAAGAGATTGGGCAGCGAAAGGAACCAAACTTTTAGGAGTAAAGACTGTAATTGCTGAAAGTTTTGAGAGAATTCATAGATCTAACTTAATTGGGATGGGTATTTTGCCATTACAATTTATTGATAATATTGATAGGAAAAATTTAAAATTAATTGGTTCAGAATTGATTAGTATAATCAATCTTGAGAATGGAATTAATCCTTCTGATAAAGTTAAAGTAGAAATTAAGTATGCTTCAGGTGAAATTAAAACGATCCAAGCACTTTGTAGAATAGATACTAAAAATGAGCTAGAGTATTATAAAAATGGAGGAATATTACAATACGTTCTTCGAAATATGATTTAATTATGGATGAAGATATAGCAATCATTAATAGCAATACTAGAAATCAGAGAATAAAAGATTTTTTTACAAAAAATAAAAAACTAATCATATCTTTTTTAATCACTTTGATAATAATTTTGCTAGGTTTTTACTCATATCAAATCTATCAAGATAAAAATAAAATTAAAATTTCAGATAAGTTTAATAGTTCAATCATTAAACATAAGAATGGAGATAATTCCGGGATAGTATCGGCCATGCAAGAGATAGTAGAAAATAAAGATCCAACTTATTCTCCATTGGCTTTGTATTACTTGATAGATAATGAGTTAGTGAGTGATAAAAATAAAATTAATAGCTTGTTTGATATATTGATTAACAAAACTTCATTGGATAGTGAAATTAAGTATCTTATTATTTATAAAAAAGCCCTTTATAATGCTGATACAATCAATGAAGGTCAAATTTTAGAAATTTTAAATCCTTTAATTAATTCAAAAAGTGTTTGGAAGTCTCATGCTTTATATTTGATAGCAGAGTACTTTTACTCTAAAGGTGAAAAGCAAAAATCCAAAGAATTTTTCAGTCAAATAATTACTTTAGAAAACGCTAATTTGGATATTCTGAAGGAAACACAAAAAAGACTAAACAGAGATTTGAGTGAATAAAATATTTGTAATATTAATATTTTCAATTTTTTTATCTAATTGCTCTCTGAATGAAAATTCACGAATATGGAATAAAAAAGAAAAAATTGAAAATGAAAATAAGGTCTCTAAAAAAATTCTTACCGAAAAAGAGATAATTTCAACAGAATTTAATCCTTTATTAAAGTTAGACCTATCAAAAAATAAGCAAAATAACAAAATTTTTGATCCACTAAATAATTTTGGATCGTCAAAATATAATGGTCAATTGAATAAAGTTAATCAATATAAATTTTCAAAACTAGAAAATTTTAATCAATTTAATTTTGAGCCACTGATTTTAGATAATGGTGTAATAGTCTTTGAAAAAAAAGGAACTATTATTAGGTTTAATGATAATAAAAAAGTTGTTTGGAAAA
Organism: uncultured Pelagibacteraceae bacterium; assembly: GCA_902616875.1. Lineage (GTDB taxonomy): Bacteria > Pseudomonadota > Alphaproteobacteria > Pelagibacterales > Pelagibacteraceae > Pelagibacter. The sequence goes on from CACMUH010000004.1 coordinate 41,874, forward strand.
ATAACTTTTATTCAAAAACAGAAAAGAAAATTCATCCCACTTTATCATTTGCAATGACTAATAAAAATTTATTAGTTGCAGATAGTATAGCAAAAGTTTCAAGTATTAATTTACAAACTGGAAATTTAATTTGGTCAAAAAAAAATGAATATCCATTTAATTCAGAAATTAAAATTTTTAAGGACAAATTTTTTGCAGTTGATTTCAAAAATACACTAAGATGTTTTTATTTAAAAGATGGTACAGAGTGCTGGAATATAAAAACTGAAGAATCTTTTACTGTGTCTAATTCAAAATTCTCAATGTTAATTAAAGATAATTTAGTGATATATAATAATTCCCTCGGGGACATAACTGCAGTTGATATTTTATCTGGTTTAATTCAATGGCAGCTCCCAACACAAACAAGCAGTATTATGAATGAAACATATGGTTTTAATTTCTCAAAACTAGTTAGTGATGGAAGCTCAATTTATTTTTCTAATAATAAAAATCAATTTTACTCTGTGGATTTAAAATCAGGTACTATAAATTGGATGAGTGAAATTAACTCTATTCTTACACCAATTATAATTGGAAATTTCATTTTTACTGTGTCTGAAAATGGCTATCTTTTTACAATTCAAAAGAATGAAGGGAATATCATAAGAATTAATGATATTTATAAAAATTTTAATTTAAAAAAAAGAAAAAGAATAAAACCAACAGGTTTTACCATAGGTGGAAATAATCTTTATCTTACAAATTCTGATGGAAATTTAATTGTTATAAGTTTAAGCGCCGGAAATGTTATAAAAATTGAAAAAGTTGGCAGAGATTTATTATCAAAACCTTTAATATATGATGAAAATTTATTTATTGTTAAAAATGGCTCTATAACCCAATATGATTAGTTATGTTTTTAAAATTTTTAGACAAAATAGGAAGAAAAAAAGTTGTTTTAGATAGGGGTCCTTCACATCCTAAGTATCATGAAGCTAAACCATGGATGAATAGATATTATCTCATCTTTCGACACAGACCAAAGTGGTTTCCGTTTAATATTTTAATTCATGAAATGTTAGCGGATGATCATGGCGAAGGTGTTCACAATCATACATTTCCATATATCACCATAATACTCAGAGGAGGATATTGGGAGACATTAAGCACAGGAAAATTCTGGCGACCGCCTGGTTATATAGGATTTAGATCTGCAAATAACTTACATAGAGTAGACTTAAAACCTGGGACGAGGCCTTTAACATTATTTATATCTGGTCCGTTTGGACTAAGGAAAGGACCAAGATCTGAATACGGAATTGATTTTAAAAGTAAAAAAAATTAATGTCTTTAAATCTTGAGGAAAAATTTAAAACTCATTGTAATACACAAAATCTAGAGTTAAATTCAAATCAAATAAATTTAGTAAAACAATTAGATAATTTTTATAAAGAAAATTTTAGAAGCAACTTGTTTAATTTTTTTTCCAAACAATCCTCAAAAAAAGGTTTTTATCTTTATGGTGGTGTTGGTGTTGGAAAAACTATGATTTTAGATTTTTTTTTTAATCTAGTTAATCAAAAAAAACAGCGTCTTCACTTTAATGAATTTATGTTAAACTTCCATGATTTTGTTCATGATAATAAAGATCAAAATGAGGAAAATGTAATTACTGTATTTGTTAAAGATTTAAAATCAAAATTTTCACTCATCTTCTTTGATGAATTTCAAGTTACCAATATTGTCGATGCTATGATATTAGGCAAACTATTTCAGGAAATATTTAATCAAAATATTAAGGTTATTGTGACCTCAAACACAAAAATATCAGAGCTATATAAAGATGGGCTACAAAGAGATCAATTTAAACCCTTTATTCAAATAATGCAGGAAAAATCAATAGAGCATGAGTTGATAATTGATGATGATTACAGAAAAAGCAAAGAAACCGAAAAACGAAGATATTTCCATCCTTTAAACCAAGAAACTAATTTTAAGATAAATAAGTTTTCTAGAATAATTACTAAAAATAAAAAATTATCTCACAAAGTTTTGAATATCAAAGGTAGAAATTTCGAAATTAAAAATTTTTATGAAGGGATTTCAAAGTTTCATTTTGATGAATTGTGTGATCAAAACCTAGGTGGTGAAGATTATTTAAAAATTGCTGAAAGTTCTGAATTTATAATAATTGAAAATGTACCAGAATTTAGTGATATCAACTCAAATCAACAACAAAGGTTCATAACCCTTATTGATGTAATTTACGATAAAGATAGAGCAATAGCAGTAACCGCTGAGCAAAGTTTAGAAAAATTGTCGAGCTCTAAGTCTTTAGAAAAACCATTTAAACGTACAATTAGCCGTTTATTTGAGTTAACATCAAAAAATTATTAATATGAAACAAGAATTTTATAATCTTAAAATAGATACCAATGGTCAACGATTGTATGAATTTACTGATCAAACATTAAATTGGATTGAAAAAAACAATTTTAAAAATGGAATTTTAAATTTAAGTATTCAGCATACGAGCGCCTCGATTATTGTTCAAGAAAATGCTGACCCAGATGTGCAGACTGATTTAATTAATTATTTTGATAAATTGGTGCCAATGAATAATAAATTATATATTCACACCACTGAGGGCAAAGATGATATGCCAGCACATATCAAGTCTGCTCTTACTAATAATCAAATTTCATTAAGTGTCAAAAATAAAGAACTATTACTAGGTACTTGGCAAGGAATATATCTTTTTGAACATAGATTGAATCCACAAACAAGAACTATAATTCATCATTTTTTTGGTGAAGCTTAATTTTTTAAGCTTTGGAAAGCTTTTAGAGCAGCAGCACGAGCTTCTTCGTGAATGACAATTGGTTTTGGATAATTTTTTCCAATTATTGTTTTGATAGCCTCTTGATATTTAATTTCCATTTCCCAAGGCTTATGAATAAATTTTTTTGGGACTTTACTTAATTCCGGTATCCATTTTTTTACATATATACCATCTTTATCAAACTTTTCTCCCTGAAGAATTGGATTGAATATTCTAAAATAAGGTGCAGCATCTGCACCACAACCTGCTACCCATTGCCATTGTGCAACATTATTAGCTTTATTAAAATCAAGTAAGCAGTTTCGAAAATGTTTTTCTCCTTCAGTCCAATTTATCCTTAAATGTTTTACTAAAAAAGATCCAACTACCATTCTAATTCTATTATGCATCCATCCTGTTTCATAAAGTTCTCTCATACCAGCGTCAACAATTGGATAACCTGTCATTCCAGATTTCCAAGCCTTTAAAAACTTTTCATTTTTAACCCAAGGAAATTTATCAAATTCTTTTCTATAATTTCCTTTTAAAAACTCTGGAAAATAATTTATTAAGCTATGTGAAAATTCCCGCCAACCTAACTCATTAACATATTTTCTATACCCAATTCCTTTGGATTTCATTTCACTGCATTTTTTCCAAATTGTATTCACATGGATTTGTCCATGTTTAATATAAGGAGATAACTTGGATGTACCTTCTATTGATGGATAATCTCTAGCAGTTCCATAATCTTTTATTTTATTTGCAATTAAGTTATTTAAGATCTTTTTTGAGTCATTTTCGGATACATTCCAATAATTTTCAAATTTCTTATACCAGTTTTTTTTCGGTAGAATTTTAGTGGGTTCAATAGAATTTTTAAATAAAGAATAAATTTTCGATTTTTTCTTAACAACATAATTTTTACTTGGAGGTAAGCCTAAAAATTTTTGTTCAGCATTTCTCCAAAACGGGGTAAATACTTTAAATGGAGTGCCATCATTTTTTGTTACCTCTTGAAATTCATTTAAAATGTTTCCTTTAAAATACTTAAATTCAATTTCATTTTTAATAAAGATATCTCTGATTTTCTTTCCCTTTGCAATTACATCAGGCTCATAAATTTTGTTCCAATATATTGAGACATCATCTTTTTTTTTTATCTTAGAAAAGACCTCTAATTCATCACCTTCTAATATCTGAAGATTAATTTTATATTTCAATAGTTCTAACTGGAATACTTTCAAAGATTTTGAAAGCCACCATTTTTGTGCCTCTCTTTTATTATCAAAGTCAGCTTTGTTATAGATATATAGGGCAGCTACATTTTCATGACTTTGCGTAGCATAAGCAAGAGCAGGGTTATGCTCAATTCTAAAATCTTCTCTGATCCATGTAATGGCATTTTTTGTCATAGAAATTTATTTTCTACCTTTAGATAGCAGTTGTTTGTAAAGTTTTACATCTGCATTTCCTTCGCATCCTATGACTAGAATATTTGAACTTTCATTAAGATTAAGGAATTTTTTGGCTTTAATATTGTTGCATATTCCTATCAAAGCGATAACTCCTGGAGCTGCACATTCACCACCTGTAATAGAAGTCTTACTAAACTTTTTATCTTTTAAGCCAGCTATCGTTTTTGCAATATTTTTATCTGAGATCGATACACAACAATCGCTGGCTCTTTTTAATATTTGCCATGGTACCAAAGACATCTCATTACACGACATTCCACCCATAATGCTCTCTTTTTTAATTCTAATCTTTTTTAGTTTATTTCTTTTAATACTTTGAAGCACACAATCAGCTTGATCAGGTTCGACGATTATAATTTTAGGTATTCTTTTAAAATATTTTGCAACACCAGCTACTACACCTGCAGCTAATCCTCCAACACCGGCTTGCAGAAATATATGAGTTATATACTGATTAGTTTGTTTGGAGATTTCTTTAATCATGATTGAATATCCCGCCATAGTAAGTAGAGGAACATACTTATAATTTTTTGTTGATACATCTTGGACAATTTTCCAATTATTTTTTTTTGATTGTTTTTGACATTCTTTAAGGGAGTTTTCATAATCACCCTTAACTCTTATAACTTCAGCACCAAATTTTTTAATTTCACGTACTCTTGTTTCACTCACATATTGACTTACAAATATTTTACATTTTAATTTTAATCTTTGCGCTCCCCACGCGACTGATCTACCATGATTACCTGCTGTTGCAGAGGAAATTGTAATATTTTTTTTTCCTTTAGATATTTTTTCTACTGCATAAGCGCCACCAAGGGCTTTGAAGGACTTTAAATGAAACCTTTTAGACTCATCTTTGTAAAAAATATTGTTGAGTTTTAAATTTTTTTGAAGCTTATTAAGTCTTAAAAGAGGAGTAGCTCTATAGCTTTTCCAGATAGAAATTGAATTAAAAGCGTTGGAAAGCATAGTTGAAGGTAAATATTTTAGGACATAATTCCTTTTGAACTTAAAATTGTCGTTGATTAAAAATTTCGTTAGCTTCCAATTCACTTTAGCAATCTAAAGTATTTTGACTTTCCCATTTAGTGACGGGCTTTAACTTGTTAAATTTTTCTTTCCTATTAAATTCTTTAATCTCTGAACTTCTTAGCTTAACAAAGCTGTTAATCGTATCTTTACCAAAACTTTTATTCATTTCTTTATTATTTTTTAATTGTGCTAGTGATTGCTTCAATTCATTTGGAAGTTTTGGAAGGTTAGGATATTTTTTATAGTCCGTATACATATTACAATGCAAAGGTTTTCCTGGATTGATCTTATTTTTTAAACCATGTAATCCAGCAGCCAAAACTCCAGCTTGTAATAAATATGGATTAGCAGACCCATCCATTAATCTTAATTCAAATCTACCAGGATCAGGAATTCTTATCATGTGAGTTCTGTTATTTCCTGTGTAAGAAATACTACTAGGAGACCATGACGCTCCTGATTTTGTTGGTGGGGCATTTATTCTTCTATAGCTATTGATTGTTGGATTAAAGAAAGCAGATAACGAAGAGGCATTCTTGATCACTCCTCCTAAAAAATTATATGCCATTTTACTTAAACCCAGTTTATCTTTTGGATCTAAAAATTTATTTTTCTTACCCTGCCAAACTGAAATATGCGCATGACAACCATTGCCTGTTAAATTTTGAAAAGGTTTAGGCATAAATGTTGCTCTTAGCCCGTGTTTTTCAGCAATTGTTTTTACCATATACTTAAAGAAAGTATGTCTATCAGCTGTTGTTAAACAATCTGAATAATCCCAATTCATTTCAAATTGACCATTAGCATCTTCATGATCGTTTTGATAAGGACCCCATCCCATTTCTATCATGCAATCACAAATTTCTTTTATAAGCTCATATCTTCTCATTAATGCAGATTGATCATAACAAGGTTTTGATTGTGTATCTCTTGGATCTGCAATGGATTTTCCGTCTTCTGAAATTAGAAAATATTCACACTCTACACCAGATTTCATCGTTAAACCTCGTTTTGCAAGTTCTTTAATTTGTTTCTTGAGCATTACTCTAGGTGAAGCCTCAACAGGTTTTCCATTCATCCAAAGATCTGATGCTAACCAACCAACTTCTTTATTCCAAGGTAATTGAATTAAACTATCTGGGTCAGGAATACCAAACATATCAGAGTCTGCTGGAGTCATGTCAAGCCATGCAGCAAAACCAGCAAAACCCGCGCCCGCTGTTTGCATTTCTTTTATTGCATTAGCTGGAACTAATTTTGATCTTAGAACTCCAAATAGATCTACAAAACTTATTAAAAAATATTTTATCTTTTTTTGTTTAGCGATTTTGAACAAATTTTTTGCCATAGATTAGGGTAACATAGTTATTTAAAAAAAGAAAAAATTGTTTCTTTATAATAAAATAAATTTACAACTATAATTATTATGACCGCAAGTATAACTCCGTATTTAGCTTTTGGGAAAGCTACACCACGCATCTTTCTTGGTCTCAGTTCTTCATTGTTATTTTCGTCAGACATTATGATTTTTTAGATTAAAAAGGGCGCTACAAATAAATGTAGCGCCCAAATTTTACTTTATATTACCAATCAGTAATATTACTTTTGTGGTCATTTGCACCATGTCTTTTCCTTGCTAATCTTTCCAGTTCTTCACTTTCAGATTTTGAAGTTAAGACGTGCCAACCTATCCACACGATAATAGCAAGTATTACCAATAAGCCTTCACTAGATCCAGCACCAGGATAAATAGCACCTGCAACTTGATCAGCAGGTTTATTTAGGTGATCAATCCAGTTTGTAACTGTCGCCATATTTTCCTCCTTTACCTGGTTGCGGACGCGACTGCTTTTTCATCTGATTTAGCAGTCTCCATTATTTCATAGTCTAATCCAGCTATCTCAACTTCACGCGGAATTCTAAGTTTACCCATTCCGTGTAAAACTTTAGCTATGATGTAGCCTGGGATTAGTCCAAGAACAACAAACATAATGATTGCTCCAATGAACATTCCAAGTGGATTTATAGAAGCATAAGTTGTTCCGTCCCACATAGCTCCAACACTATAACCAGATGATGGATAACCATTTAAAACAAAACCACATATAACTAAACCAATAAATCCTGCATAACCATGAACCGCTACTGCACCCACTGCATCATCAATTTTGAACTTACGTTCAACCCAATAATGTAGTTTGTACGAGATAACAACACCGATCATACCTATGATCATTGATTGTATTGGATGATATAAATCATTCCCAGCTGAAGCACAGATGATGCCCGCTAGTCCACTAGAGTAGGTCCAGAAAGGATCGCCTTTTGCAATCCAGTATCCAGCTAATAAGCCTCCTGATAACGACATCAAGAAGTTAACTGTAATACCACTGAGTGTAGTCGGAGTTACATATATGTTTGTAGCTGTCCAATAGGATATACCTTCCATACCGTACTCAGGTCCAAGATCAAATATCGGTATATTACATGCCGCATAGAATCCCCAGAAACCAGTATAAATTAGAAATAATCCAATTGTTACTAGCCAAGGATTTCTTGGTCCTATATTTCTTGGTTCACCACTTGATGAGAATTTTCCAATTCTCGGTCCTAAAACCATTAGAACTCCTAAAGCAAATCCACCCGCAATCGCATGAATTACTCCTGATGCATATGCATCATGGTATCCTAAAAGTTTTAACATCCATCCATCGAAGTGCCATCCCCAAGCGGCATCTATTACCCAGAACACAGATCCGATTGCAATTGCTAAAATACCAAATGCAAAAGTTGTAATTCTTTCAATAATTGCCCCTGAAACGATAGATGCAGCAGTCCAAGAAAATAATAAGAATGCAGCCCAGAAGACACCAGAAATGTGGTCTCCTAAGTTGACAGCCATTAAAGGACTTGTTGCTACATAAAATTTAGCACTGAACGCCGAGTCATCGGTTATCAAAGCAGTGCTTTCATTCATTATTGATGGTGCTAATCCCGGTCCTGTTGGGAAAGCCCAGTAAATCCACCAACCAAATAAAAACCAAGTTACTGTTACCAAAGGTATCAGCATCGTGTTTTTCATAAGAGTATGTTGATGGTGTTTGTATCGAGAAGCTCCAACCTCATACATACAGAAGCCGACGTGAATTAAAAACATCAGCACTACTGTTATCCAGTAGTAAAATTCTGTAAATATAGTAGTAAGAGCACCTAACTGATCAGTCATTTTCTCTCTCCATATTAGTTTTTAAAATCCTATAAAATTTTAAGATATGTTACAAATGAAACAGAGCTTAAAAACCTTATATATGTGTAAGGTTTAAAAAAAAAATCAACTTAAGATTGAGAACTTAAAATTTAAGATAAGCTTTTTTCAAATCAACAAGAGGATGTTTTGGTGACATTTGAAATTTTACTAGTAATTCTCTTGCAATCATGTCTCTGTCTTGTTGGTTGTTTGGTAACTTAATTGATTTTGGAATTGTTACCCATCCATTTGCATTTCTGCAAAATACTGCTGGTTTACCTTCCTCATAACCCATATGTACATCCTCTAACCAATTAAGATCATCCCATCCCATTGCTTCAATATATTTTTTTAAAAAAGGAGTGATTTTTTTATAATCAGGCAAAAGATTTACGTCATATCGATAACCAATCGACTGACCAATCATTTTTTCTCTAGCAGTTTCTTTTTTTTTACCTAGCTGACTAGAAGTTTCTTTTTTTTTATTTTTTTTCTTTGCCATATTAAAGTTTAGATCTTATGGAAATTATCAACACCAACTGTATAGTTCGTTCCAGCTAATGGAACTTTAGCTAATGCAGAAGCTTCAGATGTTAATGCCGCTAAATCCTCAGGTTCTAGAGAATGGATATTCGTTTTACCACATGCTCTAGCCAGCAATTGAGCTTCAAGTGTCATTGAGTGAAGATAATTATAAACTCTTAATGCAGCATCATCAGGATTTAATCTAGCTCTTAATTTTGGATCCTGAGTTGCAACACCAACAGGACATCTTCCTGTATGGCAGTGATAACATTCACCTGCTTTAACACCCATTTCCTTTTCAAAATCAGCTTCAGGAATGTCTTTATTACAATTTAATGCGATCATTGAACCAGTACCAATCGCAATTGCATCAGCACCTAATGCTAAAGCTTTTGCCATATCTGCACCATCTCTTACACCACCAGCATAAATCAATGTAACTTTTCCAGTTTTACCTACATCGTCCAAAGCTCTTCTTGCTTCTCTTATAGCTGCGATACCAGGAATACCTGTATTGGCAGCAGCAATGTGTGGACCTGCACCTGTTGATCCTTCCATACCATCTAAGTAAATAGAGTCTGGATCACACTTTGCAGCCATACGAACATCATCATAAACTTTTGATGCACCTAATTTTAATTGAATTGGCACTTTATTTTTTGTTAGTTGTCGTAATTCTTCAACTTTTAAAGCTAAGTCATCAGGACCTAACCAGTCTGGGTGTCTAGCAGGAGATCTTTGATCAATTCCTGATGGTAATGATCTCATTTCTGCAACTTGGTCAGTAACTTTTTGACCCATCAAGTGTCCACCCATACCGACTTTTTGACCTTGACCTATAAATACCTCAATTCCATCTGCAAGTTGCGCATGATGTGGGTTAAATCCATATCTAGATTGAATACATTGGTAAAACCATTTTTCAGAATATCTTCTTTCATCAGGGATCATTCCACCTTCACCAGAACAAGTAGCACTTCCTGCCATTGTTGCACCTCGAGCAAGTGCTGTTTTAGCTTCATAAGATAAAGCACCAAAACTCATACCAGTAATATAAACTGGTATATCTAATTCAATTGGGTTCTCACATCTTGGACCAATTACAGTTTTGGTTTCACACTTTTCTCTGTAACCTTCGATCACAAATCTAGTTAAAGTTCCTGGCAAGAATACTAAATCATCAAATGTAGGAATTTTTTTCATTAATGCCATCCCACGCATTCTGTATCTTCCTAACTGAGATTTAATATGGATGTCGTCAATTACCTCTGGGGTAAATATAGCGTTGTGACCAAGTAAACTTTTGTTTCTTGATCCGTTGCTGCTTATGTGAACATCAGCTTTTCCACCAACATTACCATTTGATTTTCCATTTTTCTTCTTTTTTTTCTTAGCCATTAAATTGCTCCTTTTTTCTCAGCAGGTTCTAAGTTATCGTAATTCCAAAGTTTTTTACCAGCTACAATTTTTTTCATTTTGCTTACATCAAAATTTTCACCAATTTCAGCAACCCTAAGTTTTCTTCTTAACCAATCTTGATCACTTTGTGTCAATTCTGAATCTACTGCATCACTACCATATGACCCAATTTCTCCACCTACGAAAATTGTCCCATCATACATCGAATCACCTAAATTTATGCCAACATCTCCCAATATGATTATTCTTCCTCTTTGCATCATAAACCCAGTAAATGCACCAGCGTCACCACCAATAATGATAGTTCCACCTTTCATATCGATGCCAGTTCTTGCACCGACACTACCTTTGCAAATTAAGTCACCACCTCTGATAGCAGCTCCAAAACAAGACCCTGCATTTTTTTCAATTACAACTTTTCCAGCCATTAGATTCTCTGCACATGACCAACCAACTCTTCCATTGATTCTTACAATTGGACCATCGCTAGAGCCCATACCAAAGTATCCTAAACTGCCTTCAAAAATTAAATTCAATTTATTTAAAATTCCAACACCTAGACTGTGTTTTCCTTGAGGATTTTTTATGACTATTGTTCCGTAACCCTGGCTCATTAAATTATCGAGTTCTTTATTAGCTTCAGCTGCCGTCATATTTTTTACATCAAGATCTGTTCTTTTATTAAAATCGACATCATAAGTTCCAAAGTAATAAAAATTTTCTGCTTCATCTGGATTAAAAAATTTCTGTTGAGTTCTTCCTGTTAAAACTTCCGAATGCATTCCCATTGCCTGGGCTTTTGTTTTTTTGGTTACGTTTTTTAAATTTGCCATACTTTAACCTCTCCATCGAATGGATCATAAGTATCAATTTCTTGTGGCAAAATTGATCTTATAGCTATTTCCTCTGAACCCATTGCTACTAAATCATCAGACTCATATAAAACTAAAGGTTTTGCGGCCATTGTATCTTTAGCCATTCCTAAAGAATCTTTTGTGGCAACAAAATAAGTAAATACACCATCGAGACCTGTTAACGACTCTTTCATTCCCTCTTCCAATGAAGCCCCATCTCTCATTTTTTCAGCAAGGTAAACTGCAATTAATTCAGAGTCACATTCTGACATAAATCTCATTCCCTTGTTTTCTAAAGCTCTTCTATTATTCCAATAATTCGTTAGTTGACCATTATGAACAACGGACACATCACTAAAAGGATATCCCCAAAAAGGGTGGGCAGATTTAATATCTACACCTGACTCAGTAGCCATTCTTGCATGGCCTATTGCATGAGTACCAACAAGTTTGTCTAAGTTATATCTATCACAAACCATTTTAGCATTCCCTAGATCTTTGATTACTTCTAACGATTTACCCATAGATAAAATTTCAACACCAGGAATACTTTCTATTTTTTGTGAGAATTCTAATAAATCTTTTTTATTGTATTCAATTTCATATCTTAATGAGTAAGGGAGTATTCTTTCCTCTTTAATAATTTTTGCGCCCATTTCTGCAAGATAACTATCAACAATTTTCTTTCTTTCATCGTATACAGATACATCTTCAGCAACTGACGTACTTCCTTCACCAACGTTTTCACCAACTTTAAATCTCATGATGAAATTTTTGCCATCTGTATCACCATACAAAGCATAACCAGTAGAGTCTTCTCCTCGATGTTTTAAGGCTTGCAACATTCCTTGGAGTTCATGACCTACGTTGGATGATTTCCCTCTATGAATTAATCCCGCTATTCCGCACATATATTTCTCTCTCTGTATTTATTATGGTAAACAATCTAAATAGGTATCTAAATCCCATTGAGTTGTTGCACCTAAAAATCTTTCCCATTCATCATTTTTATACCAATGGAAAACTTTATACATCTCATCAGGCATTGCAGATTTAATAATTTCATCCTCTGATAATCTCTCTAAAGCCTCACCTAAACTCAAAGGAAGTTTCTTAACATCTTTACCTGCCTTTTGAGCTTCATAAATATTTCTAGACTCTGGAGCAGCTGGTTGCATCTTTTTACTAATTCCATGATCACAAGCTTTTAGTAAGGCTGCACCTAATAAATATGGATTATGCATTGAGTCTACCGATCTGTATTCAAATCTACCTGGTGCAGAAACTCTCAATCCACAAGTTCTATTTTGGTAACCCCAGTCAGCATAAACAGGAGCCCAGAAACCTTGATCCCACAATCTTCTATATGAATTTACAGTTGAAGATCCTAATGCTGTCAAAGCTGGTAAATGTTCCATTATACCTGCTATTGATTGTAATCCAATTTTTCCAGGTAATTGCATATCCTTAGTATCTGGCATGAAAGTGTTTGTTCCACCTTCAACATAACCAAAAACTTCTTCAACGCCTGGTAAAGATTTGTGTCCAAGTTTATTTGTTTTAACTTTTCCACCTTTCCATAAAGACATATTAGTATGACAACCACTCGCTGAAACTCCCATAAATGGTTTGGTCATAAAACATGCAATTAGATTATGTTCTCTTGCAACTTGAGCACATATTTGTCTGTAAGTTGATAGTCTATCTGCATTTCTTAAAACGTTATCATATGTCCAATTCAATTCTAATTGACCAGGTGCATCTTCGTGATCACCTTGAATCATATCTAGACCCATTGCTTTTGCATATTCTATCACCTTCATAAAGACAGGTCTTAAAGACTCAAATTGGTCTATGTGATAACAAAATGGTTTAGAAAATCCTTTTCCTGTTGGAGTTCCATCATCATTTTTAGTCAACCACATCATTTCTGGCTCAGTTCCTACTCTTAGTTCTAAACCATGTTTCTTTTGGAATTCATCCATGAAAATTCTTAAATTTCCTCTGCAATCAGAAGTTAAATGACCTCCAGGATTATTTCTCTCTTCTCTGTTTCTAAAACAAGTTACAAAAACTCTTCCAACTCTTTTATCCCATGGTAACTGACAAAAAGTTTCAGGGTCAGGAATTCCAACCAATTCCATTGCCTCTGGTCCATAACCAATATAGTTGTTGTGTCGATCTAAAAATAAGTTCGCAGTTGCTCCGTAAACTAATTGGAAACCTTTTTCTGCTGTTCTTTCCCAATGATCAGCGGGTATTCCTTTTCCAACCACTCTTCCTGTTACAGAAATAAATTGATAATAAATATAGGTTATTCCTAATTCGTTTATTTTTTCTCTGACTTTTTTGACTTGCTTATCTCTACCTGATCGGTTTACGTGTTTTTCTAGATCCGTCATTTTCTCCTCAATGAATTATAAATTTATTCAAGCGTAACTGAAAAATTTATTAGTGTCTAGGCTTGAAGTTTAGCTCCAAGGAAACGGACTGTTCGAAGTAGGGTGCAATTCTCCCTTCTCGTAACGGTTGAATCTAAATGGTTTTAATAAATCACTTTCAGTACCAAGAATTTCTTTTGCTACCAGTTCGCCAACACCAATCATTTTGTATCCATGGTTAGCATCAGCAATCATATAAACATTTTCAAAAAATCTATCGAAGATCGGAAAAGAGTCAGGTGTCATACATCCAAGTCCACCTGAAGGACCTTTTCTATACAGGTCTGATTTTCCCTCAAATCTTTTTTGGCAGTGAGCTAAAGCTGAGCACCACATTTCACTAAAAGCATCAGTAGTTTGATACTCTGGTGACTCAATCCCATATGGATCAACATTAACTTTATCAAAATGTTTTTTCACAATATAAGGAGAAGTTCCTCCTTGAACACCTAACCCTTCAATATCAGGCTTATAATAAATGCCCCAAATTTTATCTGTAATTAATTTTTTGGTTTTATCTGAATACAATGGAGCAGTAGAGTCGACATGAACCACAGGCGGTTGTTTGCCATCATTTGTTTTCAAGAAATCTGGTTCTACTCCAATAACACCCTCTTGAAGCATCCAGTAAGTCCACATGTCAGTAACATGCATCTTACCATCTTTACCTTTAATGTTTGCAGTTTTGGGCAGCTCTAACATGTTCCAAAAATCTCTTGCCCAAGGTCCCGCTCCAATTACGACTTGTTCACAATCAATTGTCCCTTTGTCTGTTTCTACTCCAGTTACAGCTTTACTATTACTTCCTCTTTTAAAACCTGTAACTCTAACACCCTTCATCACTTGAACACCATTTGAGGTAGATTTATTTTCAAGTGCTTTAATTGAATCTTTATTAAAAGCATACCCACCTTTTTTTTCATGCAGAATAGATGTGATTCCTTGAGCTTGCCAATCATCAAAGATACCTTTCATATAATTCATGCAATCTTTTTCACCTTCTATAAATTCAGACTCATAACCAATTGCTTTTTGTTGTTGATAAATACTGGCGACATCCTCATGCATAACCTCAGGTGATATTTGCAAATAACCAACTGGATTATATTTAAATGCTTTTGGATCACTCTCCCAAACTGAAACTGAATGGGCCATTAATTCTCTCATTGCTGGTTGAAAATAATTATTTCTAACAACACCACAAGCTATGCCGCTCGCACCTGCCGCAGTATCTTTCTTTTCTAAAACAACAATATCTCCAGGATTTTTATACGTTTCGGATAGTTTCCAAGCAGTACTTAATCCGTGGATCCCCCCACCGATAATTACTACTTTTGCTTTTGTCGGTAATGACATACACACATCTTTATTTTTCATGCGACGTAAATATATAATTTTTTATATATATAAAAAATATAAGTAAAAATAATAAAGCTTTAAAAGCTTAGATGTTTAAGGGTTTCAATGTATTTATTAAACTCTTCAATAAAAGATACACTTGGCTTTATGTGCTTTTTTCGCTGGTCTCCAGAAGTTTTTTCTAAGAAAAAAAAACCTTTTTCACATGCCTCATTAATCATTAAAGCTGACTTAGGACGTGAAGTTTTAAACAATTTAGTCTTTAATTCTTCGACTGTTAAGTCTTCTTTATACTTATAAGCGTGCATAACTAAAAGCATCATATGATAATGCGAAGGTGATTTTCTAAAAAAATAGTTACTAGACATGTGGGAAAGTTTCATCTGATCTTCCCAAAATTCTAATAAATCTTTTGCTGTTTTGGGCATTAAGATCTAACTCTAGTTTTCTTAGGATCGAAGTGTGGGAAAGCAACTACTTTGGCAGAAATTCTTTTTTGATGACCATCAATTTTACCCACCTCTACCTCAGTGCCTATTTCAGAATATTGATTGTCAATTCTACATAAAGCTATATTTTTATTGAGAGTAGTTGATAAACAACCACTCGTAATTACACCTACTTGAGATCTACCAACATGTACACAGTCACCATGACCTGAAGGTTCTTTACCAATTAACTCAAGACCAACAAGTTTTTTTTGTGGATTTGCTTTTCTTTCTTTTAAAACACTTTTACCAATAAAATCTTCTTCCTTTGATTTGAGAGGGACTGCAAAACCAATTCCAGCTTCAAACGGATCTTGTTGACCATCAAATTCGTTTCCAAACAAAATTAAACCTGCTTCAATTCTCAATTTATCTAAAGCAGCAAATCCCGCAGGTATCAAATTATCATCTTTGCCATACTTCATAAGTTTATCCCATACTTTTGGTGCATCTTTTGGATGGCACCATACCTCATACCCAAGTTCACCGGTGTAACCAGTTCTAGATACGATTAATGGTATTCCTTGGAGTTCTTCAACTCTGCAAATTGAAAATCTAAACCATTCTAACTCATCGATTGCAGGCTGTGTTGGAGGCGCAAAAATCATTTTTTTTAAAATTTCTCTACTTTTCGGACCTTGAATGGAAACATTGCTAATTTGATCTGTTGAGTTTTTAATATTTACTTTAAACTTTTTCTTTTGAGCAACTTCTTTAAGCCACTCCCCTGCATACTCGTCTCCACAAATCCATCTAAATCCAGTTTCACTTAATCTAAATAAAGTGCCATCATCGAACATCATTCCGTTTTCATAGCACATTGCTGAATAAACAATTTGTCCAACAGAAAGTTTTTTAATATTTCTAGTTAAAGTATAATTCATTAATTCTTCAGCATCTGGACCTATAATTTCAAATTTTCTCAATGACGATAAATCGATTAAAACAGCATTCTCTCTGCACGCATTATATTCTTCTACTACACCATGTTTTGTGTAATCATTTGGAAGCCAAAAACCTCTAGCATCAATAAAATTTCTAGTTAATTTTGATGTTCTTTCATAAAACCCAGAATTTCTAGTAAGTTTTTTTTCAGAGTCTGTTTTCATTCTAAAAGCAAATGATTTTGAAAATTCTTTTTTTTTGTCATAGGTTCTAACAAAAATATCTGTGGGATTCCATGAATTACATGCATCAATATCACTTGGACATGCTGTCGTTCCAATAGTTAAATCTTTTAATGCTCTAAACATTACATAATCTCCAGGTCTTGCAAATGACTCATCAGAAATGACAGAATTTAAACCAGTCGCTGAGGTGTTAAAAAATAAATTAATTGCTTGCCAACCTTTTTGTTTTTCAACTCCATATTCGGCCATTGCATTATTTAGATTATCCGAACAATTTGGATGACCAAAATAACCTGCATCCTCATAATATTTTGATGTGCAAGCTAAATTAAATGTATCATGTTTACCAACTGTATCTCTAATCACCTCAACTAAAGGTTCATGATCTGTGTCATAAAATTTTGAGAATAACCCTGGCCCAGGAAAAGTATTACCCATGAAGGTTCGTGTGGTCTGCCAATCAAGTCCTTTTTCAATTTTTTTATCAAGTTTTCTTGTATCAAATGCAACAAAGTCAGAGCATTGTCTACCTGCTGGACTAATAATTTGAATGTAATCACCTTCTTTAACTTGAAAAGAAATAGCAGTTTGTCTATCAATATTTTTTTCGTAATGTGGTTCAAACACGGGGTCAGGAATTATTGATAATTCTTTATCATTTGTAATTTTAGCTCTTTTTATAAATAATATTAAATCACCAGATGGATTTTGTTTACTTACCAACATGTCATTTTGTGGTGCAGAAAAAATAACATAACACTTATCTTTAGATTTTAATTTAATTTTTTCACCACTAGGTGTTTTTTCATCAAATAAAATTGAAGAATGCGATTTATTTAAATCTAGATTTCTTTTTTTTAATTGAAAATTTGTAGCTAAAGAACTTTCATCCTTCTTTTTTAAAATCTCTTTAATAAAACTTTTGTTGTTATTTTCTTTCAAATTCAAAATTGCGAGTTCAGATTTTCCATCTTTGTCGAAACAAATTATTTCACAAATCTGATTTCCCTCATCATTAATGATTTCTATTTCGTCATCTGGAAAAATTTGTAAACCAGTTAGCCCACCAGCGTTTACAACGTGTCTTTCAACTCCAGGTGGTAGTATATTTAGACCAGGTTCTTTTATATCTAATGTAGTCAGCGACATTTTTTATATCTATTATTATATTATATAAATATCTATTAGTTGACTATCATTTTACTTAGGCACATACTATTCACACTTAATATTAAGAAAGGGGAATAAATGCGAAAAATAATATCATTTATATCTGCAATGATAATCTCAGCGGTAAGTTTCGCTGGTATAGCAAATGCAGATAGTAAAAAACCCATCGTTATTCCGACACATAACTGGTCAAGTCAAATTGTAATGGCCTATGTTATTGGTGGAATGTTCGAAAGTATGGGTAACAACGTAAAATACGTTAATGCTGACTCTCAAGCAGTGTACGAGTCAATTAGAATTGGTGATGTAACTTTATCTCACGAGGTATGGGAATCTGCTTTTGGTAAATCATTCACAACTGCTTTAGATAAAGGTGGTTTGTTAGATTGGGGAGATCATGAGGCAAGAACTCTAGAGGATATGGGTTATCCTAATTGGGTTGCTGAAAAAGGATTATGTCCTGGCTTACCAGATTGGACAGCATTAAAAAATCCAGATTGTGCAAAAAACTTTACAACACCTGACTCTCCAAATGGAAAAGGAAGAATGTTGGAAGGTCCACAAACATGGCATGGTGATTTAATTCCACAAAGAGTTGACGCTTTAGGTTTAGGTGATCTTTGGTGGGTTAAATTTGCTGGAAGTGCAGATGCTTTATGGGCAGAGTTAGCTGCAGCTGAAAAAGAAGGAAGAGGAACAATCATCTTTAACTGGACACCAAACTTTACTGATGGTGCTGGTTTTACATTTATCGACTTTCCTCCATACACAGCTGGTTGTAGACCAGAGGATGGTGGTGATGGAAAATGTGGTTCGCCAGATGGTTATTTGAAAAAAGCAGTTAATGCTGACTTTCCAAAAACTCATCCAAAAGCAGCAGCGGCATTTAAAAAACTTTCGTTCTCAACAAGTCAAATTGGTGCAATGGCAGCTTTAGTTGACGTTGACAAAATGACTCATGAGGATGCAGCTAAAAAATGGTTAGCAGACAATAAGAAAGTTTGGCAAGCTTTTACTAAATAAGGTTAAGAGCTATTAAATTTTTAAATCTCTCCCAACAACGTTGGGGGAGATTTTTTTTTAGATAAAATTTATGATTAAAATATTACTTTTTATATTTGTTAATTTCTTTTTTTTTAATGGAGTTTTAGCAAAAGATATAAATATTAATGAAGACATTAATCTTGAGTTCAAGTGTTCACTAGAAAAAAAAATCATTAAAAATTCTAAATATAATTATCAAACTTTTCTGGCAAAAGATTTAAAAGAAAAAGATTTAGACAAATTTAAAATTCAATCAAAAAAACCACAAACTCTTTTAATAACAGGATTAACATTATTTCTTTCTGAGTCTGCATCATTAAATGTAAAAGTTGTAAATAAAGATGTGGTTTTATTTAAATCTATCGATAAAGAAAAAAATTATTCTGAGTCAGGTATTATTACTAGGAAAACAGGGGAATTAATTCACGAAATTACCAAAAATATAAAAAGTGAAAATTCTGAAAAATATATTTCTATTTATTCTTGCACTGAAAATGACAAAAAAGTCTAATTTTTTTTTAAATGTTTTTGTGTAAACTATGATTATGAAAAAATTTTTTCTCACCATAATTTTAAGTTTCTTAATTTCATCGGTTGCTTTAGCTAGAAGCACCGGATGTAAGGAGGGTAATTGTGAAAATGGTTTTGGTAAGTGGGTTTACACTGACAAAACAACTTACGAAGGAGAGTGGGTAGGTACAAAAAAAAACGGCCAAGGTGTTGAGACTTGGCCCAATGGATATATTTACAAAGGTGAATTCAAGAATAGTGAATGGAGTGGAATTGGTATTTTAACTTTTCCCGATGGGTCTACCTATGAAGGTGAATGGGCCAAAGGATTTATGAATGGTAAAGGAACTTTTACTTGGGCTGATGGATCAGTGAAATCTGGAATTTGGAAAAATGGTAAATTACAAGAATAAATGTCAAAAGAGAGTAACTTAGATAAGATAAAAAATTTACCTGAATTCACTAAACAATTTGGTGGGTTAGTAATTATTATTTTAATAGTCATATCATCTTTTTTTGTTTTAAATATTATGTTTGGTGGAGGTGATGAATTAGTAAGAAAAATGAAACTTGAGGAGGAAAGAATTGCTCAAGAGAAAAAACTAAGTGAGCTTATTTCAAAACTTCCTTCTGGCATATTAGTTACATTTGATGGCACTGATCATTTTAAATTAAGTGATGAAGTATATGAACAAGTTTGTAAGGCAACAAAGTTGATCCCGCAACGTGCAATAATGGGTGCAAATTTTTTAAATTTTAGAGCTCATGAAATTTATACAATTAACGGAAATAAAATTGATGAGACGTTTGTAAAATGGGATGACACAAAAAATAAGTGTTTTGCAGGTTTTACAGTAAGTGGAAACAATGTAGGAGTAAATGAGTCGATAACTGTTAGTGGTGAGGCCCTAAGTTTCTTAAGTACTGGAATTGATACTAGAGTTTATTTTATTAAAAATTTTTAAGGGGAAATGGTTACAATATTATGGATTTAATTTTACCTTATTTTCATATAACTTAATTGAGATTTATGGCTGAGACAGTAATCAAATGTGAAAATGTCTACAAAATTTTTGGATCAAATGCCAAAAAAATGCTTCAAGAGTCAAATGGAAATGTTGATGCCAAAACTTTTCAAGAAAATGGATGTATCGTTGGTGTAAACAACGCATCATTTGAAGTCTCAAAAGGTGAGATGTTAGTTGTGATGGGTTTATCTGGTTCAGGTAAATCAACATTATTAAGATGTATATCTAGATTAACAGATGCAACAGGTGGTAAAATTTTTATTGAAGGACAAGATCTACTACAACTAAACAACAAAGAGCTTATTGAGCTAAGAAGAAATAAAATGGGTATGGTTTTCCAAAGCTTTGCTTTACTGCCCCATAAAACAGTTGTGGAGAACATCGCTTTTCCACTTCAGATTAAAGGTATTAAAACTGAGGATAGCATCAGTAAAGCAATGGATATGGTCAAGCTAGTTGGACTTGATGGAAGAGAAAACTATTTTCCAAGAGAATTATCTGGAGGACAGCAACAACGAGTTGGTATCGCTAGATCTCTGGCAGTCGAACCAGATATTTGGTTTTTAGATGAACCATTTTCAGCTTTAGATCCTTTAATCAGAAAAGAAATGCAAGATGAATTTTTAAGACTTCAAGAAAAATTACAAAAAACAATTATGTTTATTACTCACGATTTTGATGAAGCTTTAAAACTTGCTGATCGTATCGCAATTATGAAAGATGGTATAATTGAGCAATTAGATACTCCCGCTAATATTGTTTTAAATCCAGCCACAGAGTACGTACGTAAGTTTACAGAAGAGGTCCCAAGAGAAAAAGTTTTATTAATTGAAGATGTAATGGATGCATCTAAAAATGATTTAGGTGATTTAAAAGTCTCAAAGGATGAAATAATCGAAAATGTTGCAGAAAAAATTCTTACTCAAGAAAAAGCCGTAGCTGTGATCGATAGTAAAAATGAAATTGTGGGCTCTATAAACCCAACTAAAATTATTAATACTGTTTTTGGAGGAAGAAAAAATAATAATTAATTATGGAATTTTTAAAAAAATACCCCAAAACATTTCAATGGTTATTTTTATTAATTGTATTTTTTGGTTTATGTTTTGCTATTGAAGTTCCAGAAACATATAAATTTATCCGTGGCCAAGCAGAATTTGTAAAAGATCCAAATCAGAGTAGTTATGTGTTTTTAGGGAAAGAGGTTAGATATTATGCCTTTGATGTTTTTTGGCGGTTACCTCCATTACTAGGCTGGCTACCTATTTGGATAAACGACTCTTTATTTTTCTTAATGAATGAATGGATGCCGATTGAGGTTTGGAATGAAGATACACAAGAGTTTAAAAGTCGTCCTATAGTTTTACAAATAAGTAGAAATTTAACAGCATTTATGACCTTCTTAATACAGTTAATAAGAGAGGTTTTATTAGGTGGTCTTGAAACTATAGTGGCATTTAGCAGTTGGGATTGGATCGATAAAAATCCTTGGGCTGAACTTCCAGGATTACCATGGACTATTGTAGCAGCAGGTGCAGCAATCCTTTCATATAAGGTGAGCGGGAAAGGTCTAGCATTGTTTGCTGGTTTAACGATGATTTATATTTCAATATTTGGTCAATGGAAACCATCTATGCAAACTCTTTCATTTATATTAGTGGCAGCGCCCTTGTCGTTTATTTTTGGGTTAGGCTTAGGAATAGCAGCATTTAAAAGTAAACGTGTCGAGAAAGCTCTTTATCCAATATTATTAGTGATGCAGACTATGCCACAATATGCGGTATTGGTTCCTGCTTTAGTTCTTTTTGGAGTTGGTGATCATGCTGCAGTTATAATAACTATGGTTGTCGCTATACCACCAATGATATTACTAACCATATTAGGCTTAAGAGCAGTACCTCCAGAAGTTATTGAAGCTGGTAGAATGAGCGGATGTAACAATTGGCAATTAATGTTTAAAGTTTTAATTCCAACTGCAAGAAGAGATATTTTAATTGGTGTCAACCAAGTCATTATGGTCTGTTTTTCCATGGCAGTAATCTCAGCTTTTATTGGTGCAAAAGGTTTAGGATTTAATCTGCTATTAGCACTAAATCAGTTAAATATAGGATTGGCATTAGAAGCAGGCTTATGTATTAGCTTAATTGCGATTTTATTAGATAAAATGTCATTAGCTTGGGCTAATAAACAAACAGATTATTTTGGTAATTTGACATTCTTTCAAAGAAATAAAAATATCTTATTTTTTGCAGCAACAGTAATTGTTGGAATAGTACTGGCTTATATTGGAACCTTTTTATTTAAAGGTAGTTTTAATTATCTATTTGAAGTTCCACATAATAAAGGAATATCAACAGCTGATTTTTGGAATAAAGGGGTTGATTGGATTTTTGATACTTTTTTTGTTTATATTAAAGCATTTAATACATGGCTCATTCAAGAGGTGCTTCAGCCGATGAGGGCTTTATATTTAAGGATGCCAGCTGTAGCAACTATAGTTTTAGTTGTTGGTGCGGGATATCTAATTGGTGGAATTCGTTCAGCTTTAGTCGTTTGCGGATTAACACTATTTATTGCTTTAAGTCCCTGGTGGGATAGGGCGTTAGTAACGACTTATATGGCAACATTTGGAGTAATTGTATCTTGCACTATTGGATTTACAGTTGGTACATTATGTTTTCAAAATAAAAACTCTGCTAAATTCATGTTAGGAGTATGTGATATTTTTCAAACATTCCCATCATTTGTTTATCTTATTCCAGTGATGATGTTATTTGGTATTACGGATACATCTGTTTTAATAGCTGTTATAGTTTATGCAACAATACCCGCTACTAGATACACTATTGAGGGATTGAGGAGTGTTCCTGCTGGTTTACACGATGCTGCAACCATGTCTGGTGTCAATAAATTTCAAAGATTAACAAAGATAGAATTTCCTTTAGCTTTTCCTCACATGATGCTTGGTATAAATCAAACAATTGTATTTGCTTTATTCATGGTAATTATTGGAGCTTTCATTGGTACTGAAGATTTAGGACAATATATATTAAAAGCACTATCAGATAAAAAAGGTGCTGGGATTGGGTTAACACTTGGTATTTGTGTAGCTTTTATAGCTCTTATATTTGATAATCTGATTAGATCTTGGGTTGAAAAAAGAAAAAAACACCTAGGTATTGATTAAAATTTAATTATTTATTCAAAAAGGTTTCTAAAGTATCATCCATTGCTTTTGCCCAAGGCGTGTGGTGAACCGGTGCAACAGATCCTGTTACCGGGGATGAGAAAGATTTATCTCTATAAGTTGATATGTCTTCAACTTTATGATGTTCCCATTCTTTAAAATGTTTTCTTATTAATTCAAAATCAATTTTAGGATAATCAGACATTTCATGTAGCTCCTTGGTATACTCTGTTTGAAAATCAATCATTTGATCAGGATTTTCAAGTTTTTCTTCCATTGCAACCCATTTGCTTATGTCATTTTCAATTTCTTTACTATCAGGCATTTTTATTTTACCCATAACTACATCACGAGCATACCAAGCTTGGCAATCGAACATATTAAATGTATGAAATTGATCCTGCATGCCAAGATACATAAGTTTATGATTATCTTGCCAGACTACACCTTTGTATAATTTTGGTGGATAGAGTCTATTTCTTGTCTTCAGTTGTAAGTTTTCCTCTAAGAATGGAAAATGGTGTAAGTATCCTGTACATAAAATTATAACGTCGGTTTCTTGTTCAGTACCATCTTTAAAGATAGCTTTCTTTCCATCTAGTCTATCTAGGTAATGGACTTCTTTCATGCCTTTTGGCCATTTGAATCCCATTGGGTTGTGTCTATATCCAATAGTTACACTTTTTGCTCCATACTTATTACATTGAAGCGCAATATCTTCAGCTGAATAACTACTGCCTAATACCACAATATTTTTACCTCTAAACTCTTCTGCATTTCTAAAGTCGTGGGAGTGCATAATTCTTCCTGGGAATGATTTCATTCCATCATATTCAGGAATAAATGGAACAGAAAAATGACCAGTTGAGACAATTACAAAATCGAAATTTTCTTTTAAAATTTTATCATTTACTTTGTCTTGATAGCTAATTTCAAATTTTTCATTTTTAAAGATTGTATTAATGACCCTTGTATTAAATTTAACTTTATTTTTTAAATTTCCACTTTTAGCTCTTCCAACAATATAGTCGTATAGTACCTCCCTTGGAGGAAATGACGGAATTGCTTTGCCAAAATGTTTATCAAAAGAATAGTCAGCAAACTCTAAACATTCCTTGGGTCCATTAGACCAAAGATATCTATACATACTATTTGGAACTGGATCTCCATACTGATCAGAACCTGTTCGCCAACTATAATTCCAGAGGCCACCCCAATCTTCTTGTTTTTCAAAACAAACCACTTCAGGAATTTTTTCACCTTTTTTTTCTGCTTGCTCAAATGCTCTTAACATTGATAAGCCACATGGACCTGCACCGATAATAGCTACTTTACTCATAAGATTTAATAAAAATTAAGTTTATTTTACTAACAAAATATTAAAATTTAAAATAAAATAATGACTTAATATGAAAATTGACATAGAAAATTTTCACGTATGTGTTGCATTTTAAATTTTCGTTTAATTAATATTTTTGAATTTAAATCAATATGAAAAAATTTTTAATAATTGGAGGAGGAGCCATGGGATCTGCTTTTACAATTCCCTGCCTGGAAAATAAGAATAATGTTGTAATTACTGAGCCTTATTCAAAAAAATTCATAAAAGAATTATCCTCAAAAAGAAAATACCATTCTGCATTAAAAATGAATTTGCCAAAAAAACTTAAATTTCGAAAATTTTCTGGTGATTTATTAAAAGAAAAATTTGATTTAATAGTAATTGCTTTAAGTTTACCTGGTATAGACTTTATTGGCAAGGAGTTGAAGAAAAATAAAATTAATACACCTTTATTGGTTCTTACCAAAGGATTAAAATATATATCAAGGAGTAAGAAAATTTTTACTATTTCTGAAAAACTTCAAAAAGTTTCTGGGATAAAAAATATTTCAGTTTTAAAAGGTCCTTGCTTAGCAAAAGAATTGGCGAGAAAACATCAAACAAGTGTAATAATTGCAAATAAAAATATAAATTTTGCAAAAAAAATAGGAAAAAGAATTTCTACAAAATATTATTTAAATGAATTCTCAAGAGATATTATTGGTGTTGAGGTCTGCTCAGCAATTAAAAATATATATGCAATGATAATAGGTGCTGGTCAAAGTCTAAATACGTCATCAAGTTTATTTCAAAGATCAATTAATGAAATGAAATATTTAACAAAATATTTTAAGGGAAAAGAAACAAGTACACTCGGGCTTGCTGGTGTGGGTGATTTATATGTTAGCGCTGCGGGTGGTCGAAATAGTAAAATGGGCAGTTACTTAGGAAAAGGATATACATTTAAAAATGCAAAAAAAAGATTTATGCCTAATGACACTGTTGAAGGAGAACAGTTAGTTAGAGAAATTGCCCCATATGTTATGAAAAAAATTAATAAGAAAAAAATTCCTTTAATGATTAGTTTATTTAAAGCAATATTGAATAATAGAAAACTTACAGTCACTTAAAAAATATGAAATCTAATTGGAATTATCCAACTACAGTTTGGGTGGGCAAAGATAGAATTAAAGATTTAGTTGAAGCTTGCCATAATTTAAAGATTAACAATCCATTATTTGTTACTGATAAAGATTTAGCAAATCTTCCATTTATAAAGGAGGTAATTAGTGAAATTAAAAAAAAGTTTAAAAAATTGACATTATTTTCAAATTTTACAGGAAATCCATTTGGTGAGAATGTCGATGAGGGTGTGAAAGAATTTAAACAGAATGATTGTGACGGTGTAATTACGATTGGTGGAGGAAGTGCAATTGATGTTGGGAAAGCCATAGCTTTTATGTCAGGTCAAAGTAGACCTATTTGGGATTTTGAGGATGTTGGAGATTATTGGAAAAGAGCTAATGATAAAAATATTTTTCCAATAATTGCAATTCCGACTACTGCAGGAACAGGATCTGAAACTGGTCGAGCATCTGCAATCATTAATAAAAAAACGGGTGTTAAAAAAATTATATTTCATCCGAAAATTTTACCTTCAATTGTTATTCTTGACCCAAAATTGACTATTGAGCTTTCTCCAAGGTTAACTGCTGCAACAGGGATGGATGCCTTAGCTCACAATCTTGAGGCATTTTGTGCACCAAGCTTTCATCCTATGGCAGATGGTATTGCTTTGGAGGGAATGAAACTTATTAAAAATTCACTTGTTATTGCATACCAAGAAGGAAAAAATATTGAGGCTAGACAAAATCTTTTGGCAGCTTCGTCAATGGGTTCAACAGCTTTTCAAAAGGGATTAGGTGCAATTCATTCATTGAGCCATCCTGTTAATGCTCAATATAATATTCATCATGGATTGAGTAATGCAATTTTTATGCCGTATGTATTAACTTTTAATAAATCTATTATAGAAAAAAAAATTATCTCAATTTGTGATTATTTAGATTTAGATAAAAATTTTGAAAGTTTTTTATCGTGGATTTTGAATTTAAGAAAAGATTTAGCAATCCCCCATAAACTATCTGACATTATGGATTGTTCCAAACTAGATTTAAATAAATTATCTCTAATGGCTTTAGAAGATCCATCTACTAGTGGTAATCCAAAAAAAATTAATCAAGAGGATCTTAAACTGATGTATCAGCATAGCATTTCAGGAGAATTGTTTGAATGAAAAAAATATTAATTGTAGAGGGAAATTTAAGAGAAGAAAATGAGAGCTTTTCAGAAAATGGTATTCAAACACATACAGAAAGCTTAAAGGACAGCTTAAGCCATTTTACTGATGAACTTTCATTTGATGTTGTTAACCCCTCATCAGATCAAAATATTCA
The DNA here is from genome assembly GCA_902616875.1 of uncultured Pelagibacteraceae bacterium. GTDB lineage: Bacteria > Pseudomonadota > Alphaproteobacteria > Pelagibacterales > Pelagibacteraceae > Pelagibacter. Next base: position 69,369 of record CACMUH010000004.1, read on the forward strand.
ATTAATATCAGATCAACTCGAGCATTATGATGGTCTTATTTGGGGTGGAAGTAGTTTAAATATTTATAATGATACTCCAGAAATTAGAAGGCAAATTGAATTCATGAAAAATTGTCAAAATAAAGTAAGGAAAATTTTGGCAATTTGTTGGGGCATGCAAGTAGCAGTCACAGCAGCAGGTGGCCAAGTCAAAAAGGCTGATAATTCACATATTGGTATAGCAAATGAAATAGAGATAAACAAAAATGGATTAAACCATCCTCTTTATAAAAATAAAGATAAAAAATTTAATTCCCCAGCATTCAATTTTGATGAGGTGGTAAAAATACCTGATAAAGGAATTTGTTTAGCCTCGAATAAGATTAATAAAGTTCAAGGTTTATATTTTGAGGTTAATAAAACAAAAATTTGGGGGCTACAATACCATCCAGAAATAACTTATGAAAAAATGATTAATCTCATTGAGTTTAGAAAAGAAAGATTAATTGAAACTAGAAAAGTATTTAAAGATGACACTGAAGTTCAAAAACACATTGCTTTTATCAAAAAAGAAATTTCAGTTTCAGATAAAGAAAAGAGAATGTTAGAGCTTAAAAATTGGCTTAACGAATTAAATTAAAATAACCCTTCGATTTCACCTTTTTTATTAAGTTTAATAGAGTCTGCTGCTGGTACCCTAGGTAATCCAGGCATTGTCATTATTGCTCCACAGACAACAACTATAAATTCAGCTCCTGAGGAAAGCCTTATTTCTCTAATTGGTAATGAGTGACCTGTAGGTGCACCTTTGAGATTAGGATCAGTTGAAAAACTGTACTGAGTTTTAGCTACACAAATTGGTAATTCTCCATAACCTGCTTCTTCAAAACTTTTAAGTTGATCTCTAATTTTTGTATCAGCAATAACTTCATCGGCTCTGTAAATTTCTTTTGCTATTAGTTCAATTTTTTTAAACAATGGTGTCTTACTTTCGTATAAAAATTTAAATTTATTTTCATTTTTTTCACATAAATCAGCAACATGTGAAGCTAATTCTTTTGTACCTTCCCCTCCATTGGCCCAGTGGGTACAAAGACTTACCTTAATTCCTAATTTATTACAAAAATCAACTAAAGCTTTTACCTCATCATCAGTATCTTTTATAAAATGATTTACAGCTATCGCTACAGGAAGACCAAATTTTTTAACATTTTCAACATGCCTTTCAAGGTTGACCAAACCTTTTTTTAGTGCTGCAACATTTTCAGTTTTAAGATCATCTTTGGCTACACCACCATGCATTTTTAATGCTCTAATTGTAGCAACAATAACCACACAACTTGGTTTTAAATCAGATTTTCTACATTTAATATCTAGAAATTTTTCAGCACCAAGATCTGCACCAAACCCAGCTTCAGTTACCACATAGTCAGCTAATTTAAGTCCTGCTTTAGTTGCGATTACAGAATTACAACCATGAGCAATATTAGCAAAAGGCCCGCCATGAATTATTGCAGGATTATTTTCTAATGTTTGAGTTATGTTTGGTCTTATAGCTTCTTTCAACAAAACAGTCATAGGTCCCTGTGCTTTTAAATCTTTAGCATATATTGGTTTTTTCTCTCTTGTGTAAGCAACAGTAATATTTCCAATTCTATTTTCTAAATCTTCCAAATTATTAGCCAAACAAAAGATAGCCATTATTTCTGAAGCAACTGTAATATCAAAACCATCTTCCCTTGGGAATCCATTAGCGACACCACCAAGATTAATATTAATTGATCTTAACGCTCTATCATTCATATCTAAAACTCTTTTCCAAACAATTCTTCTTACATCTATATTAAGTTTATTCCCCCAATAGATATGATTGTCTATCAATGCAGATAAAAGATTATGTGCAGATGTAATTGCATGAAAGTCACCTGTGAAATGAAGATTAATTTGTTCCATAGGAACAACTTGAGCATAGCCACCACCAGCAGCTCCACCTTTCATTCCAAAAGATGGACCTAAACTTGGTTCCCTCAAACAGACGATAGATTTTTTTCCGATTTTATTAAGACCATCATTTAGACCTACAGAGGTTGTGGTCTTTCCTTCTCCTGCTGGAGTAGGAGTTATGGCAGTCACTAAAATTAATTTTCCCTCTTTTTTACTCTTGAGACTATCAAGGTATTCTAAATTTATTTTTGCGATGTGACGCCCCATGGGGCTGAAGGCAGAACTTTCATCAGGAACATTTATTTTTGCTAAAATGTCTTTGATTGGTTGCATTTTAGCTTCTCTTGCAATTTGAATGTCTGATTTTATTTCACTCATAAAATTCTTTAAATATACAAAAACTGCTCGATTAGTATCTCTTTTTAAGAGCTTTGGAAATATCTAAAAATTATATATAAAAAAAATAGGAACTATTTATATTCATTATTATAAAATTTAATCATGCAAAAATATTCAGTATTTAGCCTAATCAAGAATGCTTTTTCTAATCATGAAAAATGGGATTTGGCATGGAAAGATCCTACACCTAAAAAAGAATACGATGTTGTAATTATTGGTGGGGGTGGCCATGGGTTAGCTACTGCCTACTATTTAGCTAAAGAACATCAAATAACTAATGTGGCTGTTATTGAAAAAGGATGGATTGGTGGAGGAAATATAGGAAGAAACACTACAATTATCAGATCAAATTTTATGTATGATGATAATGCTAGGTTCAATGAATTTGGAATGAACTTGTGGAGAAACATGAGTCAGGAATTAAATTTTAATGTCATGTTTTCACCAAGAGGAATAATCAATTTAGCTCATTCAGATGCGCAAATGAATGCTTATGCTCGTAGAGGAAACTCTATGAGATTAAATGGAATTGATGCTGTTTTACTAAATAGGGAAGAAGTAAAAAAGATAATACCTATGGCAGATTTTTCTGATGATGTTAGGTATCCAATTTTTGGAGGCTTAGCACAACCAAGTGCAGGTACAGCAAGACATGATGCGGTCGCATGGGGTTATGCTAGACAAGCTGACTCAATGGGTGTCGATATAATTCAAAATTGTGAAGTAACAGGATTTGATATTGAGGCAGGAAAAATAACAGGTTTGAGAACATCTAGAGGAGATATTAAATCAAAAAAAATTGGATTGTGTGTAGCTGGCAGCACAAATGTTTTAGCAGAAAAACTTAATATGACACTTCCTATAGAAACTCATTTGTTACAAGCTTGTGTTTCTGAGCCAGTGAAACCAGTTTTAGATGGAGTGGTAACCTTTGGTGCTGGACATTTTTATATTAGTCAATCAGATAAAGGTGAGATGGTTATGGGTGGAGATCTTGATGGATATAATAGTTATGCACAAAAAGGGAATCTTCCAA
>CACMUH010000005.1:0-63516 GCA_902616875.1 uncultured Pelagibacteraceae bacterium
AGCACCTACTTTAGATATTATATCCTCACATATTTTTTTTGTATCTTTCTCATTTAATTGTTTTGGTAAAAAACTTGATAAAATATCATATTCATTTTGCTCTATTTCCAAAAGATCAGACCGATTATTTTTTTTATAAATTTCAATTGATTCGGCTCTTTGTTTCATCATCTTCTTAAATAATTTTTTAATATCGTCATCGTCAGTCTCTTTTTTATCTGGACCAGATCTATTTAAGATATCCAAATCCTTGATGGAGGATAGAATTAACCTGTAAGTTGAGATTTTAGTTTTATCTTTTGATTTAAGGGACTTTTTATATTCAGTTTCTATGGTCTCTTTTAAGGACATAATCTTTAATCTACTTTAAAGAAAAAATTCTTCAAAAGAAAAATTGTTTTTTTACAATTTTATAATACATCTCTGTTGCGATAATAAACCTTTTATTGTATTAACCTTTAACTCATGAGTTGTAATTGATCAAAAAAGCAAAAAAAAATAGATCAAAAATTTTAAAAACACATACAGGTATTTTAGTTCTTGAAAACAAGAAAGTTTTTAAAGGTATAGGAATTGGTTATGAAGGCGTTGCAACAGGAGAGGTGTGTTTTAATACGTCGTTAACTGGGTATCAAGAGATCATATCTGACCCTTCTTATGCAGGTCAAATTATTAATTTTACTTTTCCTCACATTGGAAATGTTGGAACAAATCAGGAGGATCATGAGTCAGATAAAATCTGGACTAGAGGAGTAATTTTTAATTCTGAAATAACTAATCCCTCAAATTATAGATCATTTTTACATTTAGATTATTGGCTTAAAAAAAACAAAATTATTGGAATCACTGGATTAGATACTAGAAACCTTACAAATTTCATTAGGGATAAAGGGGCTCCTAAAGGTACCATTTGTTATTCAAATAAAGGAAAATTTAGTATAAGCAAACTCACAAATACAACAATAAAATGGAGTGGTTTAAAAAATTTAGATCTTGCAGAGGTCGTATCCACCAGAAAAAATTATATTTGGAAAGGGCTTAAAACTTGGAAAAAAGAAACTGGTTTTGAGAAAAATTTAAAAAAGTCTTTGCATATTGTTGCAATTGACTATGGGATAAAAAAAAATATTTTAAGATATTTTTCGAACTTTAATTGTAAAGTTACTGTTGTTCCGTGTAAGACTTCTGCAGAAAAAATATTGAGTCTTAAGCCAAATGGAATTTTTTTATCTAATGGGCCTGGGGATCCAGCAGCGACTGGCAAATACGCGATCAACATTATCAAAGACCTTATTAAAAAGAATTTACCAATATTTGGTATTTGTTTAGGTCATCAAATTCTCGCACTAGCTCTTGGTGGTAAAACAAAAAAAATGAAATTAGGTCATAGAGGAGCAAATCATCCAGTAAAAAATTTAATTCATGATAATGTTGAAATCACTAGTCAAAATCATGGATTTGAAGTGGTAAAAGAAACGTTGCCAAAAAATATTGAGGTTACTCATCAATCTTTATTCGATGGAAGTATCGAGGGCATAAGATTAAAAAATAAACCAGTATTTTCTGTTCAGTATCATCCTGAGTCCAATCCAGGGCCACAAGATAGTGTTTATTTATTTCAAGAATTTATTCATAACATAAAAAGAAATGCCAAAAAGAAAAGACATTAAAAAAATATTAGTTGTAGGAGCTGGCCCAATCATCATCGGACAAGCATGTGAATTTGATTATTCAGGAACACAAGCTTGCAAAGCTCTTAAAGATGAAGGCTATAAGGTGATTTTGATAAATTCTAATCCTGCAACTATCATGACAGATCCAGATGTTGCAGATAAAACCTATATTGAACCAATAACTTTAGATGTTTTAGAAAAAATTCTTAAAAAAGAAAGACCTGATGCGATTCTTCCTACAATGGGCGGTCAAACTGCACTAAACTTAGCTATGGGAGCTGAAAAAAAAGGGATTTTAAAAAAATATAGAATTGAACTTATTGGAGCTAATTCAAAGGCAATCTCAAATGCTGAAGATAGAAAAAAGTTTAGAAAAAATATGATAGAAATTGGCTTAGATTTACCTAAATCTGAAATCGTAAACAACAATAATCAAGCTACAACAGTTCTGAAAAAAATTGGATTACCCGCAATCATAAGACCTGCTTTCACACTTGGTGGACTTGGTGGAGGAATAGCAAAAACAAAGAAAGACTATCTCAAAATTATAAAAAACGGACTACACGAGTCTCCTGTTAGCCAGGTTTTAGTTGAAGAATGCTTGGAGGGGTGGAAAGAATTTGAGATGGAAGTCGTTAGAGATAAGAAAGATAACTGTATCATTATTTGTTCCATTGAGAATATTGATCCAATGGGGATACATACAGGTGACTCGGTAACAGTTGCGCCAGCTCTTACTCTCACTGATAAAGAATACCAGGTCATGAGAAATGCATCTATCGCATGTTTAAGAAAGATTGGTGTTGAGACAGGTGGATCCAATGTTCAATTTGCTATTAATCCTAAAAATGGTCGAATGGTTATAATTGAAATGAACCCACGTGTATCAAGATCATCAGCTTTGGCATCTAAAGCAACTGGATTTCCAATTGCAAAAGTAGCAGCAAAATTAGCTGTCGGATATACTTTAGATGAACTCAAAAATGAAATTACTAAAATTACCCCTGCATCTTTTGAACCAAGTATAGATTATGTAGTTACCAAGATACCAAGGTTTACTTTTGAAAAATTTTCATCCTCCCCAGCCACTCTTGGTACTTCAATGAAATCTGTTGGTGAGGCTATGGCAATAGGGAGAAATTTTAAAGAATCTCTTCAAAAAGCTTTGATATCATTAGAAACTGGTTTCTCGGGTCTTGATAGAATATTTAATTTATCAAAACGACAAATTGAAAAAAAACTAAAAGAAAATATTCCAAACAAAATTTTACTAGTTGCTGAGGGGATAAGAAAAAAAATTAGTTTAGATAAGATTTTTAAATTATCTAAAATTGACCCATGGTTTCTGGGCCAAATCAAAGAAATTGTTAATTGCGAAATAAAATTAAAAAAAATAGGATTACCAAGAAATTTTACAGAATTTAATAGGATAAAATCTATAGGTTTCTCAGACAAAAAATTATCAGAATTAACAAATCTTTCTGAGGATATTGTTAGAAAAAAAAGGATAGCACTAAAAATATTACCTGTTTATAAAAAAGTTGATACTTGTGCTGCTGAATTTAAATCTTTCACTCCATACATGTATTCAACTTATCAAAGAAACTTTTCAATAGTTTCAGAATGTGAGGCAGAACCAACTAGTAAAAAAAAGATTATTATTCTAGGAGGTGGGCCGAATAGAATTGGTCAAGGAATAGAATTTGATTATTGTTGTTGTCAAGCAAGCTTTTCTTTAAAAGACGCTGGTTTCGAAACAATCATGGTAAATTGTAATCCTGAGACTGTCTCTACCGATTACGATACTAGTGATCGACTTTATTTTGAACCCTTAAAAGAAGAATTCGTTTTTAATATCATTAAAAAAGAACAGATGAATGGGAACTTAATTGGCATAATTGCCCAGTTTGGAGGACAAACTCCAATTAAAATTGCTAAATTTTTACATCAACACAAATTACCTATTTTAGGAACTCAATACAGCTCTATAGATTTAGCAGAGGATAGAGATAGATTTAGAAATTTATTAAATAAATTAAAATTAAAACAGGCAGAAAGTGGAATTGCCAAAACTTATAAAGAAGCGATCAAGATTGCTGATAAAATTGGATTACCTTTAATGGTAAGACCATCATATGTTTTGGGTGGAAGAGCAATGGAAATAGTTTATGAAAAAGGTCAATTAAGAAATTTTATTGAGGAAGCATTTAAAGCTGCAGAAAAAAATCCAATTTTAATTGACAAATTTATTGATCATGCAATGGAAGTTGATGTTGATGCAATATCTGATGGTAAAGAGGTATATGTAGCTGGAATTATGCAGCATATTGAAGAAGCTGGTATTCATTCTGGGGACTCCGCTTGTAGTTTGCCTCCAATATCAATCAAGCCATTTTTAGTTAAGGAAATTGAAAATCAAACTAAAAAACTAGCGTTAGCTTTAAAAGTCAAAGGTTTCATGAATATCCAATTTGCAATAAAAAAAGATGAAATTTATGTGATTGAAGTAAACCCTCGAGCAAGTAGAACTGTACCCTTTGTATCTAAAGCAAAAGGTTTACCATTAGCAAAAATTGCATCGAGAGTAATGGCTGGAGAGAAATTATTGAAATTTAATTTAAAAGAAAAATCAAAAGGAATGTATGCAGTAAAGGAAGCGGTATTTCCTTTTAACAAATTTCCAAATAGCGACTTACTTCTTGGTCCAGAAATGAAATCAACAGGTGAAGTAATGGGGTTTGATAAAAATTTTGGCATGGCATTTGCAAAAAGTCAAATCGCTGCTGCGAATTCACTTCCAAAAAATGGTCTTGCATTTATATCTTTGAAAAACTCTCATAAGGATGAGGGAATAGGTCTGGCTAAAGATTTAATTAAATTAAATTTTAAGTTAAGTGCAACAAAAGGCACTGCAGAATACATTCGAAAACATGGAATGAAATGTAAAATTATAAATAAAGTCAGCAGTGGAACACCTCACATAGTAGATATTTTAGATTCAAAAAGAATAGCACTTGTAATCAATACTGGTGGAGGAAATAGCGAGCATCGAATAAACGATGCTATTGCACTCAGAAGAGCAACTTTAAAAAATAAAGTTCCGTATTGTACAAATATGTCAACTGCTCAAGCGTGTTTGGAGGCAATAAAATCTCTTAAAACAAAAAAGCTTAATATAATTGCTCTACAAGAACTAAAATAATATTACAATTCAAAGTTGTATTATTTTTTTTCTAGAGAATAATAGCCCAAAATGAATAATCGTTAGGTTGTATTCATCAAATTTATTTTTTAAAATTTATTTAAATGAGTTCAGAAGTTAGTCAATATACTGTTGAAGACGCATCTAAAAAAAGTGAAATTTTTAGTGCTCAACTATTAAAACTTCCTATCAAAAAAAAATTTTTAAAATCAAAAACCACTAATCCAGATAAATGTACATATTGGAAACTTTATGACAAAACAAATATTCATGAAGATGGAGATCAGTTAAAAGCAGTAACAGGAATCTGTTTAATAGTGAGTGTATTTAGTTTGATAGGTTTATATTCGAGTTTTTTTGGTTAATTACTCAACTTTCCAATCAGTTGGAAAAGTAACATAATTTACCTGAATACATCTTCTTTCCTTAATAATCCTTTTTTTTTCCATACCATGCCATGTATTAGGTCCACTAGTAAATAAATATCCATAATTATGTTTGTAAGGAACAGTTTTAACCTTTTCTAATTTTTCATTATAAAAATCGGTACCTAAATCTTCTGACTCTTTAGCATTATTTACAAAAATTAAACCTGACATTAATTTTTCTTTAATATCACAATGCGGTTTAAGCCAAAAACCTTCACGATCGCATATTATTTCCACTCTAACATATGAATTAGATAAATCTTTATCGATCATTTTTGAAATTACATTACAAGTTTCCTTTGATTGAAGTTCACCAATAAATTTTACCAAATTTGGAAATTGTGAGGCATTTTCTTTTGTGACAAAACATCTAAACTTAATTGCTTTCCCTCCAGATGCTATTCCTTCTCTAAATTCTGCCGCACCACCATCAATAGCTCTTGTTCCATCATAATTAAGATTGTGTTGGCTGATATCAGGAATGTCTGCTTTTTCAATTTCTTTAATTGCTTCATCACTTAGGGCATTATTGTATTCCCAATGATTAAAAGGAGATACGTATTTTTTTGAGTTATTTAAAATTGAATTAAGAAAAGTCATAATCTTTAAATTTTTTTTCTATATAACCTGCTATTCTATCAGTTTCATTAAGTTTTTTATAATTCCAACTCTCAACAGAAGACTCTAAATTTCTTATAATATCTAAAGATTTGAATAACTCAAAAAATTTTTTGAAACGATAATTATTCCTAATTGCCGGCATATCGGCTACATATATAGGTTTACCTGTTATTGCAGCCTCAGATATCATGGAGGTTGAATCGCAAGTTACTACTATATGGTCTGCTAACTTAAGTGATGATAAATAAGATCTTTTATCAACATCTGAAATAATAATTTGATCCTCGTTATAGAAATCTTTAGCTTTATCAATAATTCTTTGAGGGGTTCTCATTGAAGGAATAAAAATTAATTGGTAGCCATTATCAAGAAAATTTTTTTTGATTTTATGGAAAATTTCTTCAATTACATTATCCCTAAAATTATAATATTTATTTGGACCACCAACAACAAGTACAACTACTTTTTCTTTTTGAATTTTTGGTTTTAAATAGTTTATATTATCATCTAATTCACTTTCTCGTAGATAGTGGATGGCCCCTTTAGTTGATAGTACGTTTTCACCTTTTAGATCATCATGTTCTGGAGCAATTACAAAATCGAAATTATTTAAAGATACCTTCGGATCTTGGATATGAATACTCATAATTTTATTTCCAAACTTTTTTTTAAGGAAAATTGAAGGAATTACACTTTTTCTCCCACAGGAGATTACAACATTAAACTTTCCCAAGATATTATTTTTAAAAACAAACCTTTTAATTGGTGTAAATTTTGGAGGTATCATTCTCCAAAAATTATTCAGTTCAATTTTCTCGTGTATAAAATCTAAACCTAAAGCTTTGGCAAGTCCTTCAGCTTGGCTAATCATGCCGTGCATACCCTCGGTCAATAATAAACCTTTTAATTTAGTCATTAATCACTATATAGCTTTCATATGAGTCAAAATCCAACTAAACACACAAAAGTGTTAATAATTGGGTCTGGTCCAGCTGGATATACAGCAGCTGTTTACGCAGCAAGAGCAATGTTAAATCCAATTTTAGTTTATGGTTCAGAGCCAGGTGGACAATTAACTACAACAACGGATGTTGAAAATTTTCCAGGGTTTGCTGATGTTATTCAGGGTCCTTGGCTTATGGATCAAATGAAAGAGCAAGCAAAAGCAGTTGGAACAGAAATGATTGAAGATCACATTAGTTCAGTAGATTTAAAAAAAACACCGTTTGAAGCCATTGGTGACACTGGTCAAAAGTACACTGCTGATAGTATTATAATTTCAACAGGTGCACAAGCAAGATGGTTAAATTTAAAATCAGAACAAGAGTTTAGAGGTTTTGGAGTATCCGCATGTGCAACATGTGATGGTTTTTTCTTTAAAGACAAAGAAGTTGCTGTTGTTGGAGGAGGTAATGCAGCTGTTGAGGAAGCGATGTTTCTTACGAAATTTGCATCAAAAGTAAAATTAATTCATAGAAGAGATAATTTAAGAGCTGAAAAAATGCTTCAAAAAAAACTTATGGAGAATAAAAAAATTGAAATTATTTGGGATAGTGTTGTTGAAGACGTTATTGGTGATAAAGATCCAAAAAATGTTAAAGGAATTAAAATTAAGAATGTTAAAACAAATAAAATTGATGAAATTAAACTAGATGGTGTCTTCATCGCAATTGGACATGATCCTGCTACACAATTATTTAAAAATCAATTAAGTATGGATAAAGAGGGGTATTTAATAACAAAACCAGATTCAACAGAGACTAATGTACCAGGCGTTTATGCGGCTGGAGATGTAAAAGATAAAACATTTAGACAAGCAGTGACTGCTGCTGGTATGGGTTGTATGGCAGCACTAGAGGCTGAGAAGTTTTTATCACATTAAAGTGAAAAATAACCTTCATGTATTTTTAGGAGCAACAGTTGCTGATGCAGCTGCAAGACCATTACACTGGGTATACAATCAAAAAAAACTAAATTCCTATATTAAAGGTAAAAAAGACTTTACTTTTTTAAAAAAAAATAAAAGTCCTTTCTACAATATAAAAACTGGGAAAGTATCAGGTTATAATGAAATTGGACAAGTTATGTTTCAAACACTTCTAGAAAATTATGAAGATATAGATAAAGAATTTAAAAAAAATATTCTGAAGAATTTTGGTCCTGGAAGTGAATATTGGAAAAATTTGAATCTCAGATCAAAATATAAAAAAGTAAAAGATTGGCGTGGTATGATCAAAGGACCATGGATACACCAAAATATTATAGAAACTGTAAACAATATTAAATCAAATAAGAAGATTTCGGGTGGAGTAAAAGTTAATGAATCTGATGGGTTTTGTGCTGCACTTCCATACTTTCTTTATGGTTATGATTTCAAAAGTCTAGAAAAAATCATAAGAATTGTGACTGCTTCAAAAATTAGTTTAAAATATGCATTAGCAAAATTTTATATAATTGATTTTGCTCTTAAAGGAGCCAAAGATCCAGTTCATGAATTTATTAAAAAATTTAAAAAAAGTACATCATTTAAAGTTATTGTTAATGATATTAAAAAAATAAGAAGATTAAATTCAAAATTTCATCCTATTACTATTAAAAAGCTTGGCATGGCATGTAGTTATCCAGGAACTTTTAATAGTTCAATATACACAATAATTAATTCAAGAAATTATAAAGAAGCTATATTAAAAACAATAAAGGCAGGTGGTTGCAATTGCTCTAGAGCAAATTTCACTGGAGCATACTTCGCTGCATTAAAAGGATTTAATTCAATTCCGAATTCTTGGATAAAAAAAACGATTCCAGCAAAAAAGATTTTAAGTCAAAAATAATTATTTATTTAATCCTTCACAGAAAGATTTAATTCTCAACATAGCTTTTTTTAAATTATTCATTGAAGTAGCATATGAAATTCTAAAATAACCATCTAAGCCAAAAGCTGATCCTTGAACTACGGCAACATTCTCCTTTTCAAGTAATTTTTGAACAAAATGAGTGTCTGTTTTTAATTTTGTTTTTTTATTTAATAATCCTTTACAACTTGGGAACACATAAAATGCACCATTAGGAGTCAAACAATTAATTCCTTTTATATTATTAAGACTTTTAACAACAAAATTTCTCCTCTCTTTAAATGCTTTTGCTCTAGTTTTTATAAAACCCTGCTTTCCATTTAATGCCTCAACTGCTGCTGCCTGACTTATTGAAGATGGATTTGAAGTAGATTGAGATTGAATTTTTCCAATTGCTTTAATTATTTCTTTAGGACCTGCGGCATAACCTATTCTCCATCCCGTCATTGCGTATGATTTACTTACTCCATTCATGGTAAGTGTCCTATCTTTCAATTTTGAAACTTGAGCTATCGTGAAAAAATTAAAGTTGTCATATCTAACATGCTCATAAATATCGTCACTTAAAATAAAAATTTTCTTATTTCGAATTAAAATCTTAGCTAAATTATAAATTTCTTTTTTTGAATACCCTGCTCCTGTTGGATTAGATGGAGAATTAAGGATTATCCATTTAGTTTTTTTAGATATTGCTTTTTTTAATTTTTTTGGAGTTAATTTAAAACCCTCCGCTGCTGTGCATTTTACTATTTTTGGTTTTCCACCTGCCAATAAAACCATATCAGGATATGATACCCAAAAAGGGGCTGGTATAATTACTTCGTCACCTTTATTTAGAGTTGCCATAAAAGCATTATAAAGAACTTGTTTACCACCTGTGCCAACAGTTATTTGATCTAAAGAGTAGTTCAGTTTATTTTCTCTTTTAAATTTTTTGATGATAGCCTTTTTAAGTTCAGGCGTGCCATCAACAGCAGTGTACTTAGTGTCTCCCCTTTTGATAGCTTTGATCGCTGCATTTTTTATATTTACTGGAGTATCAAAATCTGGCTCCCCAGCACCAAGACCAATTACATCTTTTCCAGCTGCTCTTAATTCTCTTGCTTTCTGAGTAACGGCAATTGTTGGGGATGGCTTAATTCTTTTTAGACTATCTGATATTATGCTCATTGAAATAAAAATTAATTCTACTACGTTCTTTAATATATGGAAAATACATATCAAGATTTAATTACGGATATTCAGAGTAAAAACTCAAAAATCAGTGGAAAACTTGAAGGTGGTAAAAAATTCAAAATTAAATCTGATTTTAAACCTGCAGGCGATCAACCCGATGCAATTAAAAAATTAGTAAATGGTGCAAATAAAGAGGAATTTAATCAAGTATTACTTGGTGTGACTGGTTCGGGCAAAACATTTACAATGGCCAAAGTAATTGAGGCCACCAACAGACCAGCATTAATTTTAGCTCCTAATAAAACACTTGCTGCACAGCTATATGGTGAAATGAAAACTTTTTTTCCTGATAATGCTGTAGAATATTTTGTATCTTATTACGATTACTATACTCCAGAGGCTTACGTTCCAAGATCAGATACATACATTGAAAAAGAAGCATCGATAAATGAGCAAATAGACAGGATGAGACATTCCGCAACAAGATCTCTTTTGGAGAGAGATGATGTTCTAATTGTAGCCAGTGTATCATGTATTTATGGGCTAGGCTCTGTTGAAGCTTATAGTAAAATGACTTTAACACTCCAAAAAAATTATGATTACAACAGAGAACAAATTATTAAGTCTTTAGTTGCATTACAATATAAAAGAAATGATCAAAATTTTTATAGAGGTACCTTTAGAGCTCGTGGTGAGTATTTAGAAATTTTTCCATCCCATCTAGAGGATCGAGCATGGAGATTAAGCTTATTTGGAGATAAACTTGAACAAATTGAAGAATTCGATCCATTAACTGGAGATAAAGTTAGGGACTTAAGTCTCGTAAAAGTCTACGCTAATAGTCATTATATCACTCCAAAACCCACCATTGAACAAGCGATAATAAATATAAAAAAAGAATTAGATATAACTCTTAAAAAACATAAATCTGAAAATAAATTATTAGAGGCACAACGATTAGAGGAAAGAACCAAATTTGACCTAGAAATGATTGAAGCAACTGGGTCATGTGCAGGGATAGAAAATTATTCTAGATTTTTATCAGGGAGAAAACCGGGGGAACCACCCCCTACACTCTTTGAATACTTTCCAGACAATACTCTGATTTTTGTCGATGAGTGTCACGTAACTGTTCCGCAACTAAATGGAATGTATAAAGGAGATAGATCAAGAAAAAGCACTTTAGCAGAATATGGTTTTAGACTTCCATCATGTATGGATAATAGGCCTCTTAAATTTGAAGAATGGGATTTAATGAGAACACAAACTGTATTTGTTTCTGCAACACCAGGACCTTGGGAATTAGAACAAACGAAAGGTAAATTTATCGACCAAGTCATAAGACCAACAGGCTTGATTGATCCACCTGTAGAAATAAGGCCTGCGAAAAACCAAGTTGATGATTTAATGCATGAGTGCAAAAAAGTGATTGAAAATAATCATAGAGTTTTGGTGACAACTCTCACAAAAAAGATGGCTGAAGATTTGACAGAGTATCTTCATGAAAATGGTGTAAAAGTGAGATATCTACATTCCGATATTGATACCCTTGAAAGAATAGAGATCATGAGAGATCTAAGAATGGGAGTTTTTGATGTTCTCGTAGGAATTAACTTATTAAGAGAAGGTTTAGATATTCCAGAGTGTGCTTTAGTTGGAATTTTAGATGCAGATAAAGAGGGTTTTTTAAGATCAGAAACTTCATTAATTCAAACTATAGGTAGGGCCGCTAGAAACGTCGATGGCAAAGTAATTCTTTATGCAGATAAAGAAACTAAAAGTATAAAAAAAGCGATTCAAGAAACTGAAAGAAGAAGAAAAATTCAATTAGATTATAATAAAAAACATAAAATTGATGCGAAGACTGTAAAAAAAGAGATTAATGATATTTTGGAAAGTGTTTATGAAAAAGACTACGTTAAAATTAGTGAAGGCTCAAATGTTGGAGGAAATCTTAAAAAACACTTGAAAGCTTTAGACAAAAAAATGAAGGAAGCAGCATCAAATCTAGAATTTGAAGAAGCGGCTAAAATAAGAGATGAGATTAGAAAACTAGAAAGTACAGAGCTAGAGATCACATTAAATCCAAAAATAAGACAATACGATGTAAAAAATAAACTTTATCCAAAAGGTAGATCGACAATGGGAATGCCGGGAACTAAGGTTACTAAAAAAAAAGATAAAAAATGGAAGCACAGAGGATAATAATTACTGGTGGAGCAACTAGAATAGGTGCTGCAATAGCTGAAAAATTATCAGGGCCAAATAAACAAATTATAATTCATTATAATAAATCAAAAGCAAAAGCTGAAAATTTAAAAAAGAAACTTCAAAATTATGGGTCTAAAATTTATTTAGTTAAAGGAAATCTTAGTAAAGAAAAAGATGTCATGAAAATTATGAAGTTTGCTAAATCAAAATTAAAATATTTTGATTGTCTAATTAACAATGCATCTTTATTCGAAAATGATAAACTTGAAAACTTTAGTTCTAAAAGTTGGGAAAATCACATTTCAACAAATCTTAAAGCCCCTGCCCTTTTATCGAAAGAATTCTCAAAAAATATAAGAGGTAAAAATAATAACATAATTAATATAATTGATCAGAGAGTTTTTAAACTAACTCCTTTCTTTTTTTCATACACAATTAGTAAAACTGGACTTTATACTCTTACAAAAACTAGTGCTATGAGTTTAGCACCTAATATAAGGGTAAACGGTATAGCACCTGGACCAACAATTAAGAATAAAAGACAATCCAAAAAACACTTTAAGAATCAATATTTAGCAACACCTCTCAAAAAACAAGTTGATGTAAAAGAGATTTGTGATGCAGTTGACTTTTTTATTAAAAACAGCTCTATTACTGGTCAAATTTTAGCTATAGATAGTGGTCAAAGTTTAAACTGGCAAACACCAGATATAATGAGAGGTAAAGAGTGAAAAAAAATAATCTTAAAATTGTAAAAATTGATAAGTCCAAAAGCTTATTTAATTATGAGAAAAAGATTCTTATCAATGAATTAATTTTAGATTTAAAACTTGGATACTATGATTTTGAAAAAGAAAAACCTCAAAAAGTTAAGTTTAGCCTTGAAATTGACTATCAAGATAAAAAGCCTTCAAATGACAAAGATATTAAATCTATTGTCAACTACAGCACAATTGTAAAATTAATTACAAAACTAGTAAAAAAGAAACATTATAATTTTTTAGAAACACTTGCAGAGTCTGTTTTTGATGAATTGTTTAAGGATAAAAGGATTGCAAAAATAATGCTCAAAATTGAAAAATTAGAGATTTTAAAACAATGCTCATCAGTTGGTATACAAATTACCAAAAAAAGAAGTCATGATAAGTTCTGAAATTGGAAAAGAAGTAATTAAAAAAGAACTACCATTAATACCTAAACTACCTGGTGTTTATCGAATGCTTAACGACAAAGGAGAAATTCTTTATGTTGGTAAAGCAAAAAATTTACCTAATAGACTTAAAAGTTATATTGCAGAAAAAAATCATATTATAAGAACAGAGAGAATGTTATCTCAAACGAAAAAACTTGAGATTACAACTACCTCAAATGAAAGTGAGGCTTTACTGCTTGAAGCCAACTTAATTAAAAAGCACAAACCAAAATTTAATATTTTACTTAGAGATGATAAGTCTTTTCCTTTTATATTTATTGGTAATAAAGATGTCTGGCCTCAGATAAGACGACACAGAGGAAAAAAAACCAAAGAAGGTTTTTATTTTGGTCCATTTGCATCAGCTGGATCAGCAAATTGGACTATAAAGATGATACAAAAAATTTTCCATTTAAGAGTATGCGATGATTCAGTTTTCAAAAATCGAGAACGACCATGCATTCTTTATCAAATTAAAAGGTGTTCTGGACCTTGTGTTGGATATGTCGAAAAGGAAGACTATAAGAAAACTGTTGATGATGCGATAGAGTTCGTTTCAGGAAAATCAAGAAAAATTCAAAAAAGTCTTTCAGATCAGATGGAAAAAGCTAGTGAAGATTTAGATTTTGAGAAAGCTGTGATTTTGAGAGATAGAATAAAATCATTAAATATTATTCAATCTTCCCAAAGAATTAATGAAGCAAATTTAATTGAGGCCGATGTGATTGCAGGTTATAAAGAGTCTGGAAAAACCTGTATTCAGGTTTTTTTTTATCGCTCAAAACAAAATTGGGGTAACCAGGCATTTTTTCCAAAACATGATCCAGATGAAAGTCTAAGTAATATACTTAATTCTTTTGTTTCACAATTTTATGAAAATAAAAGTGTACCTTCATCGATAATAATTTCTGAAGAAATAAAAGAAAAAAATCTGATAGAAAAAACTCTCTCTAAAAAAGAAGGTAAACAAGTAAATTTATCTGTTGCAAAAAAAGGGTCAAAACTAAAAGTTATCAATCAAGCAACCAAAAATGCAAAAGAAAGTTTAAATCGAAAACTTTATGAAAGTCAGAATAATAGAGAATTATTTGACTCAGTTGCGGGTAAATTTAATCTTGAGACAAATATAAATTTAGTAGAGGTTTATGATAATAGCCATATTCAAGGAACAAATAGTGTCGGGGCCTTAATTGCATTCGGTGAAGAAGGTTTTATTAAGAAAAGATATCGAAAATTTAACATTAAATCTAAAAAGAATGAACAAGATGATTACGGAATGATGCGAGAAGTATTGAATAGAAGGTTTAAAAGAGCAATTCAAGAAAAAGACAATTATCTCTCCTTTCCTGATTTAGTAATAGTTGATGGCGGAAAAGGTCAATATTCTGTTGCAAGAGACTCTTTAAATGAATTAGGACTTCACGAAATACCGATTATCGCGATTGCTAAAGGAAAATTTAGAAATAGTGGTAATGAAACTTTTTTTCATAATGGCAAAGAATATAAATTCAATAAAAATGACCCTACTCTTTTCTTTCTTCAAAGAATAAGAGATGAGTCTCATCGTTTTGCAATTAGTGCTCATAGAGCTAAGAGAAAAAGAGGCATAAGTAAGTCTTTGCTAGACCAGATTGAGGGTATTGGATCTATCAGAAAAAGGGCTTTATTAAATCATTTTGGATCTGCTCGAGCAGTAGAGTCTGCAAGTCTAGATGAAATAAAATCAGTTGATGGTGTTGAGGAAAAAGTTGCAAAAAAGATATATAACTTCTTTCACGAATAGAGATTATGCTTAGAAAAATACCAAACATATTAACTGTCGGTAGAATTTTAATTGTACCCTTTTTTGTTTTAGCTTTCTATTTACCTGGATTTTACGGAGATCTAACTGCTTTAGTGTTATTTATAATTGCATCATTTACAGATTTTTTAGATGGAATGTTGGCTAGACTACTTGGAGAAGAGTCTAAATTGGGGGAATTATTAGATCCAATAGCAGACAAAATTATTGTAGCTGCAGCTCTAATTTTATTAGTTATGGATGGCACAATTAAAAATTATGAGGTTATTGCTGCAATTATAATTTTAACAAGAGAAATATTAATATCTGGTCTTAGGGAATTTTTAGCAAAAGGTAAAATTAAACTACCTGTATCTAATCTAGCAAAATTAAAAACAGTTTTACAAATGGTCTCAATTGGTCTTTTACTTTCTGGAGATACAGGAAATAAAATTATCAATTTTCAAGACTATAATGCTCAAACTATTGGTATAATTTTATTATGGCTATCAGCAGCTTTGACTCTGTTTACAGGTTATGAGTATATACGAAAAGGAATAGACCACGCTATATCAGAAGACAATAAAGATTAAGCAGCTTTTTTCTTTTTCACCAAAGCTAAATAGCTCTCATTTAAATCAATTATCAAATCGCAAACTTTAAATTGATAATCTGCAATAGTAGATACAGGGGTTACTTCAGCTGCAGTGCCTGTTAAAAAACATCCAACGAAATCTTTTAATTCTTCTGGTTTTATTTTTCTCTCATGTACTTTGATGTTTTTAGATTTTGCAATTTGAATCACAGTTCTTCGAGTAATTCCATCTAAAAAAGAATCTGGTATTGGAGTGTGTAGTTCACCATTTTTATCTTTGAAAAAAATATTTGCTCCAGTCGCTTCTGCGATATTATCCTCATGATCTAACATAAGTGAGTCTGTATAGCCTTGCTTTTCAGCTTCGTGTTTTGAAAGGGTACAAATCATATATAATCCAGAAGCTTTTGTGTCCCAAGGAATAGTATTAGGGGCGGGTCTTCGCCAGTTTGAAATATTTAATTTAATACCTTCAACCTTAAGTTTAGGATCAAAATATGAACCCCACTCCCAAGTTGCAATTGCTACATGAATTTTTGTTTGCTGAGCTGAAATAGCCATCATTTCACTACCTCTCCAAACTACGGGTCTAACATATCCATTCTCTACTTTTTGAGTAGAAATTATTTTATTGCTCGCTTTATTAATTTCATCTTCGCTATACGGTATTTCAATTCCCATTCTCTTTGCGGAGTAAAATAATCTTGAAGTATGTTCTTCTAATTTAAAAATTGAACCATCATACACACGTTCTCCCTCGAAAACACAGCTCGCATAATGTAATCCATGGCTCAGAACATGAACCTTAACATCAGACCAATCGACTAATTCGCCATTGTACCATATTTTACCTGATCTTTTATCGTAGGGTATCATTATGAAATAAAAAAATTCTTACTGAAAAAATATCTTTGTATCTGTAATATGTCAATATAACTTACCAATAATGAAACAACTTTTATATTTGAAAGACGATCAATTAAAAGATTTGATTGAAAAGCTTTTTATAGGCTACAGAGAAACATTTTCAGACTCAAAAAAGATATTAAATAAGTATAAAATTGGCCTAGCACACCAAAAAGTTATTCATTTGTTATCCATGTATGAAGGGATCACTATTTCAGAATTGCTTAAAAGACTTAAAGTAACCAAGCAAAGCCTTAATAGAGTTTTAAAAGATCTAATTAAACTAGACATAATAATTTTTAAAAAAGATGAGCAGGATACAAGAATAAAACATGTATTTCTTAATGATAAAGGAAAAAAAATATTTAATGAAATTTTTGAAATCCAAAAAAAAAGAATTCATAGCGCGTTACTTAATTCAAGCTCAGAAGAGGTCATTAACTTTGATAATGTTTTAAAAAAAATAATTAATGGATAATTTTATAGCTCATATTCTAGTTGTTGATGATGATGAGGGCATCAGAACTCTTGTTAAAAAATATTTAAATGAAAATAATTACCTTGTTACAACTGCTAATAGTGCAGAGGATGCTTTTGAAAAAATACAAATAATCAAATTTGATCTGATCGTACTAGATATTATGATGCCTGGAAAAAGTGGCTTAGAGTTTATCAAAGAAAATCAAAAAAAACTGGATACACCTGTCATTTTACTAACTGCAAAAGGTGAGGCAGATGAAAGGGTTGAAGGTTTAGAAGTTGGTGCTGATGACTATCTTCCAAAACCTTTCGAACCTAAAGAGTTAATATTGAGAATTCAAAATATAATTCGAAAAACAAAAAAAAGTGATCAAAAACGTGTGATACAATTTGAAAATATTAAAATTGATTTAAATAAACAATTAATTATCAAGAAAAATACAGAATACAAAATTAACAACACAGAGAAAAAGATTTTAGAAAAAATGATTAATAATCCTGGTAAAACTTTTTCACGGGAAGATATTGGTATTTTAACTGAGCTTGATAAAGAGAGATCAATAGATGTTATTATCACAAGACTTAGAAAAAAAATTGAAATTGATCCAAAAAATCCAAAGTTTTTACAAACAATAAGAGGAGCTGGATATGTTCTATGGATTGAGTAAATTTTTTAAAAATATACTTCCAAAAAGATTATTTTACAGAGCTTTATTAATTGTTGCTGTTCCAGTCATAGTTTTACAATTGGTAATTACTATTGTTTTTTTCGATAGCCTTTGGATCAAGACCAACAAAGGTATGACTAAAGCGTTAGTAAATGAAATTAATACTTTCATAGAAGTTTATTCTGATGAAATTTATAAAAAAGATGAAATAAAAAATGTTTTTTCAGTTTACCAGGATTTAAATATTGATTTTATAGATAATGAAAAATTTACTTATATTGTTGACGAAAGATGGTTTAGCCCAATAGATAGAACTCTAAGAAGGGAACTTAAGTCAAAGTTTGGAAATGGAAATTATTGGTTTGATACAACCTCATACAAAGAGTTAATTGATATTAGAATAAAATATCAGTCTGGGTATTTTAAGTTTTTAGTTCCAAGAGATAGAGTGACGACTTCCTCGGCTCGTATCTTTGCACTTTGGATAACAGTTCCTGCAATAATAATGATTTTAATTTCATTAATTTTTCTAAAAAATCAAACTAGACCAATAACTAATCTAGCAAAAGCAGCTGAAAAATTTGGTCGGGGGGAAGAAATTGATGAATTTAAACCCTCAGGTGCAGCAGAAATCAGACAAGCTGGTTATGAATTTGATAGAATGAGAAAAAGAATTTTAAGACATCTTAATCAAAGATCAGAAATGTTATCTGGCATTAGCCACGACTTAAGAACTCCTTTAACAAGAATGAAATTACAAATAGCATTTATAAAAGATAAAGAATTAAGTAAAAAATTATCCGAAGACATTAACGAAATGGAAAAAATGCTCAATGAATATTTGCAATTTACGAGCTCGTCATACCTTGAAAAAGATGAAGAATTTAATATTAGCGAATTAGTTGATGAAATAGTTAAAAAATACGAAAATGAAAATATATCATCCAAAATTGCACCTAGAATTTATATAAGTGGTAGAAAAAACTTAATCAAAAGATGTGTTAATAATCTTATAGATAATGCAATTAAATACGCAGAAAAAGTAAGTGTAGATATTGCTAAAAGTAGTAACAACTTATTCATTAAAATTGAAGACAACGGACCAGGAATACCTGAAGCAGAATATGATAATGTTTTCAAACCTTTTTATAAAATTGATAAAGGTCGAGCTGAGACAAAATCAAGCGTTGGACTTGGATTATCCATAGCTTCAGACATTATTAGGTCACACGGAGGAAATATTAAATTAGCTAAGTCGTCAATGGGTGGTTTAGAAGCTAAGATCTTTTTGCCTTTTTAGTTTTCTTTTTTTTTGTAAGTTTTAATTGATCAATTTTTTTTTCTAAATTTTCAACTCTTTTTGAAAGAACTTCAAACTCATCTTTACTTGTTAACTTCATTCTAAAAACTATTTCATCTCTTTTAGATTTTAAAATAGTCATAATTTCATTGGCTATATCTTTTGACGATACTAAGCCTTGTTCAAATAATTTAGCTAGTTTTTCAATTACAAACTTTGAGTTTTTCATATATTAATCTAATAACTTATTATAATTATAACTTATATTTAAAAATAAAAATGTTCATTAATAATTTTGACCCAGTCGCATTTCAAATTTTTTCGTTTGAAATTAGATGGTATTCTTTAGCTTATATTGTTGGTATTTTATTAGGGTGGTTTTTGAGTAAAAAATTTTTTATTTCTGATCTGAAAGTAAAGGAAAAATTTGACGATTACTTAACTTATCTAATTTTAGGTTTAATTATTGGCGGCAGATTAGGATATGTTGTGTTTTATAACTTTGAATTTTATATCAATAATTTGTTAGATATCTTTAAAATTTGGCAAGGTGGTATGTCATTTCATGGGGGAGTTATAGGGATCATAATTGCAAGTTACCTTTTTGCGAAAAGAAATTCACAAAGTTCATTTAGTTATTTAGATATTGTGTCTTTTGTTGCACCCATAGGTATTTTTTTTGGCAGAATAGCAAATTTTATAAATTCAGAACTTTATGGTGTCGAAACAAATGTTGCTTGGGCAGTCCAATTTGCACAAATAGATAATTTATATCGACATCCTACTCAGTTATATGAAGCATTTTTTGAGGGTATAGTTCTATTTTTAGTTCTATTATATTTCAAAAATAAGAGTTTCTCCAAAAGACCTGGGTTTATCTCTGGCATATTTTTAGTTTTTTACTCAATTTTTAGATTTGCAATTGAGTTTTTAAGAGTTCCTGATGACCAACTGGGCTATTTATTATTCAATTTAACCATGGGACAACTTATAAGTATCTTTTTTTTAGTAATTGGATGTTATTTATTAATCTCTAAATATGAAAACAGACAAAATAGTTAATTTACCCTTAGACAAGTTTATCAATATCTCTCTGTATAATAAAAAGTCTGGGTACTACATTAAAAAAAATCCATTTGGCAAAAAAGGAGATTTTATTACAGCTCCTAATATATCAAGATTATTTTCTGAAATGATTGCTATTTGGGTTGTAAGTTTTTGGAAAAGTATAGGGTCACCAAAAGAATTTAACGTAATCGAACTTGGAGCAGGAAATGCTGCAATGATGAAAATTCTTATAGAAAGTTTTAAAAAGTTCCCATCATTTTTCAAATCCTGCAGATTGGTAATTTATGAGATAAGTCCTACTTTAAAGAAAATACAAAAAAAAGAATTATTAAATTCAGATGTAAATTGGGTAAATGATTTAAAAAAAATTAAAAAAATTCCTAGTATATTTATTGCAAATGAGTTTTTTGATGCACTTGCAATTAAACAATTTCAAAAAAAAGGAAATTTATGGTTTGAAAAGTTCGTTAGTTTAAACAAAAAAACAACCTCTTTCTTGGAAAAAAAAATTAATATGAAAAATTATGAAAAAAAGATTAATCTTAAAATATCTCAAAATCAGAATTTTATAGAATATTCAGAGCTTGGTATTAATTACCTGAAACAAATTTCAAAAATTATCAAAGCAAGATCTGGAGGAATTTTGATCATAGATTATGGGTATAATGAAGATAAAATGAAAAATACTTTACAAGCATTATATAAACACGAATATTCAGATGTTTTAGCTAAAATTGGGAACTCAGATATCACGCATAATATAAATTTCCGATTATTTGAAAAAATAATAAAAAAACTGGGTGGATTAAAGCATAGTTTAACAACACAAAAAGAATTTCTTACAAAAATGGGTATCTACGAAAGAGCTGAGATGATTGCAAAAAATCAAAACTTTTTAAAAAAAGCAGACATTTATTACAGATTAAAAAGACTAACAGATGATAAACAAATGGGAAAATTGTTTAAAGTTATGTTAATAAAAAATCAAAAAAACAATTTTAATTTAGGATTTTGATCTGATCACCTCTCGAAAATTATTAAAAAACAAAAATATAAGTCATGGTTTTTTTAATAAAAATGGAGGTACATCAAAAGGAATATATAAAAGTCTAAATTGTGGTCCCGGTTCTCATGACAACAAAAATAATGTTTTAAAAAATTTAAAGATTGTCAAAGATAAAATAGGGGGGAAAGCAAAAAATATTTATTTAGTACATCAAGTACATAGCAATAAGTTGGTTTTTCTAAATGAAAACTCTAGATTAAAAAAAAAAATTAAAGCTGACGCAATTATAACTAATCAAAAAAAACTGCCAATAGCTGTATTGACCGCTGATTGCGTACCAGTGTTATTATATGACTATGAAAAAAAAATTATCGCGGCTATCCATGCTGGTTGGAAAGGTGCGTATAGAGGGATAGTCAGAAATGTTATTAATTTTATGCATAAAAAAGGGTGTAATCCAAAAAATATAATTGGTGCAATTGGTCCGTCAATTACTCAAAAAAACTACGAGGTAAAAGCTGACTTTAAAAAGAAATTTATTAAAAAACACAAAAAAAACAAAATTTTCTTTAAAAATAAAAACAAATTAATTTATTTTGATTTACCAAATTATGTCAAATCTCAACTTAAATCACAAAAAATCAATAAAATTGATATGATTAAAATTGATACATTCGATAAAAAAAATAATTTTTTTAGTGCAAGAAGATCATTAAAATTAAATCTAAATGATTATGGTAGAAATATTTCAATAATTATGATTAATTAAACTTTTCATGAAATTATTAACTGGAAATAGTAATAAAATCTTAAGTAAAAATATCGCTAAATATTTAAAATCTAAACTTGTCAATTCTAGTATAAGAAAATTTGCAGATGGTGAAATTTACATTGAAATAAATGAAAATATAAGAGGGAATAGCATTTTTATAATTCAATCTATTTCTTCGCCAGCTAATGACAATTTAATGGAATTATTATTATGTATTGATGCTCTAAAAAGATCATCAGCAAAAAATATAACTGCCGTAATTCCTTATTTTGGTTATGCGAGGCAAGATAGAAAAGTTGTACCAAGAACATCTATATCAGCAAAGCTTGTTTCAAATTTAATAACTCAAGCAGGTGCAGACAGAGTTGTGACAGTAGATCTCCACGCTGGTCAAATTCAAGGTTTTTTTGATATTCCTGTCGATAACCTTTTTGCAACTCCAATCTTTGCACGACACATTAAAAAAAAGATTAAAAGTAAAAATATAATCTGTGTTGCCCCAGATGTTGGTGGTACAGAAAGAGCGAGAGCACTTGGTAAAATTTTAAACATTGGTTTAGCTATTGTAGATAAGAGAAGACCAAAGCCTGGACAATCACAAGTAATGAATATTATTGGAGATGTAAAAGGTAAAACATGTATCTTGGTTGATGATATAATTGACTCTGGTGGTACTATCGTTAATGCCGCTAAGGCATTAAAACAAAGAGGTGCAAAAGAGGTTTATGTTTATATTACTCATGGAGTATTAAGTGGGGATGCGGTTAAAAAAATTAAAAATTCGGTTATTAAAAATTTAGTTATTACAGACACGATAGATAACAACGAAAAAACAAAAAATGTTAAAAACATAGAAGTTTTACCTATTTCCGCCCTTATGGGAGAAGCTATAAAAAGAATTTCTAATTCAACATCAGTTTCAGATTTATTCAAATAATTACCTTGATTATTTATGAACATGGGTTAAAAACCTCTGTTTTATGAATTCTTTAGAAGCAAAGATCAGGGATAACAAAACTAAAGGTCAACTTAATGCCATCAGGAATGATGGTGGTGTTCCAGGGATTATCTATGGAGGTAAAGACCAAAATCAAAAAGTTTCTATATCTAAGAAATTATTAAAAACCTTGATTGAGAAAGAAAACTTTTTATCAAATATCATTACTTTAAATGTAGATGGAAAATCTCAAAATGTATTACCTAGAGAAGTAAAATATCACATCATAAGTGATGAACCTACTCATGTAGATTTTCTAAGAGTTCTTCCTGGAGTAAAAATTAAGATTGAAGTTCCAGTTAACTTTATTAATCATGAAAAATCTCCAGGTTTAAAAAGAGGTGGAGTACTCAACATTGTAAGAAGAAAAGTTGAATTAAAATGCCCAAGTGAAAAAATACCAGAAAGTATTACTTTAGATCTGGATGGTATCGATATTGGGTCAAGTTTTAAAATTTCCTCAGTAAAACTAGATGCAGAAGTAACACCAACTATTCAAGGAAGAGATTTCGTAATTGCAACCTTAGCAGCACCGACGGTAATGAAAGAACCAGAAAAACCAGCAGAAGCAGAAGCCGCAGAGGGTGAAGAGAGTGCTGAGGGAGCAGAGGCAGCTGCAGCTGAGGGAGATAAACCAGCTGCGGAGGGTGATAAAAAAGAGGGTGACGATAAAAAACCTGCAGACAAAAAAGCTCCAGAAGAAAAAAAATAATCCACTAAATTTGAAAAACTAATTTTAACAGTTTATGCTTTTATTTGTAGGTTTAGGTAATCCAACTCCAGATAGTGAAAATAATAGACATAATGTTGGTTTTAAAATTATAGATTCCATCAATAAAAAGTTTGGGCTTACGAAACAAAAACCAAAATTCAAAGGTTTGTTAACAACTGGTAATATTGATAGTAAAAAAGTTTATGCCATCAAGCCCTTAACTTTCATGAATAACTCTGGAATATGTATTAGAGAACTAATTGAATATTTTAAAATTGAACCTGAAAATGTAATTGTTTTTCACGATGATCTTGATGTTGAATTTGGAAAAATAAAAGCGAAATTTGGTGGATCAAGTGCCGGCCACAATGGAATATCCTCTATTGATAAATTTATTGGAAAAGATTACTCAAGAGTAAGAATTGGTATAGGAAAACCAAAAGGACCTATTGAAGTATCTGATTATGTTTTGCAAAATTTTGATGATGAAGAAATTATGGGTGTAGAAAAAATATCCAAAAATATAACTGAATCACTTTCGATACTTGTAGAAAAAAAATTAGATTTATTTTCAAGCACAGTTAATAATAAATAATGAGTTTTAAATGTGGGATCGTTGGATTACCTAATGTTGGTAAATCAACTCTTTTCAATGCACTAACAAATTCAAGCAAGGCACAGGCAGCTAATTTTCCTTTTTGTACAATTGATCCAAATATTGGAGTTGTAATAGTTCCTGATGAAAGATTAGACAATTTAGCTAAAATTTCAAAATCAAAAAAAATAATCAATACCACTATCTCTTTTGTTGATATTGCTGGATTGGTAAAAGGCGCATCTAAAGGTGAAGGTTTGGGTAATAAATTTCTTACTCATATTAGAGAAGTCGATGCAATTATTCACATGATCAGGTGCTTTGACTCTAATGATATTCAAAATGTAAACCCTTCTGTTGACCCGGTTAGAGATATAGAAATTATAGAAACAGAGATGATGCTTGCAGATCTTGAATCTATTCAAAAAAGGTTAGAAAAAAATAATAAAAAAAATGTTGATGAGGATCAAATCAAAATTCTTGAAATAGCTATGGATTGTATGAATAATAATAAAAGTTTTGATGATTTAAGAACCCAATTTAATAAAAAACAACTTAATCAATCTGGATTATTATCACTTAAACCTAAAATTTTTGTTTGTAACGTAGATGAACAAAGTGTTCAAAGTGGAAATAATTACACTCAATCATTTATTGATAAGTATGGAAACAATAATACTTTAATCGTCTCTGCAGACATAGAAAATCAAATAAATGAATTGGATAGTAATGAGAAAAAAAATTATATGGAAATGATTGGATTAAAGGAAACAGGATTGAATAAATTAATTAAGAAAGGTTACGAAATTCTTGACCTAGATACATACTTTACATCTGGACCCGAAGAAACTCGAGCATGGACAATTGAAAAAAATTGTACTGCTCCAAAAGCTGCAGGTGAAATTCATACTGATTTTGAAAAAGGATTTATTCGGGCTGAAACTATTTCTTACGATGATTTCATATCCAATGATGGTTGGGTAAATTCAAAAAATAATGGAAAAATGAGATTAGAAGGGAAAGATTATATAGTTAAAGATGGAGACGTTTTAAACTTCCGTTTCAATACGTGACCATATTCTTTTCATACTAAAATAAACTAGGATAGTTAAAATAATTAAATACACGATAGCTTTAAAACCCATTTGATGTCTTGACTCTAAATGAGGTTCAGCTGACCACATCAAGAATGTTGTTACATCTTTTGACATTTGCTCAACAGAAGCTATTGTACCATCAGAGTAGTCTACTAATCCATCTGATAACTGATTAGCCATTTTAATTTTATTCCCATACATATATTTATTATAATACACACCATCATCTAAAGTAACTCCAGCTGGTGGGTCTTCATATCCTTGAAGCAATGAGTAAATATAATCTACCCCACCCCCTCTTGCTTTAACTAGCACAGACATGTCTGGTGGATAAGCACCTCCATTTGCAGCTTGAGCAGCTTGAACGTTATCATAGGGCATTACAAACTTATCTGATAATCTGCCCGGACGAGTAAACATATCACCGTCTGAATTAGGTCCATCCTTGACTTCAAAAGATGCAGCAATAGCTTTTGCTTGCTCTATAGAAAATTCTGGTCCCCCTTTCTCAGCTAAGTTTCTATAACTTAAATATTTCATTGAATGACAAGAAGAGCACACCTCTGTGTAGACTTGATAACCTCTTTGAAGTGCAGCTCGATCAAACTTTCCAAAGAGTCCTTTGAAGCTCCAATCGGTTTTTAAATATTCAACTTTTTCTGCAGCTTGAGTGCTCAATGAAAATCCAGAAAATAAGATAATAAATGAAAATATTTTAAAAAAATTTTTCACTTATTTATTTAAACTTTCCTTGTTCTTTGCTGTGGCTAAATTAGGTGAACCAGCTAGTATCGGTTCGGTAATACTTAATGGAATTGGAAGAGTTTTTTCTTTCCAACCTAAAACTGGAAGTATTACTAAAAAATGTAAGAAATAGTATGCTGTAGCTACTCTAGCAACTAACAGATATAATCCCTCTGCTGGCATAGCACCAACATATCCCAGGATCAAAACATCAGCGACAAGGATCCAATAAAATTGTCTGTATAAAGGTCTAAATACTGCTGATCTAATTTTTGAGGTATCGAGCCATGGAAGAGCTGCTAAAATTAAAATAGCAGATAACATTGCAACTACTCCTAAAAGTTTATCTGGGACCGATCTTAAAATTGCGTAGAATGGTAATAAATACCACTCCGGAACAATATGTGCCGGCGTAACTAACGGATTAGCTTCAATATAATTATCTGCATGACCTAAAATATTTGGCGTATAGAAAACAAAAAATGCAAAAACAATCATAAACATTAGTAAAGCAAAACCATCTTTTATTACAATGTATGGATGGAATGGTACTGTATCTTTTGAAGGTTTTTTAATGTCAATTCCAACTGGATTATTATTTCCAGGAACATGAAGTGCCCATATGTGAAGAACAACTAAACCTAAAATTAAAAAAGGTATTAAATAGTGAAGTGTAAAAAATCTTGTTAAAGTAGGATTATCAACTGAGTAACCTCCCCATAACCAAGTAACAATACCCTCGCCTACTAAAGGAATTGCACTAAATAGATTTGTAATTACAGTTGCACCCCAGAAACTCATTTGGCCCCATGGAAGTACATAACCCAAAAATGCAGCTGCCATCATTAATAAATAAATGATGATACCTATTATCCAAATTATTTCCCTAGGAGCTTTGTAAGAACCATAAAATAATGATCTAAATATGTGAATATAAACAGCCAAAAAAAACATTGAAGCACCATTTGCATGAATGTATCTAATTAACCAACCATAGTTAACATCTCTCATAATATGCTCGACACTATCAAAAGCCATATCAGCATGAGCAATATAATGCATTGCAAGAACTAAACCCGTTACAATTTGAGTAATCAAACAAAAAGTTAATATTCCACCAAACGTCCACCAATAATTTAAATTTTTAGGTGTTGGATAGTCAGTTAAGTGATTTGCAAGAGTTAATAATGGTAAACGATCGTTAAACCATTTTCCAAATTTTGATTTCGGTGTGTATTCGTGATCACTCATAATAATTATCCAATTTTAATTGTATTAGCATTAACAAATTCGTATTTAGGGATCTCCATATTAGTCGGAGCTGGTCCCTTTCTAATTCTTCCAGAGATATCATAGTGCGAACCATGACAAGGACAAAACCATCCATTGTATTCGCCTTTTTGATCTAAAGGAACGCAGCCTAAATGAGTGCACACTCCAAGCATGACTAACCACTCGGGGTTCGCTGCACGATCCTCATCTTTTTCTGGATGTTTTAAATCTTCTAACTTTACAGATCTTGCTTCAGCTATCTCATCTTGTGTTCTTCTACGAATAAAAACTGGTTTACCTCTCCATAAAACTGTAATTGTTTTACCTGGATTTACCGCACTTACATCAACCTCGGTGCTCGCCAAAGCTTTGACTGATGCGTCTGGGTTCATCTGATCAATCATTGGCCATATCGTTGCACCAACACCAACCGCACCAACTGCATAAGTTGCTGTGAATAAGAAATCTCGTCTATTAGTTTTTTTTTCTGACATCAATAATAGTTAAATATACTCAATATTGCTTTTTTCTACTTAAATATATGATTTCATATAATATAAAATGATAAATTTACTACTGAAAGAATGACACAGAATTTGATAAATCATGGCCCTAAAATTGCTTTATTTGAACCAGACATACCTCAAAATACAGCAGCAATAATCAGAACCTGTGCGTGCCTAGGTGCAAAACTTGAAATAATAGAGCCTTGCGGGTTTATGCTGAGTGACAGAAGATTTAAGCGAGTCGTTATGGATTATATGAATGAAAAAGACATAAAATTCCATCAAAGCTCAGACGATTTTTTTAAATCGAAAAGAGATCAAAGAATAGTTCTAATGACCACAAAAGCCTCTGTTTCTTACACAAAATTTAAGTTTAATAAAAATGACACTATTCTTTTTGGTAGAGAAAGTGCCGGAGTTCCAAATGAGGTTCACAAAAAAATTAAAGATAGACTCAAAATTCCTATGAAAAATAATAAGCGCTCACTTAATATTGCATCTTCTGTTGCAATCATATTGGCAGAAAGTTTAAAACAAACTAAATTAATCTAATATGGATTTAGAAATTAAAAAAGACATCACAAGTAATTGGTTCAAAATGCTACAAGAAGCTATTTGGCATACTATAACTAACCTTGAAAGAAAAGATGCGGATATCAAAACCACTGTTTGGAACAGAAGTAAAAAAAGAGATGAAGGAGGTGGAGAATTTAGAATTTTAGAAAATGGAAAAATATTTGATAAAGTCGGAGTAAATTTTTCTAAAGTTCATGGAAAATTCCCAAAACAATTTCAAAAAAATATTTTAGGTGCAAAAAAAAATCCCAGTTTTTGGGCTTCTGGTATTTCCGTTGTGATGCATATGAAAAATCCCATGATCCCTGCCATGCATTTTAATACAAGATATATCTGCACAACTCAAGACTGGTTTGGTGGTGGTATGGATGTAACCCCTTCAATAAAAGATGATAAGGAAAAAAAAGAATTTCATAAAACCCTAAAAAAAATGTGTGATCAACACAATAAGAAATATTACGCAAAATATAAGAAATGGTGTGATGAATATTTTTATTTACCTCATAGAAAAGAACCAAGGGGTATTGGTGGAATTTTTTTTGATTATAAAAAAGATAATTTTGAGAAAGATTTTAAATTTGTAAGAGATGTGGGGATCACTTTTCAATTTATTTTTGAAAAAATCATTAGAAAAAAAATGAAGAAAAAGTGGACTAAAAAACATAAAGAATTACAATTCATAAAAAGAGGTCGTTATACAGAATTTAACTTACTCTATGACCGAGGAACAAAATTTGGTTTGCAAACAGGTGGAAACGTTGAAGGTATTTTAATGTCATTACCTCCGTTAGTAAAATGGAAATAACATGGACAAAGAACCAATTACTTTAAATGGCCTAAATAAACTTAAAGATGAATTAATCTTTTTAAAAGAAAAAAAAAGACCTGAGATTGTAGCGGCGATTGCTGAAGCAAGGTCACATGGTGATCTAAAAGAAAATGCAGAGTACCACGCTGCAAAAGAAGAGCAGTCTCATAATGAGGGAAGGATTACTGAAATTAATGATATCATTGCTAGAGCAAATGTTATTGATGTTACGAAATTAAATAATGATGGAAAAGTTATCTTTGGCTCGACTGTGTTTTTAGAAAATTTAGATACTGGAGAAAAAATAAATTATAAGATTGTAGGAAAAGATGAAGCTGATCTCAAACAAAAATTAATTTATTTTCAATCGCCTATAGGTAAAGGTTTAATAGGAAAAAATAAAAATGATTTAGTTGAAATAAAAACTCCTGCCGGGGTCAAAAATTTTGAAATTAAAGACGTAAAATATATCTAATTGTTAACAATTTGACTTACTTGTTTATCTGAAATTTGAAAATTATTTTTCACCCATTCTTCCTCAATTATTTTTAATTTTGCACCCAATTGTTTACCCTCAGGAATATTGAATTTTTCCATTAAAAATTCTGCACCCACAGGCATTTTTGGTATTGTTTTATCTTTGTAGAAATCAATTAATCTTTGAATATTTTCAGAATTTTTTTTTGATTTTATTAAATAATAATTGAGAATATCAGTTACAGCTTGTTTTCCATTATAATAAAAAATACCATTAAAGTTTTCCTCTCTAAAAGTTTTTGGTCCAATTTTTTCCTTAAAAAAATTATCAATAATTTTAATTCTTTTTTGATCTTTTTTAGAAATATTAAATTTGTACATAAAATAATCTGCATTATCTGTCTCATCAATAATCATTAAAGATAATAGAAAGACAAAATCAGCCTTATTAATTATTTGTTTTTTTTTTGTGTTTAATTTTGAAAAAGTTTTTAAATTATTTAATTCAGGAAAAACAATTAAAAATAATTCTGAGCTCAATTTATCATCAGCTAATTTTTCTAATATTTCTAAGTGAGTTATTTTTTTTAGCTCATCTAGTAGTCTCTCTTTAGATAATTTTGAGATACCACCGATATTAATTTTAAGTTTTCTGATTAATTCTGGATTATGCGGATGCTTTGAGTAATGGGCGAAAAATCTTAAATATCTTAAAATTCTCAAATAATCTTCTTTAATTCTTTTATCAGCGTCTCCTATAAAATTTACGAAACCGTTTTCTAAGTCTTTTTTACCCCCAAAAGGATCAAACAAGTTTCCATCTTCATCCGCGTAAATGGAGTTGATGGTAAAATCCCTTCTTAATGCATCCTCTTTCCAATTTTTTGAAAATTTCACTTTTGCATGTCTTCCATCTGTTAAAATATCTTCTCTCAATGAGGTAATCTCAAATTTGTACCCTTCTATAAGTGCTGTAATTGTTCCATGTTCAATACCAGTTTCGTAATAATCAATTTTATTTTCTTTCAAAACTTCACAAACCTTTTGAGGATCAAGGTTTGTAGCCATATCAATATCATTTACTATTTCTTTATTAATGATTTTTCTTATGCAACCTCCTACAAATCTTACTTCACTATCTGATGAATAAGAATTTATGGCTTTAAATATTTTATTTGCTGGAGTATTTTTTGTTAAATCTCGAATACTTTGACTTATATAATTTAAATTATTTGATCTAAAAAAAATTGTATCTAAAAAATTTTTCATACTTGGCTGGGGCGCTAGGATTCGAACCTAGGATGCAGGTACCAAAAACCCGTGCCTTACCGCTTGGCTACGCCCCAATATTAAGTTCGTATAACACAAAAAAATCAAATTTATATAGTTTTTGAGGCTATACACCAGATATTTTTGTATTTTTGAATAAACCTTTTTTTCGCACGTTCACATCTTTTTTTTGTTTGATAATATGCAACTAAAGCTGATCCCGATCCTGTCATTCTTACAAAAACTGGGTTTAGAGAATTCTCTAAATAAAGTTTCATATTTTTTAATCTTGGGTATTTTAAAAAAGCTATTGTTTCTAAGGAATTTTTCATATCTTTTAAAAAATTGATATCAAACATTTTTTTGGCTCCCTTGCCAAATTTTGCTTTATCAAACTTTCTAACCTTTGAATAAATATCCTTAGTCGAACAACCAAAATTTGGTTTTACGATTAATGGGTAAATTTTTTTTACATTATTGAAATACTTTATTTTATTTCTTGAATTTAAAATCTTACTTTTATGATTTAAGCCTAACATCACATCTGAGCCAATTAACTTAGAAATTTTTAACATTTCCTTATTTTTGATATTGATTATTCTCTTATGAGCCAAATATCTTAGTATACTTGCTGCATTCATTGAGCCACCGCCAAGACCAGCTTTATCAGGTATAGATTTTTTGATTTTGATTTGAAATCTTTGGTTTTTCAAAATTTTTTTTTTTTCTAAGATTTCAAATAATTTAGAAACAGTGTTTTTCCTACCTATCCTTCGAGAAAATTTTCCATTGAATGAAATTAAATGTTTTTTTGATTTAATTTCTTTGATCAAAATTATGTCGTGCAAATCTACGAAGCTTATTATGCTCTCTATATTGTGCAAAGATTTACTTTTGCTTATAACATTTAATGCCAAATTTAATTTCGCGTGTGATTTTATTCTTGAAAAAGGCATTAAGAGCTTTTAAGACCTTCGATCATCTTAATATTAATTTTTTCAATTAATTCTTTTTCAGTATCTTTCATTTTCAATACATTGGTCCAAAAATATCTAGCCTGGATTTTTCTATTGAGCTTCCACAAAATATCGCCGTAATGGTCATTTACTATCGGATCATCCGGCATCAATTCTACGGCTCTTTTCAAAAATTTTTCAGCTCTTGGATAATCATCAGTTAAATAATAAGCCCAACCAATAGAGTCTATTATATATGGATCATCACTCTCAAGTTCGTAGGCTGTTTCAAGCATTTTAATCGCTTCATTAATTTTATAATCCCTCTCAAGCCATGAATAAGCAAGGTAATTTAGTATATAAGCATCGTCAGGTGTAATTTGAAGTGCATCAATTAAATCTTTATCGGCTTTTTCATAATTTTTAATTCGTTCATATGTGCCTCCTCTTCGATAAAGAATATCTGACTTGATATCCGAATTATCATCCAAATTTTCAATAATTTTAGAGTAATAACTTATTGCTTCTTCGTAATTTTTTGCTTTTTTATAAAAATTAGCAACATCAAATAATATTTTTTCGTTTGGATTTTCAATTTTATCAAAATTAAATTTGATAAAGTTAAGAGACTCTTGATTATTTCTCTGCGCTGAAATTATTTGCGCTTCTTTTTTTAATCTAAACCAATAATAAAAATCATCATCCTTTTTAAATTTTTTAAGAACCTTTTTTGCCTTTTCATAATCTTTATTAAAATAATGATTTTCCGCAACTAGTGATAGATTAAATACAAATCTTGGATTAAGAAAATTTGATAAATTTAGGTAAAAATTTGACATCTCGTAATTGTCTTGCGCAGAATACAGATTTGATATTAAAAACAAAAATTCAGCAATTAAATCATTATGATTTTTACATGAAAAGACCTCTTTAAATTTTTGCAAGTTTCCATTCTCAATCCAACTTTTACCTTGTGATAGTAGCAATGTTGAATTTAAAAATTCTATTTCATCGGTAATTACTTTTGCTTCGTTTATGTTACCATTTTCAACTAAGTAACTTATATAAAAATAAATATACCTAGTAAAATCAGACTCAGGATCATTTATCAATTTTGAGAAATATCTCCCTGTATTAGGATCATCCAAATAACACTTTTGAAATGTTTCTGAAATATAAGATAGTCTTCCAAAGTTTTTCTTATCGTCTAAAAATTTTTTTTCTTTAAAGAGGTAAACATATTGTTTTAAGCTTTCTAAAATTGCTAAATTAAACCTGTCCTGTTCTGCAAAGTTATTTGCAATAGAAATGTATTCATAGGCAATGTCTAACTCATTTTTTTTTAAACTATCAATTATTAATAATAAATAAGAGTCGAAAAAATCTATATTTTCATTCTCATAATTTTGTTTAATAATTTGTATCGCTTGCAATACTTTATTCTCTAATACTAATGAAGATACATACCTTTTTAAAAATGGATCATGATTATTGATCAAAATTTTAGATGAATTAAAAAAATCTAAAGCTTCAGAATTTTTTTTATTGCCAAAAGCAACAATACCTGAAAAATATTTTGATAAATTTTTAGAATCAATCTTTTCAAAAGAATTACTTTTCGTAAACAAAGTGTTCTGATAAAATAATAATATAATTAGTATAAATTTTATATTTTTAAGAACCATTACTACATTGTATGATTAAAAAGACTTTAAATCAAAATGCTAAATATGCTCAAGAATTCATGAAAACAATTGAAACTGATTTTGTTTTTAGCGATAAACCAATCAATAGATTTAAAGTCAATTTAACTGAAAATAAAAACACTTCAATAAATAAAAAAAAATTGCTAAATGATCTTAAAACAAAGATTAATTCAATTGAAAATTGTAATTTAAAAAATAATTCTAAGAATTTGGTCCTGGGCGAAGGTAACATTAATGCTGATGTGATGTTAATTGGAGAGACTCCAGGCGAAATAGAGGATGAAACAGGTTTATGCTTTCACGGAGAAGTGGGCAATCTCTTGAACAAAATGTTACTAGCAATCAATATAAAAAGAGAAAATATTTACACTACCTACTCAATTAATTTCAGACCACCAGAAGATAGAAAACCCACTGCACAGGAGATAAAACGTTATGCAATATTTTTAAAAGAACACATTGCAATAATAGATCCAAAAATTTTAATTTTAATGGGCAGCACAGCAATGGAGGCAATTACTGGATTAAGTAAAATATCTAATGAAAGAGGTAAGTGGAAAGAAATAATTTTAAAGAACAAAACTATTCCTATCATGATTTCTTTTAGCCCCTCCTATCTAATTAGATTTCCAGAAAATAAAAAATTTTCATGGGAAGATCTAAAAAAAATTAAACAAAAAATTCAAGATTTAAATATTAGGATTTAATGAAAACTATTGCTGGAGTTGATGAAGTTGGCAGGGGTAGCTTAATTGGACCTGTTTATGCAGCAGCCGTAATATTGAACAAGACCATCAATAAGAAGTTATTGAAAGACTCAAAAAGTTTAAAAAAAAATAAACGAGAATTTTTAGCTAAATACATTAAAAAAAACTCTATTTGGGCTACAGGTAAAGCTTCTGTCTCAGAAATTGAAAAAATAAATATTCTTCATGCAAGTCTATTGGCTATGGAAAGAGCAATTAAAAAACTCAAAAAAAAACCAAAACTAATTTTGGTCGATGGAAATAAAACACCAAATTTAAAAAATTATAAACTTCAATCAGTCATTAAAGGTGATCAAAAAATACCATCTATTTCTGCAGCATCAATCATAGCAAAAGTTACACGTGATAAAATGATCTCTAAATTAGGTAAGAAATTTAAAAATTATTACTGGAGTAAAAATTATGGATATGGAACTAAACAACATCTTAAAGCTATAAAAAAATTTGGGATTACTTCTCACCATAGAAAAACCTTTTCACCGATCAGCAAGTTAAAATAGGTTTCACGTAGAAACACCAGATGTAGTTGTTGTGAACCACCATCATACAAATGGAATCCAAATAATTCAATCCTAGGTTGACCCAAGAATCTTTTTGGAGTCTAATTTATTTTTATAAAATGAATTTGGACTTTAAAAATAA
Organism: uncultured Pelagibacteraceae bacterium; assembly: GCA_902616875.1. GTDB lineage: Bacteria > Pseudomonadota > Alphaproteobacteria > Pelagibacterales > Pelagibacteraceae > Pelagibacter. Next base: position 35,055 of record CACMUH010000005.1, read on the forward strand.
ATTAATAAATGGAGATAGTTTAAGGGAACTTAAAAAAATCCCTAGTGAGACTTTTGATTTAATTTTTGCTGACCCTCCTTACAACTTACAATTAAGAAATGAGCTTATAAGACCCGATAGGTCTAAGGTAAATGCAGTCAATGATAAATGGGATCAATTTAAAAATTTTAAAAAGTATGATGAATTTACCTACTCGTGGTTAACAGAATGTAAAAGAATTTTGAAAAAAAATGGTGCTATTTGGGTGATTGGCAGTTACCATAACATTTTTAGAGTTGGCACCGCTATTCAAAATTTAGGTTTTTGGATTTTAAATGATGTCATCTGGAATAAAAAAAATCCTATGCCAAATTTCAGAGGGACACGTTTTACTAATGCACATGAAACGTTGATTTGGGCATCAAAATCAGAAAAATCAAAATACACTTTTAATTATCAATCTTTAAAATGTTTAAATGATGATCTTCAAATGAGATCGAACTGGGAGTTGCCGATTTGTAATGGTTCTGAAAGACTTAAAAAGAATGGTAAAAAAGTGCATTCTACTCAAAAACCTGAGGCTCTACTTCACAGAATTTTATTAGCAACCTCAAATAAAAATGATTTAGTTTTAGATCCTTTTTTAGGATCAGGAACAACAGCAGCGGTTGCAAAAAAATTGGGTAGAAATTATTACGGAATTGAAAAAGAAAAAACCTATCATAAGGCAGCTGAACAACGACTAAAAAATACAAAACCTATAGAAGATGATTATTTAGATACTTTGCAAAATGGTAGATCTAAGCCAAGAGTACCTTTTGGGTCATTGGTTGAATTAGGAATAATTAAACCAGGCACTACTATTTTTGATAATAAAAAGAAAATCAGTGCAAAAATTATGGCTGATGGAAGTATAAAACATGCCAAAAAAGAGGGCTCTATTCACAAGGTAGCTGCATCAATATTGGGAGCAGAAAGTTGTAATGGCTGGACTTATTGGCATTATAATCTTAATGGGCAAATAGTGCCTATAGATAATTTAAGACAAAGATTAATTTCAAAAAATTAATTATCATAAATTTTACCTAAATAAGAATCTAAAAACTTTTTGTTTTTAATAAATTTTTTCAAAAAAATATTTCTAAAAAAAACAGCCACAGGATTAGACATATGAAATGCGAATTGATTTAGTTTAGATCTTTTATTAACCATTTTAGTTTTATTAATTCTATTCTTAAAAAAATCCCCTTCTAAGTTATTTTCAATACTTTTAAATAATTCATAAGCACCCTCTATGGATTGAGATGCCCCTTGAGCAAATGAAGGTGGAAAAGCAAAAAAAGCATCACCTATAAAATTAATGTTATCATTATTTGTTTTAAAAAAGTCCTTGCTAACAAATACTGGGAATATTTTTAATTCCTGAATTTTATCAAAAAATTCTTTATTTTCTTTTGGAACCTTTTCTAAAACTTTTCTAATGAAGGAATTTTCTTTGAATAAAGAATAATTTTTTTGTTGTTCTAAAGTAAGTTCATACTTCATAATTGCTATAAAATTTAAGTCTCCATTTTGATTTACTGGATAAATTACCTGATGAAAATCAGAGCCTAAAAATAATGAGATATTTTCATTATCGATTTCAGAAAAATTTGTTATCTTTCCTCTGATGGCTAGTGTGTTGTTGTATTTTGGTTGACTTTTATTGTTGGAAATCAAACTTCTACTTTTTGAAAAAACTCCATCTGCAATGATTAAATAATCACATTCAAAAATTTCATTGTTCTCAAAAGTAAGTTGAATTTTCTGATTTTCTTTATTTATACTCGAGACATTATGATTAAATTTAATTAAATTTTCTATATCCTTTTTCAAAAAATTTATTAAATCAGATCTTTTCAAAGTAGTGTACTGACTATTCTCTGAATTAAAATCAGAGATATTCAAATCACATATCTTTTTGAAGTTTTTAGATGAAAAAAAAATAATCTTTTTTGGATTAAACTTTCTTGCATTTTCAAATTTATTAAATTCAATTTCATTTAAAAGCTTCACACTATTAACGGATAATTGAATTCCATAACCTTCCTCAAGATTAATCGAATTACTTTTCTCATAAATTGCCACTTGATAATCTGAGTTTTTCTTGAACAAATTAGCAATAAATAATCCTGAAATACCAGCTCCAATAATGGCTATTTTTTTCATAAGTTGCTCTCTAAATACTTAACAACTTTTTTTGTAAATGTTGGCAACATAGAATTACCAATTTTTTTTTGATCAACCCAATAAGAAGAGGATAATTCTCTAACAATTTTTGGATATTGAATTTTGATATTCATATTCATGTTGGACATTTTAAAATTTATCGTTTTATTAAATTTTTTGGGTTTAGATAATTCCTGCATTGGAAATATTCTTAAGTTTTTGAGAAATTTAAATTTTGTATTTTTAACCAACAGATATTTTTTATCTTTTTTATAAACATTTAAAATAAAATACTTATCTATATTTTTTTTACTGTTCTTTACAAGTTTGAAATCTTTTTTACGAAATGATTCACATTTTTTTGAGATTGGACATTTTAAACAGTTGGGATTTGCAGGTTTACAAATCAAAGCCCCTAATTCCATTAAAGCCTGCGCATAATCGCTAGACCTCGGGGATGTTCCTAATATTGATTTTTTTTTGTGGAGATTTTCCTTAGTAATTTCTTTTTCTTTTTTTAGAAAAAGATATCTTTTTAAAACTCTCTCAACATTTCCATCTAGCGGTATGAAAGACTTATTAAATGCAATCGCCAAAATTGCACTTGCGGTATAATTTCCAATTCCTGGTAAAGAAATTAAATCATCAAAAGTATCTGGTAATTTCCCTTGAAAATTTTTTTTTACAACTTGAGCAGTTTTTCTTAAATTTTTTACTCTAGAATAATATCCAAGACCTTCCCAGAGTTTATATAATTTTTTGTCACTAGTTTTGGCAAGTGAGCTAAGATTTGGAATGTTTTTAATGAAGCGATTAAAATAAGGAATAACTGTTGCAACCTGAGTTTGTTGTAACATAAATTCACTTACTAATGTAAAATATTGCTTTTTAGTGGGTGAAACATTTTTTCGCCATGGTAATGATCTTTTATTTAAATCGTACCAATTAAGAATTTTTTTTGTTACAAATTGATCTTTCATATGCAATATAAAAAATATATTAAGCAGAGAACTGGTAGCATTCAAGGATTAAGGTCTTTCAATGACACTTTGCCAAAAAATATTAAAAAGTTTATTAATAAAAGAGGTCATATTTATTCCGAAACACTCAATAATTGGAAATTCATTGCTGGTGAAAAATTATTTAAAGTTTGTTATCCAAAGTCTTTTAAGAATACTAACAAGTTCAGTGTAAGCACGCTCTTAATAATGGTGCAAAGAGGTCATGAAGTTGAGTTAGAATATTCAAAAAAAGAAATTATGGATAGAATGAATGCTTTTTTTAAAGATGAAGTTGTAAAACGGATTAAATTTACAAGTTTTAACGATGAAAATAAAATAGACAATCAGAAGATAATTCAGAATAAACCTGTGACAAACAATAAATATAAAAATAAACTTAATGATGTTAAAAATGAAGAAATCAAAAATTCTTTAATTGAATTAACTAAAGTTTTTAAAGAAAAATGAATAAATTATTTCTATTTTTAATATTAATTTTTGGATTAAGTACTAGTGCTAACGCAGAAATAAAGAGAATAGTTTCAGGAAATCAAAATGCGAAGATTACAATAATTGCCTACGAGTCTCTAACATGTAGTCATTGTGCAAATTTTCATAAAGATGTTTATCCCTCTCTTAAAAAAGATTTCATAGATACAGGACTAGTCAAAATAGAATTTAGACACTTTCCTTTAGATATTGCTGCTTTAAATGCTTCAAAAATTTCTCTGTGTAAACAAGATCAAAGCTTAGAAATTTTGGAAAAACTTTACTCTAATCAACAAGCTTGGATAAAAGGTAAGGAAATAGAAGAAGTAAATAATAATTTGAAAGAATTTCTAAAAAAAGCTGGGTTTGATATTGATTTTGAAAAATGTATTAACAACAAAGAAATAGAGGACTATGTTTTAAATGATCGAATCGAGGGGACAAAAAATTTTAAAGTTAATTCTACTCCTACGATAATAATTAATAACGAAAAGTTCGAAAAATCTCTTAATTATAAAAATTTAAAAAAAACATTAGAAAAGCTGATATAAGTTAATCCATGGAGTTTAAAAAAATCCAACTCAATGGATTTAAGTCATTTGCAGATAAAACTAATTTCTTAATTGAAAATGGTTTAACAGGCATTGTTGGCCCAAATGGTTGCGGAAAATCAAATATTGTTGAATCTTTAAGATGGGTAATGGGTGAAACATCTGCAAAAAGCATGCGAGGATCGGGCATGGAAGATGTCATATTTTCAGGAACATCAAACAAACCTTCTAAAAATATTGCTGAAGTTTCGGTAACTGTTGCCAATGAAAATAACGAGGGTCCAGTGCAATTTAGAGAGTTAAACGAAATAAATGTTAGAAGAAAAATAGAAAAAGATAAAGGTTCGAAGTTTTATATCAATGATAAAGAAGTTAGAGCAAGAGATGCTCAAATGTTTTTCGCAGATTTATCAACTGGAGCTCACTCTCCATCAATGATTAGTCAGGGCAGAATTGGTGCCCTTGTTACCGCAAAACCTACTGATAGAAGAGCAATTTTAGAGGAAGCTGCAGGAATTTCTGGGTTGCATGTTAGAAGACATGAAGCTGAACTAAGGTTGAGCGCTGCAGAAAATAATCTAAAGAGAGCTGATGAATTAAGAAGGCAACAGGAAAGGCAACTAGCAAATTTACAAAAACAGGCTGAAGAGGCTACAAAATACAAAAATATTTCTGATGAAATAAAAAAAATTGAAGCAGGACTATATTATCTAAAATTACTAGAGATCGATAAAGAAATTAAAATAGAAAATGAAATTAATACAGAAGCAGAAACTGAAGTCAGTGGTTTTAATAATAAAATCAACGAATTAGAGAAACTGATTAAAACTGAGGTTGATAAAATAACTCCATTACGAGAAAAAAATATTGAAAATTTATCGAAGATACAAAGGCTAAACTTAGAACTAAAAAGTCTAGATGAGGAAAATACTAGAATTCAAGACGAAATAGAAAACGTAAAAAAATCTCTACAAACAATAGATGATGATATTAGTAGGGAAAGAGGAATAGTGATTGATGCAAACTCAAATGAAAAAAGACTGAAAGAAGAAAAAAGTGAGCTTATTGAAATCGACTCAAAATATTATCAAACTGAGAAACAATCGAATGAAGATTTGGAAAATAGTAAGAATAAGTTAAAATCGGAAATCGATAAAATTAAACAATTAATTAATTCAAAAAAAAATGATGATGCAATTAAAGCGTTAGATGATTGTCAATTTGTCATCGAAGAATACGCAGATAGTTATAGTAAAAATCAAAATATCAAAAGAGAGTCTGTCAAAAGAAATGAAAGAATTGCAATAATTGATAAGGAGATTGAGAGTTGGAAAAATCTTTTATCTAATTCGGAAAAAATGGTTGCAGAATTAAGTGATAGAAAAAATAAACTTAATGTGCAACGAGATAAACTTGATAATCAACCAAAATTTCAGGCAGAAAAAAAAGGGCAAATTTCAGAAAATTTGAGAATTTCTGAAAATGAAAAAAATGAGAATGAGCAAATTATCAATACCACAGATGAAAAAATTGAAAATCTTAGAAATCAACTAAACGAGATACAAGAACAATCTATTCAGATAAGAGAACGAAAAGCAAGTTCAGGGGCAACAATTGAAGGACTAAAAAAAAGAAAAAATGATTTAGTGGATAGAATTATTTCTGAGCTAAATCTTACAGAAGAAAACATTTTAGAAAATTCAAATTTATTTGGTGTGGAAGAATTGCCTGATGCTGTTAATCAAGAAGACTTATTAGATAAAAAAAAACAAGAGAGAGAAAAATTAGGCTCGGTTAACCTGAAGGCTGACGAAGAGACTGTAAAATATGAAACAGAAATTAAGAAAATGGAACAAGATAGAGCAGACTTAGTTACAGCAATTGTAAAACTCAAAGATAGTATTAATGAGTTAAATCAGAAAGGAAGGGAAAGACTAATTGAGGCCTTTGATAAGGTAAATAGAAAATTTAATGAGGTTTATACAAAATTATTTAATGGAGGAAATGCTAAGCTTGAATTGGTTGACTCTGATGACCCTTTAGAAGCTGGTTTAGAAATGTTAGTAAGTCCTCCTGGAAAAAGACTTCAATCAATAACTTTATTGTCAGGTGGTGAGCAGGCTTTGACTGCACTATCTTTGATTTTTGCTGTTTTTTTAACTAACCCCTCGCCTATATGTGTTTTGGATGAGGTTGATGCACCCTTAGATGATGCCAACGTAACAAGATTTTGTGGCTTGCTTGAGGAACTAATAAAAATTACAAATACTAAATTCATCATAGTTACTCATCATGCTTTAACAATGTCAAAAATGAATAGACTTTATGGCGTCACCATGCCTGAAAAAGGAATTAGTCAGCTTGTGGCTGTTGATTTACAAAAAGCAGAAAGCATGGTCGCTTAATTAATTAATTAAAATGTCCAAAGATCCATTCAAAACTCGCTTAGAGATTGCAAAGAAAAAGGTTTCAAAAAGAGATCTAGAAAATAAAAAAGATAATCAATCTCCAATTGGCACTGCTTTTAAGCTAAGTACTGAGCTAGTTTCAGCAGTCGCCGTAGGGACAATTATTGGGTTTCTTTTGGACAAGACCTTTGGTACTAAACCCTGGTTAATTTTAATATTTTTTTTTGTAGGGGTAGTTGCAGGGATAATTAATGTAATTAGATCCGCAAAAAAAATGCAAAAATAGATAAGGATTTATGGCAGCTAACCCAATGACACAATTCGAAGTTTATAGAATTGGTCCAGAAATAAAAGTAGGCGCTTTTGATATTTCTTTTACCAACGCTAGTTTATTCATGGTCATAAGTTCTCTCGCGATTTTAATAATATTTAATCTTGGTTCAAAAAAAAATTCAATACTTCCGAATAAGATCCAACTCTTAGCTGAATTAAGTTATTCATTTGTCTCAAAAATGATCAGCGATACTGCTGGTTCAAAAGCTAAACCATATTTTTCATTTATATTTTCATTATTTATGTTTGTTTTGTTTTGCAACATGTTCGGCATGATACCTTACACTTTTACAGTGACTAGTCATATCATTGTAACTTTCATATTAGCAGCTTTTATTTTTATTGGAGTTACAGTTATTGGTTTTATAAAACATGGCTTTGGTTATTTAAAACTATTTGTTCCAAGTGGTGTTCCAATCGTACTTTTACCGTTAATTGTGGTCATTGAAATTATTTCATATTTAAGTAGACCCATCAGCTTATCCGTAAGATTGTTTGCAAACATGATGGCTGGACACACTATGATGAAGGTTTTCGGGGGCTTTGTCGTAAGCCTCGGAATTGTTGGTGGATGGCTTCCACTGAGTTTTTCAGTTGCTTTAACTGGTTTGGAGATACTAGTTGCTTTTCTTCAAGCTTATGTTTTTGCAATTTTAACATGCATTTATTTAAATGATGCATTAAATTTACACCATTAACTTATAAGGAGGATATAATGGAATTAGAAGCAGCAAAAATGATTGGAGCAGGACTTGCAGCAATAGCTTTAGCTGGAGCTGGAGTAGGTATCGGAATAATTTTTGGAAATTATTTATCTGGTGCAATGAGAAATCCATCTGCAGCCCAAAAACAATTTCCTAATTTGCTTTTAGGATTTGCTCTTGCAGAAGCAACAGGATTATTTGGATTAGTTGTTGCATTGATAATTCTTTTCGCGTTTTAATTAATGTTTAAAAAAATATTTTTATATTCATTAATTACTAATTTCTTTTTTACAAAAAAGATTTTTGCAGCGGAGAGTGGAGGAATGCCTCAATTAGATCCAGAGTTTTGGATTTCACAAATTTTCTGGCTCGTACTAACTTTTGGAGTGTTGTATATTGTTTTATCTAAACTTATACTGCCCAAAATAAGTGCAAACTTAGAATTAAGAAAATCACAAATCCAAGAAAATATTGAGGCAGCTGAAAAACAAAGAGAAAGTAGTGAAGCTAAACTTAAAGAATTTGATGGGATTATTCTTAAAAGTAAAATTGAAGCAAAAAATATTTTTAAAGATGCTAGAGAAAAAGTAATCAAAAATATTAATTCTAAAAAAGAGACTTTAGATAAACAAATTGATGATGAAATTAAAAAAGCTGAAGTAGAAATAGATACTTTAAGACAAAGTGCTCCAGAAAAAATTAATAAAATTGCAGTTGTAACATCTACTGAAATTCTAAAAAAATTAATCGGGGCAGAAGTTAATAATAGTAGTATCTCTGCGATTGTTGATGATCTAGTGAAAAAAAACGGAGATAAATATTATGGTCATTGATTCAACTTTTTGGGTTGCAGTTTCTTTTGTAATATTTTTTGGGGGTCTGATATATTTAAAAGTACCTCAAAAAATTAATACTATTCTTAATAAATTAATCTCAGACATAAAAAATGAGATTGATGAAAGTGAGAAACTGAGAAGTGAAGCAAAGATATTATTAGATAATGCTCAGAAAAAATTAGACACAGCACAATCTGAGAGTAAGGAAATACTTGATCAAGCAAAGAAAGATGCTGATAAATTAATCATTGAGCTTAATGACAAATTTCATAAATCTTCAGAAATTAAGAAAAATTTGGCTAAAAATAAAATTAATCAAATGAGAGAGGTAGCAATTAAAGAGATTAAAGATGCATCTGTTAAAATAGCTATAGACTCTGTAAAAAAAATAATAACAACCTCAGTTGATAAATCTAAACTTGATACACTGTTTCAGAAAAATTTAGAAGAAACTAAAGAAGAGTTAAAAAAAATTAACTCATAATACTTTTTACAATTTATCCAAAAAAATATAAGTTATCATGATGAATTCTGTAGTTATAGGTTCTGGTTTTGGTGGTATAGCAGCTGCTCTTCGCCTTAAAGCTAAGGGTCACAATGTTACATTAATTGAAAAACACAAAGACCTAGGTGGTAGAGCAAGAGTTTTTAAAAAGAATGGGTTCATTTATGATGGTGGTCCAACAGTAATTACAGCTCCATATTTAATTAATGAATTATTTGAATTATTTAAAAAAAATCCAAATGATTATATTAAATTAACACCTCTTAAAGTTTGGTACCAATTTATTTTTGAGGATAAATCAAAGTTCAATTACTCTGGTGACGAAAATGAAATGAAAAGACAGATTGAGCTTATTAATAAAGAGGATGCTCAAGGATATGAAAAACTTGTTAATTTTACCAAAAAAATTTTTGATAAAGGTTTTACAGAACTAGCTGATGTACCCTTTGACAAGCCTTCAGTGATGATGAAACAATTACCCGCATTACTCAAACTCAAAAGCTATAAGTCAGTATATTCACTAGTATCATCTTATATTAAAAATGAAAAATTAAGAAGAATGTTGAGTATGCATCCTCTTTTAGTTGGTGGAAATCCATTTACCACAACTTCAATATATGGATTGATTTTATACTTAGAAAAAAAATGGGGCATTCACTATTCTATGGGTGGAACAGGAAATATCATAAGTGGTTTTGAAAAATTAATGAATGAAGAAGGTATCACAGTAATAAAAGGTTCTGAGGTAACTCAAATAATTTCAAACCAAAATGAGATTACAGGTGTCCAATTAGACAATTCAAAAAAAATAAGCGCAAACAAAGTTGTTTGTAACGCAGATCCACCAGGTGTTTATGAAAAAATGTTAAATGGCCAGAGTAATGATTCTTTTATGTTTAAGTGGAAAAAAAATAGAATGGAATATTCAATGGGTTTATTTGTTTATTATTTTGGAACCAAAAAAATCTACGATAATGTTGAACATCACACCATTAAATTTGGCAATAAATATAAAGAGCACCTTGATGACATTTTTAATCATAAAAAATTAAATAACGATATTAGTTATTATCTACATAGACCCACTGCCACTGATAAATCCATGGCACCAGATGGACATGATTGTTTCTATGTTCTAGTTCCTGTTCCCAATAACCAATCAAAAATTGATTGGTCGTTAGAGGGTGAAAAAATGAAAAATTTAGTAGTAGAGAAAATGGAAAAAGACTTAATGCCAAACTTAAAAGAAAATATTGTTGAAGATTTTTATTTGACACCTGACTATTTTGAAAAAGATCTCAATACAAAATATGGTTCTGGTTTTTCTATACAACCAAAATTCTCACAATCTGCTTACTTTAGATTTCATAATAAATCTGAAATTTATAACAATCTATATTTTGTTGGTGCGGGAACTCATCCTGGGGCAGGTGTACCTGGAGTACTTTCCTCAGCAAAGGTTTTAGATAAAATTTTATAATGTCCTCTAAAAATTACTTATCTATTTACGCAAAATCATTTAATTGGGCTGGTTTTTTTTTACCAAAAAAAACCTATAAAAATTGTTCTTATTTATACGATTTTTGTAGAGTTGTAGACAATATCGCAGATGACGAAGATGAAATAGAAATAAAAAAAATAAAATTCCAAAAATTTGTAAGTGATTTTAAACAAAAAAATTTTGAGAATCCTGTTATTCAAAATATGTGGAATATTATAAATGAATTCAATATTTCTCTGGAGATAATTTATGATTTATTTGACGGGATAGAGTCGGACATAAAACAAAATGTAAAAATAGATACTAGAAAAGATCTTTTAATCTATTGTTATAGAGTAGCTGGAACAGTCGGGCTGATGATGGCAAAAATTTTAAATGTGAGCAAAAAACAATCTCTTAAATCTGCAATCGATCTTGGTATAGCAATGCAACTCACCAATATATCCAGAGATGTTATTGAGGACTCAAAAAAAAATAGATCTTATATAAATGGAAATTTTGAGGAAATTAATTCAACTATTGAACTTGCAGATACATTTTATGAAAATTCATTTTATTCCATAAGAGAAATTCCACTAAGCTTTAGATTTAGTATCTTGGTTGCTAGACGAATATACAGAAAAATAGGATATAAAATTTTGAAAAAGAAAACCTTTGAAAATTATAGTAAATCTGGAAAAATTTATGTTTCAAACTTTGAAAAAGTTCTAGAGACGATTTTATCAATTTATGATCTAATTATACTTTCTTTATTAAATAAAAATGATGACCAAATCGAGCATGATCATTTATTAATTAATAAAGAAATTAATCTTGATGAAAGAATTTGATTACATAATTATTGGGGGTGGTTGTGCTGGTTTATCTCTAGCTTATGAATTAGAGATCCATAATAAATTAGAAAATAAAACCTTGGCAATTATCGAACCTCGAGATGAATATAAAAGAGATAAGACCTGGTCTTTTTGGAGAGTATCTGAGCATAATTTTGATGATTGTGTCATAAAAGATTGGAAAAATTTTTCAGTTAATGCACCTAATAAAACGAATTTTCTTGAATGTGAAAATTATCCATATCAAAGCATCGATAGTGGCTTGTTTTATGAAAAAATAAATAATTCATTAAAGAAAAATAAAAATATCTTTTTTTTAAAGGAACTGAAAGACATCAACATTAAAAATTCATTTATATTCAATAGTGTTTCTTCTATCAAAAAAGACTTTAGAAATTTATGGCAACACTTTTGTGGAGTTGAAATAGAGACAGAGAATAATTATTTCGATGAAAACATTTTTAATCTTATGGATTTTGATTGTGATCAAAGGGAAAGTGTCCATTTTTTTTACACACTTCCCTTCTCAAAAAAAAAGGCATTGATTGAGAGTACTTGGCTTTCAAAAATGAACGATGACTCTCAAAAAGATTATGATCAACAAATTAAAGAATATATCGAAAAGAAACTAAATTTAAAAAATTATAAAATTACCTATAAAGAGATAGGTGCAATTCCACTTTTTTACCCATCATTTAAAAATGAAAAAAATAAAATTAATATTGGAACTGCCGGTGGCATGACAAGATTAAGTACTGGATATACTTTTTTAAACATACAAGAACATAGTAAATTTATTAGAAAAAATATTGAAAATATTCACCATGTTAAAAAATTTGCAATAAGTAAAAAGTACCAATTTTTGGATGAAATATTTTTACGTGTTCTTGAAAAACATCCAAAAAGGATGTCAGAAATTTTTTTTAAAATGTTTCAAAGTTCACCTAAAACAATTATCAAATTTCTCTCCAATAAGAGTAATTTTCTTGAGGATTTGACTATAATTTTAAAAATGCCAAAATGGATTTTTATCAAAGCTTTATTTTATTAAACTTAAATGAATATAAATATAAAAAAAATAAATCTTAATCATTCTTTTATTTTTTTTTTATTCTGTAACATTTTTTCTTTAATACTATTTAAATTTAGTAACTTTATATTGTCACCATTATTTTGCTTATTTTTAATTTTAATTATTGGTGTATCACATGGGTCTTTGGATCATGTCAAAGGAGGTAAGCTTCTAAAGATTTTTAAAATTGAAAATATAGCTCTATTTTATATTTCATATATCTTAGTAGCTGTAATGGTTGTAATACTTTGGGTATTAATACCATCTGTCTTGTTAATAATATTTCTACTAGTTGCCTCATATCATTTTGGCAAAGAGGATACACAATTTTTGCATGACTATAACTCACACTTTATAGGGATACTATATTTCCTAAAAGGATCACTTGTTATTTGGGCACCATTGTATTTTCATTTTGATGAAACTATAGCAATATTTAAATTGTTATTAATTGATAATGAAAATTTTTATTCAAGTTTAAGTTTTATTGAGAATAATAAATTAATTGATTTAGGGATAATCTTAAGTTCTATTTCGAGTATTATTTTGTTTATTAAAAAATTTAATTTAAAGAATTTTTCTATTTTTTTTGATTATTTTTCTATATTGATTTTAAATTACTATCTTTCTCCATTAGTTGCATTTACGGCTTATTTTTGCTTTTTACATTCTGTAAGACATAGCATCACATTAATTTACGAATTAGATAACAATAATATTAAAAATGGGTTATTGATTTTTATTAAAAAGGCTATGCCACTTACGATATTAACTGCTATTATTTGTTTAGTTGGTATCTATTTGCTCAATTTTAAATATGATTTTGATAACTCGATTATTAAAGTCATTTTTATAGGTTTGGCGTCTTTAACATTTCCACATATATTACTTGAGTATCTTTTAGATAAAAATGAAAAACAAAGAGCTTAAAATATTGTTATCTGCTCCGCGAGGATTTTGTGCCGGTGTTGAACGAGCAATTGAAATTGTTGAAAAATCAATTCAAAAGTATGGTTCTCCAGTTTACGTTAGACATGAAATAGTACACAATAAATTTGTTGTTGATGACCTAAGGAATAAAGGTGCAATATTTGTGGAAGAGCTTGAAGAAATTGAAGACAAAACAAGACCAGTTATTTTTTCTGCACACGGTGTTCCAAAAAAAATCCCACAAGATGCAAAAAACTATAATATGACTTATGTTGATGCTACATGCCCTCTGGTTTCTAAAGTTCATAGAGAGGCTGAAAATCTTCATAAGGCTGGATACCATTTAATCTTAATAGGGCATGAAAATCATCCTGAGGTAATTGGAACAATGGGGCAACTGCCCAAAGGATCTATCGACCTTATACAAAATGAGGATGAAGCAAAGAATTATGATCCAAAAAATTCTGAAAAAATTGCCTATGTTACCCAAACAACCCTATCAGTAGATGATACAAAAGAAATAATATCAATACTTAAAAAAAAATTTTCAAATATAAAAGAGCCCGCAAAAGAGGATATTTGTTATGCAACAACCAATAGACAAATGGCTGTTAAAAACATTGCAAAAAAGTGTGATCTGTTTTTTATTATTGGCAGTCGAAATTCATCTAACTCAGTAAGACTTGTTGAAGTTGCAAAAAAATCTGGGTGTGAAAACTCAATATTGATCCACTCACAAAGTGAAATTCCATTCAACTTAATTGAAAATTCAAATATAATCGGAATTTCATCTGGTGCATCTGCCCCTGAAATACTTGTCGAAAATTTCATTAAAGAATTGAAAAATAAATTTACAGTCACTATAGAAGAAGTGGAAATTATAAAAGAAAACGTTGTTTTTCGTATTCCAAAAAAATTAAATTAAATGGCTGTTTACACAAAGATAAATAAGAAAGATATTTCTTCTATTAATAAAAAATTTGAGAATCAAAAATTTTTAAGTTTTAAAGGTATCAAGCAAGGAATTGAAAATACTAATTATTTATTAAAATCGAAAAACAATAAATTTATATTAACTATATTCGAAAAAAGAGTTCAAAAAAAAGAAATACCTTTTTTTATGAAATTAATGGATCAACTAAATGATTTAAAGATAAGATGTCCAAAACCATTGAAAAATCGTGATGGAAAATATCTGTTTAAAATAAAGAATAAAGTCGCTTGTGTTGTTTCATTTCTTGATGGAAAAGATAAAAAAAATCTAAGTTTGAAAAATTGCTATGATATTGGAAAAACTGTAGCTCAAATGCACTCATCCTCAAAAAAAATAAAATTATTTAGAAAAAACTCAATGAATATAAAGAATTTAAATCCATTATTAAAAAGTATTAAATTTAAATCAAAAAAATTCATTAATTTAGAAAAATTTCTCAAGAGTAATTTTAGAGAAATTAAAAATAAATGGCCAAAAAAATTGCCAAATGGAATAATACATGGTGATCTTTTTATCGATAATATATTTTTTAAAAAAAATAAGATCTCTGGAATTATTGATTTTTATTTTGCCGCTAATGATTATTTTATGTATGAAATAGCGATATGTATCAACGCTCTTTGTTTTGATAAAAAAAAATCACAATTTAAATTAAATAAGAAAAAGGTTAAAAATTTAATCAGGGGATATGAGGGTATTAAAAAGATCTCTGGAATTGAGAAAAAATCATTGAATATTTTATGCCGTGCTGCTGCGATGAGATATTTTCTGACAAGACTTTACGACTATACAAATACTCCAAAAACTGCTTTGATAAAAATTAAGGATCCAAGAGAATATTATCAAAAACTGATAATTCACAATAATTTAAAAAACTATAGGGATTATTTAATTTAATGATTAAAATTTATACCGATGGTTCATGTCTTGGCAATCCAGGCAATGGTGGTTGGGCCGCAATAATATTAAATGATGGGGAAAAAACTGAACTCAAAGGAAGTAAAAAAGATACGACAAATAATCAGATGGAATTATTAGCACCTATAGAGGCGCTTAAAAAAATTCCAAAAGGAAGCAAAGTTCAAATTTTTACAGACTCTAAATATGTAAAGTCCGGAATAACAGAGTGGATACACAATTGGAAAAAAAATGGATGGAAAACTGCAAACAAAAAAGAAGTAAGTAATAAAGCACTATGGACAGAATTAGATCTATTAAATAATGAGTTTGAAATAAGTTGGAACTGGGTAAAAGCCCATTCAACAGATGAATTAAATAATGAAGTAGATTTACTTGCTAGAGATGCTGCCAACTTATAGTTGGGCACCTGGCAACAGAACTGCCCTACCTAGATTAGATTATTTAATAAGTTTTCTGCTGAAGTTAAACCACATTCTTTAGTTTCTTTTTCAACATGAATATTAACAATTGTGAAGTTTTCAATCACCATTAAATAACGATTTGATCTCATTCCCATTCCTTTAGCATTACGATCAACTTCCGCACCAATTGCTTTTGTAAATAATAAATATGGATCAGATAACATTTTAATTTTATCTCCAGTATTATTAATCTCACCCCAGCCATTCATTACATAAGGATCATTTACTGATAAACAAAATATATTTTCTATTCCTTTTGCTTTGATTTTATCTGCATTTGCTACAAAACCTGGTAAGTGAAGTTTGGAGCAAGTTGATGTAAATGCCCCAGGTAAACCAAACAAAACGACTCTTCCATTACCAATAGTTTCTCTTAATTTACTTTTTTGAGGTTCTCCATCAACAAGTTGAAAAATCTCTGTATCTGGTATTTGATCTTTTATTTTAAGTTTCATATCGAATTCATTACATATTTTTTAACTTTTTCAATATCATTAGCCAGAAGTTCAAATTTTTCTTTTCTATCATTAACATATTTAAGACTTTCTGGTAAATTTTCAGTTTTTGATATTGCATCTTCTATTGCCTTTGGAAATTTACATGGGTGTGCAGTTGATAATACAACGCAATTTTTTTCCAATCCTAGTTTTCTCACAGCACCAATACCTACTGCAGTATGCGGGTCAACTACCATCTGATGTTCATCATTGATAGTTTTTATCATTTCAACAGTTTCGTTTTCATCGAGCATTTCAGATATAAAATTCTTTTTGATTTTGTCTAAGTCGTTTTTATCAATTTTATAGGTGTTATTTTTTATTTCACCCATTACGTCTTTTGTAACTTCTGAGTTACAATCTTTGACGTCATATAAAAGCCTTTCAAAATTACTTGCTATTTGTATATCCATACTTGGAGTATTTGTTTCCTCAACTTTCTTTTGACTATAATCACCACCAGATATAGCTCTATGCAGTATGTCATTTTTATTTGTAGCTACGATTAGTTTATCAACAGGAAGACCTAGTTTTTTGGCTAAATAGCCAGCGTAAATATCACCAAAGTTTCCTGTTGGAACAGAAAAGGACAAAGGATGACCATTTCCAATTTTAAAGTAAGCGTAAAAATAATACACCGATTGGGCAACTATTCTTGCCCAATTAATTGAATTTACACCCGACATATTAATTGCTTTAGAAAATTTTTCGTCATTAAACATTGCTTTTACTAAATTTTGGCAATCGTCAAAATTACCCTCCACCGCAATGTTAAATACATTACTCTCCTCATGTATTGTCATTAGTCTTCTTTGAACAGGCGAAATTTTATTATTGGGATGTAAGACAAAAACATTTAAATTATTTTTTCCCTTTAAAGCGTCTATGGCAGCTGCACCTGTATCACCTGAAGTTGCAACAATTATATTAATTTTTTTTTGATCACGGCCTAAATGATATTGATAAAAATTACCTATTAGTTGCATTGCGATATCTTTAAAAGCAAGTGTAGGTCCATGGAACAATTCTAATACTTTTAAATCTCCTAGATCTGATATTTTAACAACATCTTCGGATCTGAAATTTGAATATGATTTTGAAATCAAAGAGATTAGATCATCTTTAGACATGAAATCTCCTATAAATGGATAAATTATTTCAGCCGCTAAATCATTGTAACTCAGGTTTTTTAAATTATCTAATTCCTCTTTTTTAAATGGTTTAATTGATTTAGGTACAAACAGCCCTCCATCGTCTGCCAAACCTTTGAGGAAAACATCTTTAAAAGTAAAGTTTTTCTGATTATTTCTTGTACTAATATAATTCATTTAATAATTCTTTTTTCTAAAATATAGATATAGCAAAAGAATTGAAATCGCTAATGAAAACCATGTCATTGCATATTTTTTATGATTGTTAGAAATATTAGCAGTAATTTTTTTTGGTCTAGGAAACTGATAATTTCCATCCAAATATATTATGTACTTAGAAAATTCTTTACCAGTAAATTTTGAGATATCTTCTCTATTCAAACTAAACCAGTAATTTTCTTTAATATCATTATCTGGTTTGAATATATTTTTTCTTCCCTGTGTTTTAAGAGTTCCTTCTATATTATTTTGATCCAATATATTTATCTCTGGAGTATCTTTTTTTTCAAATGGTATCCATCCTCTATTGAGTAAATAATTTTCACCATCTATTAGAATAGGATTTAAAACTTCAAACCCAGGTGTTCCAGAGTCATTTAAATTATATAAGTAAATTTGTTTCTCAAAATCAACGCGACCTGATGTTTTGATTTTGAGATAATTTTGTTGATTAGATTGTGAAAGTTGAACTGGAGGATTTTTCAATGAATTTTCAATTTTTAAGATAAGATTATTCTTCCAATTTAAACGAATTACTTGCCAAGTACCTAAAGCAATAAAAATAAAGACAAAAAATATAATAAAAACTGAAAATAAAAATTTATGTCTCAAGGTTCAAAATTAGCTTCCCCAAATATAGATCGCAGCAAATAAGAATAACCAAACTACGTCAACAAAGTGCCAGTACCATGCTGCCGCCTCAAAACCAAAGTGATGATCTTTGTTAAAATGACCTAACTTTCCTCTCCACAAACATACAGCCAAGAAAATTGTACCGACAATCACGTGAAAACCATGGAATCCTGTTGCCATGTAAAATACTGAACCATATATGTGATCTGAAAAAGCAAATGTTGCATGATTATATTCGTAAGCTTGTAAAGCAGTAAAACAAACTCCTAATATAACTGTTAAAACTAATCCTTGAATAAATCCTTTTCTATCATCCTCTAAGAGAGCATGATGAGACCAAGTTACAGTAGTTCCAGATAACAAAAGAACCAATGTATTTATTAATGGTATATCCCAAGGATCAAAAGTTTCTATATCTTTTGGCGGCCATACATTTCCAACAAAGTCGTTTGGAAAAAGACTCACATCAAAGTAAGCCCAAAACCAAGCAACAAAAAACATAACCTCAGAAGCGATAAATAAAGTCATTCCGTAACGATGATGTATTTGAACCACAGGTGTATGATGTCCTTGATGCTCAGCCTCAATAACTACATCTCTAAACCACATGTATGCTCCATAAATTAATAAAGCAAATCCAAGGTACATTCCCCATGAAACCTCATAATGCATGTAGTAAACAGCTCCAACAGCTAAAATTAAACATGAAAACGAAACATAGATAGGCCAAGGACTTGGGTCTACTAGATGGTAATCGTGTTTTTTTTCAGCTGACATTTTTTTGGATTATGATTGTTTATAGTAATCTGTCGAGAAAAAAGTATACGACATAGTTACATCCTGTAAATTTTTTACTGTTGCATCATTGACCATTTCTGGGTCTAAATAAAAAGTCATCACATAGGTAGCAGTTTCACCAGCTTTTAATTCTTGTTTTTCAAAGCAAAAACAACCAAGTTTACTATAATATTTTCCAAAGCTTGAGGGTGAAACGTTAAAACTTGCTACACCTGCAGTTGGTTCATTACTATAATTGGTTACCTCAAACTCAATTTTGTTTACTTGACCCACTTTAACATCCATCACATTCGATTTTGCTTTAAAATCCCATGGTAAATTATTAACATTGGTATCAAATCTTACACTAACTACTTTATCTAAAACAATTTTCGGAGCTTTGTCTGCTACTTGAGTAGTTCCTCCAAAACCAGTAACTCTACAAAAAATCTCATAAAGAGGGACTGATGCATATGATAAACCTAACATCAAAACAAAAATCCCAGCCAGAACTAATGGTGTTAATTTCTTTTTTTCTATCATATCGACCTATCAAATACCCCTGTGTTATATAAAGTAAAAAAGAAAAGAAAAATCATAAACGCAATAATAGCTAATGCCGTAATAATATTTTTTCTTTTTGTTTTTTTATCTGGTGTAATCATATTATTTTATCAATCAAAAATAGAACAAAAACTAAGAATAAATACAATATTGAATATCCAAAGATAGCTTTTGCTTTCTTAGAGTTAAATCTATTTTTTTTATAATCCAATAATTCATAACATAAAAAATTGTAATAAAAAGTTAATAGCAGTGATAGAATTAAAAATGTTAGACCAACAAAGTTAATTAAATATGGAAAAATAATTACCGGTATCATCAATAAAGAATAAATGAATATATTGATTTTGGTACTTTCTATTCCATTGGTTAGTGGCAACATTGGTATTTTGGCTTTTCGGTAGTCATCGGACTTGTATAAACTAAGTGCCCAAAAATGAGAGGGCGTCCAAAAAAATATTATTAAAAAAAATGTTAATGGTTCAAGTGATATCGAGCCTGTAGCAATAGTCCATCCTATTACCGGTGGAAAAGCACCGGCTGCCCCACCAATAACTATATTTTGTGGAGTTCTTCTTTTTAACCAGATTGTATAAACAAATACATAAAACAATATTGTTAGTAATAATATTGCAGCAGAAACTCTGTTTGTAAAATAATCTAAAGCTACAACCGAAACTATTGATAATGTAACACCAAATATCAAAGCCTGATTTCTATTGACTTTCCCTGTTGGGATGGGTCTTAAACAGGTTCTGGTCATTAAAGCATCAAGATCAGACTCATACCACATATTTAGAGCACCAGCTGCTCCGGCACCTAATGAAACGAGAAGAATTCCAATAATTGCATCTTTAGTTGAAATAATGTTAGGTGCTGTTAATAAACCTACGGCGCAGGTAAAAATTACCAATGACATAACTCTTGGCTTCATTAATTTAAATAATTCTGAAAGATTAAATAAATCTTCTTGGCTTAAACTTCTTTTTTTTAGCCTTGAATTATCCATCGGTTCTTAATGCTCTTATTTTATTAGCCGTGCGATTTTTGTGTACCCTGACCATCTTCAAATTTTGGCAATTCCTCAAAAGTATGGAAATTTGGTGGAGATGGCACAGTCCACTCTAACGTTGTTGCTCCCTCACCCCATGGGTTTTGTGCAGCTGATTTCTTTTTTGCAAATGCATAAATCAAATTCATAAAAAACACAGCTAGTCCAGCTACAGCCACGTAAGACCCTATTGAAGATATATAATTCCATCCGGCAAATGCATCAGGATAATCAGCATATCTTCTCGGCATCCCAGCTAATCCTAAAAAGTGCTGAGGGAAGAAAATCAAGTTAACTCCAATAAATGTTAACCAGAAATGTAATTGACCCATCCACTCAGAATATTCATAACCACTCATTTTTGAGAACCAATAATAAAAGCCTGCAAAAATTGCAAAAACAGCTCCTAAAGAAAGTACATAGTGAAAATGAGCAACTACGTAATAAGTGTCATGCATTGCAGTATCAACACCTGCGTTAGCTAAAACAACTCCAGTTACTCCACCAACTGTGAACATAAAAATAAATCCTAATGCCCATACCATTGGAGTTTTAAAAGATATTGAACCACCCCACATTGTTGCAATCCATGAGAAAATTTTTATTCCTGTTGGAACAGCAATAATCATTGTTGCGGCTAAAAAATATGCTTTTGTATCTGTGCTTAATCCAACTGTGTACATATGGTGCGCCCATACAACAAATCCGACAATTCCAATTGCTACCATTGCATAAGCCATTCCAAGATATCCAAAAACAGGTTTTCTAGAAAATGTAGAAACAATATGACTAATCATTCCAAATCCTGGAAGGATTAAAATGTATACTTCTGGATGACCAAAAAACCAAAATAAATGTTGGAATAAAACTGGATCACCCCCTGTCTGGGCTTCAAAGAAGGCGGTACCAAAATTTCTATCTGTTAATAACATTGTTATTGCTCCAGCTAATACTGGTAAAGATAATAATAATAAAAATGCAGTTACTAATATAGACCACGCGAACAAAGGCATTTTATGTAATGTCATACCTGGTGTTCTCATATTTAGAATAGTAGTAATAAAATTAACTGCACCTAAAATTGATGAGGCACCTGCTAAGTGCAAACTTAAAATAGCTAAATCCATCGCTGGTCCGGGTTGTCCAGCTTTTGAGGACAACGGAGGATAAATAGTCCATCCGCCCCCTACACCAGTTTGTCCTGGAGGGCCATCTGCAAAAATTGATAAAATTAATAGAGTTAAAGAAACAGGTAGTAACCAAAAAGAAATATTGTTCATTCTTGGAAATGCCATGTCAGGAGCTCCAATCATAATTGGCACAAACCAATTACCAAAGCCACCAATCATTGCTGGCATTACCATGAAAAAAATCATTATTAAACCATGTCCAGTAACCAACACATTATATAAGTGATAATTACCACCTAAAATGCCATCACCAGGATGCATTAATTCCATTCTCATTAAAACAGAAAAAGCAGTTCCTATAACTCCTGCAACAATTGCAAAAATTAAATACATTGTCCCAATATCTTTATGGTTAGTAGAATATGCCCAACGTTTCCAACCGGTTGGAGTATGGTGATCGTGTGATGCTGTTTGTGTGTACATAATTTATTTACTCGCTAATTTAAGTTTTTCATTTTTTATTTCTTCTTTTGCAAATTTCACGCGTGCCTCAGATAACCATTCTTGATACTCATCTTCGCTAACTACTTTTACTGCAATCGGCATAAAAGCATGTTTTATACCACAAAGTTCTGAACATTGACCATAATAAGTACCAACTTTTTCAGCCTTAAACCACGTTTCATTAATTCTTCCAGGTACCGCGTCCCTTTTTACTCCAAACGAAGGTAGGGCCCATGCATGTAAAACATCATTTGCTGTTATTAAAACTTTAACTACTTTGCCAACTGGAACAACTACTTGATTATCAACAGCTAACAATCTTGGTTGATTTGCTTTTAGATCTTTTTCCTCAATCATATAAGAATCAAATTCCAAATTTTCGTCTGGATATTCATAACCCCAATACCATTGATAGCCTATTGCTTTGATTGTTAAATCTGCTTTCGGAATCGTATCTTGCTTATATAAAATTTTAAATGATGGAACCGCCATAACAATTAAAATCAAGCAAGGAATTAAAGTCCATAAAACTTCAACAGTCACATTATGTGTTCTCTTAGAAGGATTGGGGTTTGCTGAAGCTCTAAATCTTACACAAGCATAGAGCATTAAAAATAAAACAAATACACTTATCGCTATTATTATTGGTAATAACAAATTATCGTGAAAGGCCACAATGTCTCTCATCGACTCTGATGCTGCTTTTTGAAAACCCAGTTGCCAATCAACAGGTTGATTTGCAAAAGCATTTTGAGAGATAAAAATACTTGAAAATATAAATAAAATTTTTTTCATTTTTACTAGCTATATAAAGCCCTTTTGTAAAAATTACACTTTAGTTTTCGCGACAATTTATCAATTAATCACATAATTTATGATCGAAATTGCAGATATCACCGCAGTTTCTGATCTTAAAATATTGTCATTAATTTTTAGTGCCTGTACTCCTTTAAAAGATAGAATCTCTTGCCTTTCGTGTTCTGAGAAATCTCCCTCAGGACCTATAATGATGCAAATTGGTTTATTTGAAAACTTTGTTTTTTCAATTTTTTTATTATTAGAATTTAAATCAGTAAAAATTAAGTCTATTGAATTTGATTTTAAAAATTTTTTCAAATTTTGAGCTTTCTCAATTTCAGGCACATTTAGTCGATTAGATTGTTCACTTGCTTCAATAACTATTTTTTCTAATCGCTCATTATTAATTTTTCTCACAACTGTTCTGTCAAAAATAATTGGTAAGAATTTAGTTACTCCTAGTTCAGTTGCTTTTTGAATCATAAAATTTTGATAGTTTGATTTAATTGGTGAGAATGCTAGCCACAATTCTTTTGAACTTTCTTTTTTTCTTAATTGTTTAATTGTTTTAAATTCAACATTACCTTTTGATATTTTTAAAATTTTTGCTTCCCATTCTCCATTTTGATTGAATATTGAAAAAGCTTCACTTTCTCTAATTCGCATAACTTTAGTCAAATAATGTGATTGGGACTTATCTAATATATCGGTCATATCTGAAGATAATGTTCTCGAGAAAAATAATCTAATATTGCTCATTTGTGTTAAGTTAGTTTATGGAAAATGTTAAAGCAATAATTTTTGATGCATATGGAACATTGTTTGATGTCAATTCAGCTGCAGAAAAATGTAAAGATAAAATTGGAGATAAATGGGAGGGATTTGCAAATTTTTGGAGAACCACTCAATTAGAATATACTTGGCTGAGAAGTTTAATGGATCGACACAAAGATTTTTGGCAAATTACAGAAGATAGTTTAGATAAATCAATAAAAGTTTTTAATATTGATCCTTCAATGAAAAATGAATTACTTAATTTATATAAAATTTTATCACCCTATAAAGAAGTTCCAGAAACTTTAAAAACTCTAAAAGAGAAAAAATTTAAATTAGCTATTTTATCTAATGGTACTCCATCACTACTGGACGAATTAGTTAAAAGTAATCATTTGGACAATTTATTTGATGATATATTTTCGATAGAACAAGTTGGCGTATATAAACCAAGTTCTAGAGTTTATGATATGCCTATAAAAAAATATAATATTAATAAAAGTGAAGTTGCATTTTTAAGTGCTAATACTTGGGATGTTTCTGGTGGTGGAAATTATGGTTACCAATCTATTTGGGTAAATCGAAATAATAACATTTTTGATAACTTAGATTTTAAACCAAAATATCAAATTACAGATCTTAACAAACTAATTCAATTAGTTTAATATTTTTAAAATAAAGACCAAAGGTGACAAAATATTTTTTTTTTGTGCTTGCAAACAATGTTACAATCCGCCATTGTATTTACTAAGATTTATTTAACATGATTAAAGCACTAGATTTATTTGCAAGAATTTTAATATCTGCATTATTTTTTTTAAATGGAATTTTTAAAATAAATAATTATGAGGGAACTATAGGTTGGATGGAAAGTTTTGGTTTGCCCGGTATATTGATTATGCCTGCAATTGCTCTTGAAATAATTGGACCCATTCTTATTGTAATTGGCTATCAAACTAGAATTGCTGCAGCAGCTTTAAGCTTATTTTGTTTTGCAACAGCTATTATTTTTCACAATGATTTTGCTGACCAGGTACAGCTAACCGCTTTTCTTAAAAACATTGCTTTGGCTGGTGGTTTTTTATTCTTAGTAGTCAATGGTGCTAAAGGTTTTTGTTTAGATAAAAAGTGATCTTGAAATTAATAATTAATGCGTTAATTAAATTAGATGAAAAATATTGAGGTAAAACAAATTATTGATCCAATCCCAGCTTCAGATGGAGCTGGAGTAAAATTAAAAAGAAGTATTGGAGTTGAACCCAATTACTTTGACCCTTTTTTGATGCTAGACGAATTTGGCTCTGAAAATAGTGATGATTATGTAGCTGGTTTCCCTCCACATCCTCACCGAGGAATTGAAACAGTAACTTACATGCTTGCTGGTGATTTTGAACATAAAGATAGCACAGGCGGTGAAGGTAAAATGACTGCTGGTGATGTCCAATGGATGAAAACTGGAAGTGGTATTATCCACTCAGAGATGCCTGCAATGAAAGAAGGGAAACTTCATGGATTTCAATTGTGGATCAATATGCCAGCAAAATTAAAAATGAGCAAACCTGAGTATATTTATATTGATGCAGATAAAATGAGTGTACATAAAGATAGTGATAAAAAAGTAAAAGTTATAGCTGGTAAGTTTGAAAAAGCAGAGGGTCCAGTTAAAGGTCACAATGTTGAGCCAGTTTATTTTGATGTCGAACTAAATAAAGATAAGAATTTCACTTATCTTCTTCCATCTACACATAATAGTTTTATTTATTTAATAGATGGTGAAATAGAAATAGGCGAGCAAAAACATGACAATGTCAAAGATAGCACCTTGATATTACTTACTAGAGGTGAAAATTTGAAAGTGAAAGCTTTATCAAAAGCTAAATTTTTAGTTATTTCTGGAAAACCAATAAATGAAGAAATTGCAAGAGGTGGTCCGTTTGTAATGAACACTAAAGCAGAGATATTGCAGGCCGTTCAAGATTATCATAACGGCACATTTGTAAAATAAAAAATGAAATCAATTCAAATAGAGAAATTTGGTGGACCAGAGGTTTTGGTTATTAAGGATATAGACATAGAAAAACCAGGTCCGAAAGAGGTCTTAATTAAAAACAAATCAATAGGTCTTAATTTTATAGATACATATCACAGGACAGGACTATACCCTATTCCATTACCAAGTGGAATTGGTCTTGAAGCGAGTGGTACAATTGAGGAGATAGGCTCTGAAGTAAAATTATTTAAAGTTGGCGATCGAGTTACACATGCATCAATGCCAATTGGAGCATATTCAGAAAAACAAATTATGCCTGAAGAAAAATTGATTTCTGTTCCAGATGGTATTTCTGATGAAGTGGCATCTTGTATAACTCTAAAAGGTATTACTGCAGAATATTTATTACACAGAGCTTATCCATTAAAAAAAGGTGATAAAGTGCTTTATCATGCTGCAGCTGGAGCTCTTGGTCAAATTTTATGTCCTTGGGCAAATTCTTTGGGTGCAGAAGTTATAGGGACAGTTGGTTCAAAAGCTAAAGAGGAAATTGCCAAAAAAAATGGTTGTCACCATGTAATAAATTATTCTGAAAAAAATTTCTCTGAAGAAGTTGAAAAAATAGTTGGAAAAAATGGTATAGATGTTGTTTACGATGGTGTGGGAATAAAAACATTTAAAGGTTCAATTGAAACATTAAAAATAAGAGGAATGATGGTGGCATTTGGTAATGCATCTGGATACGTTGATACTATTGATGTAAAACAAGATATTAATGCTAAAGGATTATTTTTTACTCGACCATCCATTGCACATTATACGATCAAAAGAGAAGAATTAGTTGAGTCAGCAAAAAAAGTTTTTGATGCAATTTTATCAAACAAATTTAAGGTAGAAATTTCAAAAAAATACGCTTTAACAGATGCTGCTCAAGCCCATAAAGATTTAGAGGCTAGATTATTAACGGGTCCAGCAGTAATTATTCCTTAAATTGAATATCCATATCAGAAAGGTGAAGCCTTAGAGCTTTAGTTGAAATTTGAATTTCAATGATGAAAAATATGATTGATATCATCATAGATAAACAACATGAACCGAAAATTATTCTCGCAATAAAAAGTTCTTGCAAATAAAGACCAAAAACAGTGAGCATGTTGAACAAAAATCCAAAAGCAGCAAATAAAATACTTAATTTTAAAACACCAATTCTTTTCTCTAAATTTATCAATTGGTCTTTCCATTCAGGTGGGGTGTGTTTTTCAAATACATACTCATCATGTATTTTTCTTATTAAAGAACTCAAAGTATGAAACCTATTAGAATACACTCCCATTATTAGTGGGATTGCTGGAAACATTAATGCGGTAACTGTGTAATCTATATTCATACGAATCAATTTGATTATCAATCTTGGCTTTGTTATTTACAAGTAAAAATTTAATGAACCAATTAAACTTATTTATAGAACTTACCAGGCTTAAAAAACCTATCGGTTATATGTTACTATTTTGGCCTTGTATATGGGGTTTAACACTAGTTTATGATTTCTCACAAAATAAAAATATTTATTTTTTTTACTTAATTTTATTTTTTCTCGGTGCAGTATTAATGAGATCTGCGGGGTGTATTGTTAATGATGTATTGGATAGAAAATTTGATAAACTAGTTGTAAGGACAAAAGACAGGCCCATAGCATCAGGAAAAATATCAGTAAAATTAAGTTTATTTTATGCAGCTATACTATGCTTATTAGCATTTATTGTTTTAATTAACTTTAATCTTTTTACAATTTTATTGGCACTAGCCTCAATGCCACTAGCTTTTACGTATCCTTTGATGAAAAGGTATACTTATTGGCCACAACTATTTCTAGGAGTAACATTTAACTATGGCTTAGTACTTGCTTGGACGTCAATTTCAGGAAGTTTGAGTCTTGTTCCATTAATATTTTATATAGGAGCCATATTTTGGACACTAGGATACGACACAATTTATGGATACCAAGATATAAAAGATGATGAGATAATAGGACTAAAATCAACGTCAATTAAATTTAAAGGAACTGCAAAAATATTTTTAATTATATGTTACTCTACTTTAATATTTTCTCTTGTAGTAGGAGGCTACTTAATGGATTTTAGTTTGTATTATTTTTTATTTTTACTAATTCCATTTACACAATTATTTTTATACCAAATAAAGACTTTTGATATAAATGCTCCAAGCATATGTTTAAAAGTTTTTAAAAGTAACAATTTTTTGGGACTTTTAGTTCTAATGAATATTTTAATAGGGAAAGTCTCATAATGGAAAAATCAGCAACATTAAAAAGGCTCTTTAATGAATATACAAAGAAATATATCAAAAAAATTGCGATAGCAGTATTTTTTTCTCTTTTAGTTGCTGCAAGTACTTCTTCAATTGCTTGGCTACTTGATCCAGCAATTGATAAAATTTTTATACAAAAAGATCAATCGTTACTAATAATTATACCATTTCTAATAATCATTGCTTTTACAACTAAGGGAGTTTCTCTTTATTTAGCAAAAGTTATAATGATCAATGTTGGGGAAGATATAAAAAAGAAACTTCAATTTGATATGTTAAATACTTTAATAAGTGCTGATACCCAATCTATAGACGAAAAG
>CACMUH010000006.1:0-59555 GCA_902616875.1 uncultured Pelagibacteraceae bacterium
ACCCATCCCAAAAGATGACCCTTTAAATTGGACAGACTCAAAATCCTATAAGGATAGATTAAAATCTGCCAGAAAAAAAACAGGTATGGATTGTGGGATGATGGTCGTGAGTGGTGTAATCAATGATATTAAAATTACTGCGGTTGCATCTGATTTTGATTTTTTAGGTGCATCAATGGCAGCTGCAGAAGGAGAAGCTTTCTTATACGGTATTCAACATGCAATAGAGAATAAAACTCCTTTTTTATGTGTGAGTGCAGGGGGTGGAATGAGAATGATGGAAAGTTTAATTTCTTTATCTCAAATGACAAGAACTACACTAGCAATAAATGAACTAAAAAATAATAATCTTCCATATCTTGTTTGTATAACAGACCCGACTGCTGGTGGGATTACAGCTTCCTATGCAATGTTAGGTGATATTCATATAGCTGAGCCCGGAGCGTTAATCGCTTTTGCTGGAGCAAGAGTAATTCAAGGAACTGTTAAAGAAGAATTACCAGAAGGTTTTCAAAAGAGTGAATATGTTGAAAAGACAGGCTTTGTTGATTTAATTGTTGAAAGAAAAGATCTAGCTGAAAAAATTGGAACTTTATTGTCAATATTGTTAAAGAAAAATTCTGTTATAAGCACTGAACAAAATGAAACTACAGAAAATACTCAGTCGCTTTCTAAAATTGCATAAAAAAGAAATTGATCTAAGCTTAGATCGAATTATTCACCTTTGCGAAAAGCTGGGTAATCCTCAGGATAAAATAAAAGCCATCAGTATTGTTGGGACAAATGGTAAAAACTCAACAATTCAAGCTTGTTATTCAATTTTAAAGGAGGCAGGAATTAACTGTAATGTTTATACCAGTCCTCATATTCAAAAAATAAATGAAAGATTTGTTTTTAACAACCAACAACTTGGAGATGATGAACTAGCCTCTTTATTTGAGGAGGTTGAAGGATTAAATGCGAATAATCCAATAACATTCTTTGAAATTTTGACTGCGTGTTATTTTTATAAAGCAGCTCAATATCCTGATAATCTTAATCTAATTGAAGCAGGCTTATTTCATAGGTTTGATGCAACAAATATCTTGAAAAATAATCTTGCAAGTATTGTAACTTCTATATCGAAGGACCATTTAGACTGGCTTCCAGAAAATGAGAGAACAATCGATAAGATTATTTTTGAGAAAACTTCAAACCTTTTAAATTCAAATATTATTGTTGCAAAACAATACCCTGTTTCAACATTAGAAAAGATAAAAAAAACTATTCACAAAAATCAATCTAATAAGTATTTTTTTAATGATGATTTTTCATTCTCAAATGGAGAAAATGAATTTTTTTATTATGAAGATAAATTTGGTGGATTAAAACTACCAAAACCAAATGTATTAGGTCAATTTCAACAGGAAAATATTTCAACAGCTATCGCAACTTTACGAATTTTAAATCTAGACATTGAAGATCATCATATAAAAAAAGGTATTCAAAAAATCGATAATATTGCAAGACTTCAAAAAATTGAGTCAGGTAAATTAAAAGATTTAGTTAAAGATAATCTTTTTTTAATATCTGGAGATCATAATGAAGATGGAGCAAGAGTATTAAATGAATATTTAAAAAGCCTAGATTGTAGAAAACACGTCATTATTGGTATGATGGATAATAAAGAACACGAAAAATACATTAACCACTTTAAAGATATCACCTCAATAACAACTGTAGATATTAAAAACCAGCCAAATGCAATTAGTGGGCTTAAATTAAAAGAAAAATTTAAAAATATCACAAATGTAAATTATAAAGAGAATATTGAGGAGGCGATCAAGAGCATTAATCTTAAACAAGGAGATCTACTACTGATAACTGGATCTTTATATCTTTGTTCGGAAGTTTTAAATTTAAATTAAATATTTTTTTCTAGAAATTCTTTCATGTGACTTTCGGGTACACCACCAACTTTTCTATCTACTTCGACACCTTTTTTATAAATAATTACAGTTGGCACCCCTCGTATTCCAGCAGCACTACCAGTATTTATTCCACCTTCTTCAATGTCAGCGTAGTAAAATCCTGCTTTATCTTTATACTCAACAGCGAGTTTATCCATAATTGGTTTTAAGGCTTTACATGGTCCACACCATGCAGCTGAAAATTGAATTACAGAAATGTCCTCATTTTTAATTTTGTTTTCAAAATCTTCATCTTTAAAATCTGTTAGCATTTAATCCTTCTATAATTTACTAATACAAAGTCAACTACGCAATTTCATATTTTTTTTCAATTGACATTATAAATTCGTTTATTTCATGTAACTTTTTTAATTCTTCCTCATCATCTCTATTGGAAGCTTGATCTCTTAAATAGTCAATTTCAGTATAAGCCATATTAACAGTTTGCCACTTTTCCTTATTTTTACTCAAAATTCTTCTAGCAATTTCACTTTTGATATTTTTGTAAAGGTCAGGTGGTAAAATTTGCGGCGCTTCTTGGTAAATAATTTTTTGGCCGAACCAGCTACATCTTTTATCTTGAAACTTATCTAATAATCTCAATTTATCTTCCCAAGATGAGCTATGCCATGTTTTAAACAAAGCTGTATCTTTATTTGGAATAAATTTTTCATATAAAGTTTCCTCCGGTAATAAATCCTCTTGGGTTTTTGTCTGTTCTTTTTCATCCTCTATTTCTCTGTAAATTGTTTGGATATTTCGACAAAAATTTTCACTATCTCTAACCATTTTTGCTCTCTTTTTAATCAATTCTAGGTCAAGGCTTGAGTAAGGCTTTTGTTTTAATGCAAACTGCTGATCTAGAATTACAGGAGCTTTATTTATTTTAAGCACTCTGATGCATTTAGGACTAAAACTTTTAATAGTAGATTTTAATTGATTTACTGACATATTTAATAATGGTTCTGGGTCTCTTCTTAAATCAAAAACAAACTTATCATTCGACTTTTTGGGGTGTGAATGAGAATAATATTGTGGATGCATTGTGCAAACAAGATAAGTCATATTCTTTCCTTTAACATTTTCAAAAATAGAAAATATTCCTTCTTTGTTCAAAAGAGTGTCGACTCCAGCTTTAGTTGATGTCTTCAAAAAGGTATCCCAATTTCCTTTGTGTTTATCTTTTATTATTCTAAGTATTTTTAAAGCATTAAGTGCATCCACGTAAGCTGTGTGAGAAGCTGAAGTGTCAAAACCCTGCATTCTAGATAAAGATTCTAGTGCAAGACTTGGATTACCCGCTTCGGTTAGTTCTGTTTTTAAGGTCTCTGAGTTTAATGTTTGGGCTGCTCTAGCTATGTGCAAACCATCATGTTCACTATTGGGCGATGAATGTGTAACATAAGGATACCGATTACCCTTAAAAAAATTAAAGTGGAACATTCTACGATCAAAATTTAAATTTGACCAACCCATAAATACTGATGGAGCACACTTTGTGAAAAAATTTTCAACAGCACCTAGAAAATCATAATGTGAATAATTGCCTTTGGTAAGTAAATCAATGCTAGTTGAATTAACAAGTAAGGCCTTCGCACTGGGGACTTCTCCTTCTGGCATTCTGCCTCTGATATTTAATTTTCCAATCTCTTTAAGATTTTTATCAACAACGACAGCACCTACTTCAATTATTGATCCCCAAATAGTGCTATTGGTTGTTTCGGTATCATAGATTACTATTTTATCCATTATTAACATTACTCCAAATTTGAAAGTTCATTAAATTTTTTAAGTCTTCCAAGAAATAAATTTTGATAAGTTACTAATTCAGGTCCTTGAATTTTAAACTCTTGAAACAAATTATCTACTGTGCAAACTAGAATAACGCAAGCATTGATATTTGAATTGTAAACGACATTATGAGCTAAGGAATAAGCAGCTGTTTGTAAAAACCAAGAGTCTATATATTCAGTCTTTTTTGGTTTATTGGATTGTTTGAAATCAATAATAGTTTCTTTTCCCTCATAGACACCGACGCAATCTGCTGTGCCTGCATATCTCTCAGGATAATGCATTGTACATTCCACACCATATATTTGCTCTAACCTATTTGTTAAACCTTTATCAATTATTTCTTTTGCCATTTTTTTATATTGTTCATTATCCTCAAAAAAACTTAAATTTTCTCTTCCTAATAGAAAAGATTCTAAATAGCTGTGCATCTGAGAACCTCTACTACTGGCTGCTTTTGTAATTGCTTCAGCTTCTTTATGGCCAGTTCTTTCTCGCCAATTTGCTAAGGCTGCTTTATCTTCCTCTGACTTTGTTGCATCGAGTATTGAAGTTACACTTGGTAATTTTGCTTCTCCTAAAACATATCTTCTTATTCCATCTTCGGTAGCTCTTGAACTTGATGGATAGTTGTATTTTTTGTTCCAACGCATTTGATTTCTTATAGTCGGTAATATGTAAAAAAAGAAATTATTTTTTAAGCTGTTTATTTCTCTCAACAAATTTTTCAACGTTCTCTGTCAGTACAGCTTTTTCAACTTGCTCGGGATCTTTTATATTTTCTAAAGTTCTAGTGATTGATCTTGCATCAGTTCCAAACTTATCGACTACATTCATAGCCTCTTCAAGCTTTTTTCTTAAAATTATGACGTTGTCAAAATGCTTTGCAAACCTTGTACTGATTGTTTTTAGATGGTTATAAATTTCTGTTGCACCCTTTTGAACCTTAAGAGATTGAAATCCCATGTGTAAAGACTGTAAATAAGCTGAGAGGGTATTGGGGCCACAAATTACTATTTTATATTTTTTCATTAATTCTTGGGTTAATAATTCTTTGGTGCTTGGATCTTGATACTCAGTTAATTCTTTGTAAAGACTTTCCGTTGGTGCGTACACTATTGCAAAATCAGTTGTTTTTGGCGGAACAATGTATTTTTCCATGACACTTTTTGCTTTGGCCTTAAATGCACTTGCTAATTTTGATCTAGCGTCTGCAACTGCTTTTTTATCATCTGCATCATATGCATCAGTGATGGTTTTGAATTTTTCTACTGGAAAATGAGAGTCTACTGGGACTAAGACATCTCCTTGAAGCTTGATTGCAAATTCTACGTTTTCACTAGTGTCCTCTTTCATTTTGACATTTGTCATAAATTGAGATGCTGGTAATAAATCTTTGATAAGAGCATCCAAAGAATATTCAGCCAAAGTTCCATACTTTTTAACCCCTGCTAAAATTTTAGTAATCCCCTCTTGGCTTTGATTTAATAATTTTACTTGCTCATTAAAGTTACCAACCTTTTCATCTACTTTGGTTAAAGCCTCAGTCATATCCTTTGTAACCCCGGTTGATAAAGAATTAAATGAAGTAGACATTGAACTAAGCGATGTATTGATTGTAGAATTAAGACTATCTTTTAACCTCACTATTTCAGCGTTTAAATTAGCTAATTCCTCAGCTTCTTTATTCTCATCTTTAGGTTTTGACCTTAAATTTATGTATAAAATACCTAATGTTGCACCAAGTAGTATAACTAGAATTATTAATAGAATCATATCCATACTTTTAAAGATATACGTGTTTTAATGGAAATCAACTTATTACTAGATTACTATGAGATACAAAGGTTGGTTATTATTTTTAAAAAATAATTAATAAATATGGATTTTTTTTTGGTTTTAAAAATATTTTTTGTTATTGGAGTGATGATAGCTCTATATGCGATAATTAGAAATTTAGATATAATAAAGATTATTTTAATTTACTTTAAAGATAAATTACTTAGAAAGTAATTTAATTAAATTATTTAATCGCTTTTTCTTTACATTTTTTTTTGAAGTTAAAAGACAAGCTTCAGATTTTAAAATTTCGCCATCCTGTAAGATACGTAGATTATTTGCTTTTAAGGTCTCACCTGTAGATGTAATATCAGTAATCAACTCAGCAGATCCAGTAAAAGGATAAGCCTCAGTAGCTCCTAGACTTTCAACTAACCTAAATTGCGTAACACCTTTTGAAAACAAAAAATCTTGTGTTAAATTTGGATATTTAGTTGCAACCCGAATTCTTTTTTTTTTAATATCTCTGAATTCAAAAGCAATTTCCTCAAGATCAGCAACAGTCTGAACATCAATCCAAGGATCTGGAATTGCTACCACTAAATTTGCTCTTCCAAAATTAAGTTTTTTGGCAACATTTATTTTATTTTGGACATTTATTCCGCTTTCTTTTAATAAATCAAAGCCAGAAAAACCAATATCTAAAGAGCTATCACCTAGTCTTTCAATAATTTCTCTAGCATGTAGATATAAAATCTTAACATATGGTTTATTTTTAATTGATCCAATTAAATCTCTTTCGCCTCTTTCAGATATAATTCTTAATTTTTTTTTCTTAAATATTTTTAAAACATCTGCCCTAAGTCGACCTTTGCTTGGAATACCTATATTGATTAGATTATCCATTTTAATAAACTAAATTTAAAGCAGCACCAACTGCTGGAGTTTGTTTTTTTGAACCAAGGTCGGAAATCAATTTGTCATATCGGCCGCCATTGCAACAATTAATAATTTTTGATTTGGACTTAATATCTATTTTAAAAACCATGCCCGTGTAATACTCAAGCTGTCTGCCAAAAGCAGCTGAGAAAGTCACATTTAATTTATTAATTTTATTTTTTGAGATTGGAAAATATCTCTGATCTACCAATAAATTAATTTTATATTTCTTGAAAAACTTATTTAATACCTTGGCTGCATTATTAATTGGACATTTTATTTTTAAAAACTCCTTAATAATTTTTGAAATATTTCTTCCTTTACTAGGTCTCCTTGGATCTTTAATCTTTTTATCAAATCTGCTTAAAATTTCGTTAATTGTTCTATTTGCTATAATGGTTGATTGATCTTCTTTTAACATTCTAAAATATCTTTTTTTATCAATCTCAACTATTGTCGGATCAACATCTGAATTAGTCTCTAATCTTTTGAGAAGATCATTAAAATAATCTTCTCTCCAAAAATGTCTTGAAAGTCTTAATTTCCATCTTTTAGGGATATCTAATTTAGATATAAGAAGATTGAATATTTCTACATTCCCAATTGTGATTTCGCCCGATGAATAATTAAAATTTTTTAAAGATTTTAATGATGTATTTATTATTTCCTTATCATCATTTTTCTCGTTTCGTGACCCTATGATTTCAAAGCCAACTTGATTTCTTACAATGGAGTCCTTTTTATTTTCAGATTTACGATACGCTTGACCATTATAAAATATCTTCTCCTTGCCCTTTAAATTATTTTCTAAGTATCTAAGACAAGATACAATCGTCAGATCTGGCCTTAAACATAGTTCATTTCCTCCTTGGTCAGTAAATGAAAAAATAAATTTTCGAAAACTTTCACCAGATCTTTGTACAATATGGTTAGCCTCAATTACTGAGGGTAATTCAATATATTTAAAACCATTTGATTTAACAGTTTTAAGTATGCTGTCAGATAAATTTTTTGATTTCATTCACTAAATTTTCTTTTGAAAAGGTGATTTGATTATCATCTCCCTTAATACCCAGGAGGTTCTTAAGTGTAATTTTTTTATCTTTAAATTCATTTTCTCCACAAATAACTGCAATTGGGCACCCTCTTTTATTTGCATAAGTCAGTTGTTTCCCAAGATTTTTCTTACTATCTAAAAAAATTTCTGAATTAATATTATTTTTTCTCAAGATATTTAAAATTTCGTAATAATTTTTTAAATATTTTTCATCCATTACGCAAACAATGACTGGTTTTTGATCATCTAATTGGACTTGATTTATTTGAGACATAGCAAACAAAAGTCTATCCACACCAATACTGATACCTGTTCCAGGTATATCGACACCTTTAAATCTTGAAATTAGCTTATTGTATTGTCCACCAGAGCATACGCTACCAATATCAATTTCTTTACCTTTATTATTTGTTGTTTTAAAATTTAGATTGGTCTCGATACAAAAACCATCATAATACGCCAATCCTCTAACTATCGTGAAATTCGTTTTGACTAACTCAGAATAACCTCCAAAATTTAGCACCTCAAATAAGTCCTCGAGCTCTTTAATCCCTTCTTGGGTAATAGAATTTTTAAAATCTTGTTTGAGTTTTTTTAAATCTTTGATTTTTAAAAAATCTAAAATTTTTGAAACTTGCTCATCATTTAAATCAGCTCCTTTAGTAATCGCGCCACTTTTATCTTTTCTCTCTTTTTTTAGTAGATCTTCAACTCCTTTTATTCCAAAATCTGGTTTGTCTAATTTATCAATTGCTCTCATCACCTTGATCTCTTTTTTTGCAGGAATTTTCAGATCTTGAATTAAACCTTGAATAATCTTTCTATTACTTAAATTAATTGTAAATTGATCTTTTTTTAAACCACATTCAATTAGAGTACTTGCAACCAGATTGCATAATTCAGCATTTGCTTGTGCTGGATTTACGTTGCCCACAATATCACAATCAGCTTGAGTAAATTCTCTAAAACGTGCATTACCTGACTTTTCATTTCTAAATACATTTTGAATAGCATATCTTTTATAAATTG
Source organism: uncultured Pelagibacteraceae bacterium (assembly GCA_902616875.1). Lineage (GTDB taxonomy): Bacteria > Pseudomonadota > Alphaproteobacteria > Pelagibacterales > Pelagibacteraceae > Pelagibacter. Next base: position 8,545 of record CACMUH010000006.1, read on the forward strand.
ATGGAAGTTCTTGATTATTTTGGGCAACAAATCTTGCTAAAGGACTGGAAAGATCGTATCGAAGAGTAATATTCTTTTCACCATCATCAAATGTAAAAACATCAGACATAGGATTATCATCATCCTCTGCAAGAAAGGATCCTATATTTTCTGCAATTTCAAATGACGGAGTTTCTAAAGGATCGAAACCATATTTAATAAAATTATTCTCAATGACTTTTAGTAGTCTTTTTTTGAGAATTAATGTTTTATTCCATCTATCTTCAAAACCTGAGGGTAATCCAGGAATTAATTTATTTTTTTCACTCATTTTTTGGTACCTTGAGTAGGTTACGCTCCTACGACTTCGGATCCACAAACCGACGTGATACTATTTCACCATCAAGGCATGTCCTTTTTTGTTTTATCTTATTTTGTTGTTATTTAAAATTATAATATAAATGATTATTCGCTAGCTTTAGCCAGCATGGAAATGAGCGTGCGCAACTCTACTAGTTCCTTTAAGAGCTTTTCTTAAAGTACTTTTTGTTGCTAATTTGTTTTTCTCAAATTTTTTCATTGGATGCTTTGTAGACAAAAAAAATGATAATGCAACCCCTAAAAGAAAAAGGACGTATATCCACACAAAGATATATCGCCCTTTTTGTGATTTTAGAAAATTAGTCTAATTTTTTTAAATTTACTGCTGATGGGCCTTTAGGACCATCTTCAAGAGTAAATTCTATTTTATCACCCTCATTAAGATATCTCATACCCGCTGCTTTAACTGCGCTTGCATGTACAAACGCGTCTTTTTCTTTATCGTCTCTTTCAATAAAGCCATAACCCTTTTTGCCGTTAAACCACTTTACTTTTCCTTGTATTGTACTCATCTTATTTACTCGTCCTTTTGTTATTTATTATAATATGAGGTTAGGTTCTTTTAAATTAATTTCAAGAAGTTTTGATGGTGCCTCGGGAAGGATTCGCACCTCCGACACAAGCCTTTTCAGGGCTCTGCTCTACTCCTGAGCTACCGAGGCAAAAGGTCAACCCCTAAAGATTATTCTGCCCTTTGTAAGGTCATATGGAGTCATTTCGACTGTCACATTATCGCCTTGTAATACTCTAATTCTGTTTTTTCTTAATTTGCCCGCTGTATGTGCTGTTACAACATGACCATTTTCAAGCTGAACTCTAAACATGGCATTTGGAAGTAAATCTGTTACCTTGCCTTTGAATTCAAGTAAGTCTTGTTTTGACAAATTTATTTTCTCCTTATTCTTTTTTTAACAGATTGAGCATGTCCTGCTAACCCTTCGTAATTTGCAAGAGTTATAACTGATGGCCCAAGACTTTCAATACCCTTTTTTGATAAGTTTATGTAAGAAATTCTTTTATAAAATTCATTAACACTTATACCACTAGAATATTTTGCTGATCCATTAGTTGGCAATATATGATTTGATCCAATGTTATAATCTGTCATTGCCATAACAGCATATTTTCCTAAGCATATTGAACCAGAATTCTTAATTTTGGGTATGAAAGATTTATAGTTTTTTACGTTCAATTCCAAGTGCTCAGGTGCAATTTTATTTACGATATTAATTATTTTACTATCTTTGGCTACATACATTAAAATTCCATTTCTCTTTAAACTTTTTTTTGCTACAGATTCTCTTGGAATACTTTTTAATTGTTTTAAAACTTCCATCTGGACTTTACTAATTAGTTTTTTGTCTTTTGAAATCAATATACATTGTGCTTGAGGATCATGTTCTGCTTGACCGATTAAATCACTTGCAGCCCACTCAGGATTTGAGAATTTATCACAAACAATAGTTATTTCAGAAGGACCTGCTGTCATGCCTTCGATACCAACATCCCCAAAAACTTCTTTTTTTGCCGCTGCTACGTATGAATTCCCGGGTCCAACTATTTTATCAACTCTTTTAATTTTTTTAGTTCCATAAGAGACAGCTGCTATAGCAGATGGACCACCAATAGAGTAAATTTCTTTAATTTTACATTTTCTTGCTGCGTATAAAACAGCCGGATTTTGATTCCCCTTGAAACCTGGGTTTATCATTACAATTCTTTTAACTCCCGCAACAATTGCTGGTATAGCATTCATAAGCACACTTGATGGATAAGATACAAGTGAACCTGGAACATAAATTGCAACAGACTCTAAAGGTAAATATTTATACTCAAGTTTATTTTTGAATTTATCTGTATACGAAATATTCTTAAATTTTTGTAAGGTATGGAATTTATAAATTCGATTATAGGCTGTGTCGATTGCTTTCTTAACTTTAGGATTTAAAGACTTTATTAATTTATTAATTTTTGTAGCACTAGGAATAATTGTAGTATTTCGATTAAATTTCCTTTCATATTTAATTAATGCTTTATCACCATTCTTTTTTACATCATTAATAATATTAGTTACAGAAACTTTGTCAGATTTTATACTTTTTCTCCTTTTAAAAAGTAAATAATCCAAATTTTTATCAAAATTCTTAGTTTTACTATTTAATATTTTCATAATTATTTAATTTCGTTTTGATCCTCAAGCCGCGCTTCGATAGTTTCTGTCGTCAAAGCTATGTGGGCATTATTATTAAAAATAAGATTTATTTCATAATCATCATTATTTTTCAAATAATCAATTCCAATTAATTCTAAAACTAAATCTTTGTTGTATTGATTGATATTTTTTGATCTTACTTTATCAACAAAATCAAATCGACAAATACTATTGATTTTCTTACCCTCTTGATCGGTTTCAATTTTAGTTCTTTCAATTGATAACAAAAAAACCTTATTAGATGCCAGATACTTTATATCTCTCACTTTAACTTTTGCGCCAGAACTACAAGCAGAAATCATTTGTAGCCCCTCTTGATCACTCGCAATTATTTTTGCTAAATATTTACTCATTATTTCAATCTTTTGATTTTAACACCAATTTTTTGTAATTTATTTTCAATATTTTCATATCCTCTTTCCAAGTGATAGACTCTTCCAACAATACTTTTACCATTCGCCACTATTGCGGCTAATACTAAAGCAACACTGGCTCTTAAGTCACTAGACATTAATTCAGCACCAATAAATTTGGTATTGCCCTCAATCAATGCTTTATTATTCTGAATATTTATTTTCGCACCTAGTCTTTGCAACTCAGCAACATGCATAAATCTATTCTCAAAAATACTTTCAGTTATGGAACTTTTCCCAACGCTCTTGCACATTAATACCATCAATTGAGCTTGAAGATCTGTTGGAATACCTGGAAATTCTTTAGTTTTTATATTTTGAATAGGCTTGATTTTGTCAGGTCCTTTTATAAAAATTTTGTTATCCGAAGTTTTAATCTTTGCCCCGACTTTTTTTAATAGTTCAATTTCAGTATTAATTATTTTTGGGTCTAAATTTTTAATTTGTAGATTACCTTTAGCAAGCGTTGCCGCTACACAAAAAGTTCCCGCCTCTATTCTATCAGCCATAACTGTGTGACTTGTTTGATTGAGAGAATTAACTCCTATAATGGTGCAGGTTCTTCCAGACCATTTTATATTTGCACCTGCTTGTCTTAAGAACTTTGTTAAATCTTTAATTTCAGGTTCCACAGCACAATTTTTTAAAATTGTTTTGCCTCTAGCTAAACATCCAGCTATTATAGAATTTTCTGTAGCACCTACACTAATTTTAGGAAACTTTATTTTTTTGCCTTTAAGTCTTCCATTTGATTTAGCTAAAATATAACCATCTCGTATTTTATATTCCATTCCCAACTTTTTTAATGCACTAAGGTGATAATTTACAGGTCTTGCACCTATAAGACATCCACCAGGCAAAGATGTTTTAGATTTATGAAATTTAGAAATTAATGGACCTAACACTAATATTGAACCTCTCATTGTTTTTACAAGTGAATAACTTGCAAAAGTTTTCATATTTTTTTTATTAATAATTTTTGCAGTTTTTCTGTCTTTAGATAGAATTATTTTTGATCCAAGAGATTTTAATAAATTAAGCATAGTATCTATATCTCTTACTCTTGGTAAATTTTTAATAATTACTGGTTTTTCAAATAATAAAGTTGCTGCAAGAATTGGTAGAGATGCATTCTTAGAACCTGAAATCGAGACTTTACCCTTGATTTTACAAGGACCATTGATCAGAAATTTATCCATAAATTACTTTTTTATTTTAGCAACCTGTATGGTGGTTTGTCCCTGATATTTACCGTTTTTTGATTTATATGTTGTTTCTGGCTGGGTATCTGATTTAAAAAATAAAAATTGAGCAATACCCTCGTTTGAATAAATCTTTGCAGGATTCGGAGTTGTATTACTTAATTCGATAACAATATTACCTTCAAATTCATTCTCAATAGGCGTTACATTACAAATAATTCCTGTTCTTGCGTAAGTACTTTTTCCAACACAAATACAAAGAACATCTTTTGGAATTCTAAAATATTCAATGGTTTTAGCCAATACAAATGAATTTGGTGGAATTATACAATAAGGCCCCTTTCGCTCTATAAAGTTTTCATCAGAAAAGTTTTTTGGATCTACAAGCGAACTATTGACATTTGTAAATATTCTATACTCATCAGAAATTCTGACATCGTAACCCATGCTACTTAGTCCATATGATATTTTCCCCTCAGAGACTTGATGATCCAAAAATGGTTCGATCATCTTATGCTCTTTACACATTTTTTTTATCCAAGAGTCTGGCTGAATGGACATTATTTTGTTTTCTTTTTATTTTTTTTTTGAAAAATTTTTCTCTTTTTTAAATTTTTCCTAAGCGCAATGCTTAGGCGTTCATTTTTATTTTTAGTAATCATTCTTTATTTGGATTGGTAAGGAAATCTAAAGTTATTGGTTTAGATGCATCTAAAGCTTTATCCTTATTATCATCTTTTTTAGGGCCTTCTTTTGCTAATCTTTTTGCTTTTTTTTCAGCAAGTTTTCTCTCTCTTTTCGCTTGCTTTTCCATAAGCTTAGCACTTTTGGTTGATTTATAATCGTAATGAATACCCATAAAATTTCCTTGGTAAGATATAAATCATATTAATCAAAAAATTAAGGCAATAATTTGGAAAAAATGCTCTATTATCAATAAAAATAGAATTAATCCAAATGCTCCTATAGTTAAATGGCATAACGTGTCCATGGTAAGGATAAGTTCCAAGTTCGATTCTTGGTGGGAGCACCACTAATTTTTATAAAAAGACTTTCTAAGAAAAATTGTAATCAAGACTAAACTAAAAAAGGCTAAAATTGGAATATATATTTCAGGTGAAAAAATTATATCTGTAATTTTAGGAACTTGTGAATTTTGTTCTATTACCTTTTCCAAACCACTACCTAAAGAAACAGCTAAAAAAATTTGAGGTATAATTCCTATTAATGATGCGAAAAAAAAATTTTTTACCCTAACATCAAAAATTGTAGGTAAAATGCAACTAAGTTGCCAAGGTATTCCTCCAATAAATCTATATATTAAAAGATAATAAAATTCAGACTTTTTAAATTTTCTCTCTAGATTTTGATATTTATTTAAAAATTTATCTCTAATTAAATCTTTCAAAAAATAGTTTCCAAAAATATAAAGAAATGTTGCACCAATACTCATACCTATGACCACAATTATAGTACCCACCCATTTGCCAAAAATAAATCCTCCTAGTAATGCAATTGGAGAACCAAAACCTAAAAATGGAAAAACCCATAATATTGTGAAAATTAAAAAAATTATGGATATTAAAAACAAATTAGAATTTTTTAATTTTAAAAAATACAATCTGTTTTCTTTAATGAAGTCATAAGAAGTTATTTCTTGGATACTAAATTTTGAAAAAAACAATAATACAAATATAGTAAGTAAAACTAAGTATGATAAACCTATTATTATTTTAGTTTTCTTAGCTTTTTCCATAATGGTTCATGGTATTTATAAATCTTCTATTTGCTATTTATATATTTAATTATTATAAAGGGCGAAATTTTATATAAATTTAACCACTTTTATGAAAAGAACATATCAACCATCTAGGAAAAAAAGAAGCCGAACCCATGGTTTTAGATCAAAAATGAAAACTAAGGGAGGTAGAAAACTTTTAAAACGAAGAAGAGCTAGAGGAAGAAAAAATTTAACAGTATCCTCCACTGTTAAAAGAAGAAGAAAATAAAGCCAGCTCAATGAAAAGCAAAATTGTTGCTCTTTCAAAGAATGAAGACTTTAAAACTTTGCTCAAAAAGAAAAAAGTATCAAACAGATATGTAACAATTTTTTTTGGTAATATTGATAAAAAAAATAATCAAAAACTTAATATTTCTTTTGTAACTAAGAAGAAGATAGGAAATGCTGTAAAGAGAAACAAAATAAAGAGAAGACTAAGGAATATTATGAATGACGCTGTTAAAGAAATATCTCTAAAATATCACTATTCATATCTTGTTATTGCTAAGTCAACTATGCTAAATAATGAATTTAGAATTATAAAAGAAACCTTATTTCAGGATTTTAAAAAAATTAAATAATGAACATTTTTACAATTATATTTATAAAATTAATTCAGGGTTACAAATACCTAATAAGTCCAATACTTGGTAACTCTTGTAGGTACTTTCCATCTTGTTCTGATTATAGCATTGAAGCTTTAAAAACTTATGGTTTTTTTAAGGGTGGATATTTAAGTTTAAAAAGAATTCTTTCATGCCACCCTTTTAAAGAAGGTGGAATTGATCCTGTAAAAAAAGAAATAAAAGTTAAAAAATAATGGACTCTAAAAATACAATAGCAGCTATAGCTTTATCATCTGCTGTAATTGTTTTATGGGCATTATTCTTTGTTCCAGAAAAATCAACAATGGATGAAAAAATTGTTGAAAAAGGAAAAATTGAACAAAGCGGTGATGCACCAAGTTTAGAGCAAAAGGAAACTCAAATTACAATTTCACGAGATGATGCATTAAAACAAAGTGAAAGAATTCAATTTGAAAATGATAATATTATAGGTTCAATATCATTAAAAGGTGCATCAATAGATGATCTAACTTTCAAAAATTATAAAGTTACTCTTGATAATGAACAAAGAGTAACTTTACTAGGACCTCGAAATATTAAGGAAGGATATCTAATAGATAGTGGTTTTGTTACTTCTGATAAAAATGTTGATGTTCCTAACTCAGATACAATTTGGTCAATAGAAGGTAATAACAAACTCACAGAAGGGTCTCCAATTAAACTATCGTGGTCCAACGAACAGGGGCTAAAATTTGAAAAAACAATATCATTAGATGATAAATACCTTTTTACTGTTAAACAAAAGATAATTAATGAGAGTAATAATAAATATGATTTTTACTCATATGGACAAATAATAAGGAATGAAATTCCAGAAATAATTGATTTTTTAATTCTTCATGAAGGACTCATTGCAACTTTAGATGATGAGTTAATAGAAGAGGATTATGATGATATTCAAGAAAAGAAGTTTACCAAAGTAGCAAGTAAAGGGTGGTTAGGGATAAGTGATAAATATTGGATTACTTCTTTAATACCACCAAAAGATAAAGAGTTTAAAACAACATTCGACTATAAAAATAAATTTAGAGCAAATTTTATTTCTACAGATCCTTTGGCATTAAATGAAAAAAGTTCAATTGAAGAGGAATTACAAATTATCGTTGCTGCAAAAAGAGTGGATGTGATAGACGGATATGCTGAAAAACTCAACATAGATAAATTTGATTTAGTTATTGATTGGGGATTTTTATACTTCATAACCAAGCCTCTATTTTATGGAATTGATTATTTTTTTAAACTACTTGGAAACTATGGTTTGGCAATTATAGCTATCACTATTTGTATTCGTCTAGTTTTTTTCCCATTAGCTAACTTTTCATTTAAAAGCATGGCAAAAATGAAAGTTCTTCAACCAGAAATGGTTCGTCTAAAAGAGTTGCATAAAAATGATAAAATGAAACTCCAACAAGAAATGATGGCTCTTTACAAAAAGGAAAAAGTAAATCCAATGTCAGGTTGTCTGCCAATTCTTGTTCAAATACCTGTATTTTTTGCATTATATAAAGTTTTGTTTGTCACTATTGAAATGAGACAAATGCCATTCTATGGATGGATTCATGATTTAAGTGAGAGAGATCCTACAAGTATATTTAATATTTTTGGTTTATTGCCCTACGACGTTCCAAGTTTCTTGGTTATCGGAGCTTGGCCAGTAGCAATGGGAGTTTCGATGTGGGTGCAACAAAAATTAAATCCCGCACCTACTGATCCAATGCAGGCTAAAATTTTTGCTTTCTTCCCGCTTTTCTTAACTGTAATACTCGCACCATTCCCAAGTGGGTTAGTTATTTACTGGACTGTAAATAATATTTTAACAATGGCTCAGCAAGTATTTATTATGAGAAGAACAACTGTCAAAACTACAACCTAAATTTTTATTTAAAATAAATTAATGGACTTAAAAAAAATTCTTCCTGAAAACGGACCTCCAATTAACGAGGTTAATAAATATATAGAAAAATATAAAAATGACTTGATAGTCATTAAATATGGAGGAAATGTTTTAATTGATAGAAATATCTTTGATAATTTTATTACTGATTTAAGTATTTTAAATAAATTAGGTCTTTCAGTTATTGTAGTTCATGGTGGAGGTCCGAGAATCAAAAGAGAGTTAGATAAATCTAATATTCAATCAAAATTTATAAGAGGGCTAAGAGTCACTGATGAAAAAATTATAAACATTGTTGAGTCAGTCTTAATAGATTTTAATAATGATATTGTAAGCTCTTTGGACAAAAAAAATACAGAAGCTGTCTCGATCCACACTAAAAAAGATAATATTATTGAGGTCATACCAGAGGCAAAAGAATTGGGTTTTGTTGGTCTACCAAATAAGATTAATAACGATATTTTACTGGATATAATTCAACAAAACAAAATACCAATTGTTTCACCATTAGGCTTAGATAAAAACAATCAAACACATAATATTAATGGTGATACTGCGGCAATGGCTGTAGCCAAATCTGTCAAATCAAGGAGATTACTATTGATGACAAATGTTGATGGTGTTTTAAATAAAGAAAAAAAACTTATAGATGAAATATCCTCATCCGAAATATTAGAGATGGTAAAAGATGAGACAATTACTGAAGGAATGATACCCAAAATAAATGCTTGCCTAGATGCTGTTAATAATGGAGTTACAGCAGCGGGTATAATTAATGGTACAAAACAGCATTCTTGTTTATGGGAAATTTTCTCAGACAAGGGATCAGGTACATTAATAAGAAAATGAACTTAAAAGAAAAAAAATATCTGCTACTTGATCTTGATGGTGTTTGTTATGGAAAGCATAATAATTATTCTTTAGAGCGTGTATTTGGTCAAGTTTCAAAAAGGATGACTCAATTTATATCTGAAAAACTTAAAATTGATAAAGATAAAGCCAAAGAATTACAAACAAATTATTTCTATAAATATAATACATCATTAAGAGGATTAATGGTCCATAATGGAATATCACCAGATGAATTTTTATCTTATGTTCATGAAATTGATTTATCATTTATGAAAGAAGATAAAATTATGAGAAATGAGCTTAAACAATTAGATATGGAAAAATTTATCTTCACCAATGGTAGTGCTGAACATGCTGCTAATATTTTAACTCACTTAGGTGTGTATGATTTATTTGGAAGAGATAAGGTTTTTGATATTAAAGACGCTGGTTATGTACCTAAACCAGAAGCGGAAACCTTCGACTTAATGGTAAAAAAATTTGGTATAAATCCAAAAGAGACTATTTACATTGAAGATATAGCTAAAAATTTAAGTATAGGTCACGAACGAGGTTGTACAACCGTTTGGTTAATTAATGACGAGCATTTTGGAAAAATGGATGCAGACAAAGATTTTATTTCACACAAAATTGAAAATCTGTCTTTATTTCTAAAAGAAATAAGGCTATTAAAAAGTAATTAATTATGTCTTTAGAAAAAATAATCAATGATGCTTGGGAAAATAAAGATCAGGTAAACCAAAATTCTGATCAAAATTTAAAAGATGCTATTAACCAAGTTATTGATGATTTAGATAGTGGTAAATCACGAGTTGCTGAGAAAATAAATGGAGAATGGGTAACTCACCAGCACCTTAAGAAAGCTATAATGTTAAGTTTTAGAATTTACCCAATGGAAAATTTAAATGGTCCTTATAGTAGTTGGTATGATAAATCACATTTACTGAAAGGTAAAACTGCAGGATGGACCAAAGCTGATCATGAAAAAGCAGGTTTTAGAATGGTTCCGAACTCACCGGTAAGAAAAGGTTCATTTGTGGGAAAAAATGCTGTTCTTATGCCATGTTATGTAAACATTGGAGCATATATTGATGAAGGAACAATGATAGATACTTTTGCAAGAGCTGGGAGTTGTTGCCAAATAGGTAAGAATTGCCATATTTCTGCAGGTTCGGGTGTTGGTGGAGTTCTAGAGCCCGCTCAAGCTTTACCAACAATCATAGAGGATAACGTATTTCTTGGAGCGATGTCAGAGGTAGTTGAAGGTGTAATTGTTGGAGAAGGTTCAGTTTTAAGTATGGGTATGTATATCGGTCAATCAACAAAAATAGTTGAAAGAAAAACTGGGAAAATAACTTATGGTAAAATACCACCTTATTCAGTTGTAGTTCCAGGCTCGTTGCCTGATAAAAATAATTCTTCTGCACCCTCCTTGTATTGCGCAGTAATAATTAAACAAGTTGATGAAAAAACAAGATCTAAAACTTCTATTAACGACCTCTTAAGAGACTAAAAATGAAAACTTTAAATGAGTTAAAATTAGCTAAAGAGCTAATCAGATATCCTTCCATCACCCCAGTTGATGCTGGAGTAATGAAATTTTTAGAAAAAAAATTAAAAAAATTAGGTTTCAAAACAAAAATATTGGAATTTAAAGAAAGAGGATTTCAGCCTGTGAAAAACTTGTATGCAAGATTAGGATCTAAGAGACCAAATTTTATGTTTGCAGGACATGTTGATATTGTCCCTCCAGGAAACATTAAGGATTGGACAGTAAATCCGTTTAAACCATCTATCAAAAAAGGTCATTTAATTGGGAGAGGTGCAAATGATATGAAAAGCTCTGTTGCAGCTTTTGTGTCTGCTGTAAGCACTTTTTTATCAAAAAATAGAAAATTCAACGGGTCAATAAGTTTACTTATTACAGGAGATGAAGAAGGTGATGCAGTAAATGGCACCAAAAAAGTTGTAGATTATTTAAAAAAAAGGAAAGAGAAAATTAACTTTTGTCTTGTTGGTGAACCAACAAATCCAAATAAATTAGGCGAAATGATAAAGATTGGACGTAGGGGTAGTTTAACTGGTAAATTAAATATTTTTGGTCAGCAAGGCCATGTTGCATATCCTCATAGAGCTAATAATCCCTCGACTATAATTATAAAAATTTTAAAAGAATTAAAAGATATTAAATTTGATAGAGGATCAAAAAACTTCCAACCTACAAACTTAGAGGTTACAAAAATAAATATAAATAATAACGCTGATAATGTTATCCCGGCTATGGCTGAGGCAACATTTAATATAAGGTTTAATAATAAACATTCGTCAAATTCTATTAAAAACAGACTTAATAAAATTTTTAAAAAAGTAACCAAGAAAAATAAATCAAAATTTAAAATTGATTATAGAGTTTCGGGCGAGGCATTTCTAACAAAGCCAAACAAAACAACACACATGATACAAAATATCATCAAAAAAGTTACCAAAATCAAACCAAAGCTATCTACTACGGGTGGAACCTCAGATTTGAGATTCATAAGAAAAATATCACCTGGATTAGAATTTGGGCTTGTTGGAAAAACAATGCATAAAGTTGATGAAGCCGTATCTTTAAAAGATTTGAAAAATCTTAAGAAAATTTATGAAAACATTTTGATAAATTATTTTAAATGAAAACAGCGATCATAAATTCTGAATCCTATGAGAAACATAACACTGGCGATGGTCATCCTGAGCAGCCTAAAAGAGTAATTGCTATAAAAGAAAAATTAAAAACAAGAAAAGACCTAATCTGGGATAAGCCAGATAATGTTCCTGATGATATATTGTCTATGACACATTCAAAAGACTATATAAATAATTTAAAAAATTCTTTTCCTCAAAAAGGCCTTAAGTTTCTAGATGGCGATACTGTTGTATCGCCCGAAAGTAAAAAAGCAGTTTTTGATGCAGCAGGCTCAACAATAAGAGCAATAGATGGAATAGAGAGTAATCAATTTAAAAATGCATTCTGTTTGGCTAGACCACCTGGGCACCATGCTGAAAAAAATAAAGCTATGGGGTTTTGTTGTATATCAAACGCGGGGGTAGCAACAAACTATTTAGTGTCAAAATATAAATACAAAAAAATTGCCTGTGTAGATTTTGACGTGCACTGGGGTAATGGAAATTATGATATCATGCGTAATAATAAAAATTCATTATATATTTCTACGCACCAATATCCTTTTTATCCTGGAGGTGGAACAGATAAAGATAAAGGAGACTTTAATAATTCATTGAATATCCCTTTGCCCGCTGGGACGAACTCCGAAGAATACTTTAATGCATTTGATAGGGTGTTAGAAAGATTAGTTCAATATAAACCAGATTTTCTCATATTTTCAGCAGGTTTTGATGCACATAAAGATGATCCATTAGCTCAATTTCAACTTAGTTCAAAAGATTTTTATGAAATTACTAAAAGAACATTAGCAGCTACCAATAAATCTACTGCGGGTAAAGTTGTTTCTATACTTGAAGGTGGATATGATTTAAATGCTTTAGCAGAAAGTGCTAACGAACATGTTAATGCATTGGTAGAATTCAATTGATAAATATCTAACCCGTCATAAATCAACTCCATGAAACTATACAAAATAAGAAAATCAAAAATTGATAATAAAGGTCGTGGACTTTATGCTACTAAAAATATCAAAGAAGGTACAAAAATTATTAATTACTTAGGAAAAATAATTACAAATAAAGAAGTTGAAGAATCAGACAAATATGACAATAAAAAACCTATTTATTTATTTACTCTAAATAAAAGATTTACTTTGGACGGTGATTTTTCATTTAACATTGCTGGATTAGTTAATCATAGTTGCAATGCTAACGCTAGGTATGATGGTAAGGGTTTAAAAATTTGGATAACAGCTGATAGAGATATTAAGAAAGGCGAGGAGATAACTTGTGATTATGGTTTTAGTTTTGATAAAGAAGATTACAAGCAATTTCCTTGTAAATGTAAATCAAAAAATTGTTGTGGTTTTATAATTCGTGAGGAAAGTAGATGGCGAATACATCGTAAATTTGCGATGAGTAATAAAAAAAAATTAATAAATAACTCTCATTAAATAGAGACCTTGAGGTGGTGCAGGTGGAGCACATAATTCTCTTTTTTTAGACTGCATTACATTTACAAATCTTTTTAATGTCCATTTTTCTTCCCCAACATATTTTAAACAACCAACCATAGACCGGACTTGTTGTTGTAAGAAAGATTGAGATCTGAATTCTATTTCAATCTTATTTTTTATAGATCTAATTTTTACAGATTTCATAGTCTTTATTGGACTTTTAGCCCTACAACTCGATTTTCTAAAAGTACTAAAATCTTTAGTACCAATCAATTTTCTTGCAGCACTTTTCATCAATTTTAAATCAAGATTTTTTATAATATGCCAGCCTCTATTTTTATCTAAAACTGGTCCACTAATCCGATTAATAATCACATAATTATAAACTCTCATTTTAGCTGAAAATCTGGCATGAAAATTATTACCTCTTTTTGTAATTTTAAGTATTGCTATTCTATCTTTATTTAAAAAATGATTGATTGATTTTAAAAATCTATCAAATTTAACAATCTTATTTTTACAATCAAAATGTGCTGACTGTTCTTTGGCATGTACACCAACATCTAATCTTCCAGCTCCATATATTATGATTTTTTCTTTTAAAAGTTTTGAAATTTTCTCTTGTAATAATCCCTGGACAGTTTTTCCTTTTTTTTGAATTTGCCACCCCCTAAAATTAGTGCCCTCATATTCAATTAATATTTGATACCTAAACATTTGATAACTTTGAGCCCTTTTTAATTTGAGAGCCCAACATGAATTCGCTAATTTTTTGTGGTCTTTTTCCTTGTCTTTGAATTTCGAGAATCTTAATAGATTGGTTTTTATTACATGCTACTTCCAGCTGATTTGAAATTATTTCTCCAACTTGACCTTTGCCATTACCAATTTCGGCTTTCAAAATTTTATATCTTTCACCATTGAAACTAAAAGAAGCACCTGGAGAGGGAAATAATCCATTTATTTTTCCGATAATTTTAGAGGCATCCTCGTCCCAATTAATCTGTGACTCCTCCTTATCAATTTTTTTTGCATAAGTTGCTTTTGAATGATCTTGATCAATAAACTTCGCCTTATCTGCAAGTATATCATCCACATTATCTAAAATTTTTTCAGCAGCTAAAGCGGATAGTTTTTCTGAAATTTCTTGAGCATTTTGGTTTTGATCTATTTTGATTTTATAAATATTACTAACTGGTCCGCTATCCAATTCTTTTTTGATTTTCATAATACTTATACCAGTTTCAGGATCTAAATTCATAATTGATCTCTGGATCGGCGCCGCCCCTCGCCAACTAGGAAGAATTGAGGCGTGAATATTTACAAAACCTTTTTTGGTTAGGTTTAAAAAATTTTCAGGAATAATTTGTCCATATGCACACACTATTGCAAGATCGGCATTTAACTCTTTTAAAAATTCATACTCCTCTTGATTATCCCTAAGTGTCTTGGGTGTTCTATAATCTATATTTAAAGTTTCTGAGATACCCTGAATTGGACTCTTGTTAATTTTTTGTCCTCTATGAGATTTTTGCGGTGGTTGAGTAAAGACTACAGTAATATTATAACCATTTTGATATAGAGATTTTAAGATAGGAACACAAAATATTGGTGTACCCATAAAGATAATCTTGTTTACCATCTTTAAACTACTATTCTGTCTGGATTTTTTTTAATTTTTGAAATTTTTTTAATAATAAAATCTTTCTTTAATTTTGATAAATGATCAATAATTAATTTTCCATCTAAATGATTTATTTCGTGTTGAATACAAGTAGATAAAAGTCCATCACATTTAAGATTTTTCTTCACTCCCTTTTCATCGATATATTCCACATCACAAATTTTTGGTCTCTCAATTTCAATAAAAGTCTCGGGTATTGATAGACAACCCTCTTCGTACACCGATGTCTCCTCGCTTAAGTTTTTTATTACAGGATTGATTAATGCAATTGGTTGATTTTCTTCATCCTTATTTGAAACGTCAACCACTAAAACTCTTTTTAGTATACCTATTTGAACTGCAGCAAGGCCAATTCCCTTGGAGTGGTACATTGTTTCAAATAAGTCTTCAATTAATTTTTTTTCATTAATTCCAACTTTTTCAATTGGATCAGAAATTTTTTTTAATATTTCATCAGGAACAGTTACAATTTCTTTAAGCATAATAAATAATTAAACTAATTTTTAAACTTTTAAAGGAAGAACTTTAAGTAATATCTTATTTCTCATCCAATCAATATTAAGCTTATTGAGAGCTGTGATTATAAAATAAATTGTATCTTCATCTATTCTGTCAATTTCATCTTGTCCAATCACTTCGGCAATTCTCAAAAGTGCTAAACCAGCTTCACTATTATTAATCATAATTTGTATATCTGTAGGGATTTCATTTTCATCAATTTGATACAAATCATCATATTTCTCTGAAATTTCAATTCCATCATATCTTAATGACTCTAAAAATATAATATCTTTTTTAGATAGAAAATATTTTTTGTTTTTTTTTATCTTTTTTAAAAAATTATTTGTGTCTTTAGAAATTTTGGAACTAGCATAATCACCGTTAAAGTAATTGATTAGTTTTGATTGATGCATTATATCATTATTAAACTTAATTTTTTTATCTTTATCCTTTTCAATTTGAATATTTGTATAATAAAAACTAGTTAAATTATCTGGTATATCCACTGGATTAATTTTCTCGAGAAAGATTTTCAATTCTAAATCAAACGCTTTATCTAAATCATCATCTTTAAAGGAATTTTTTAATACTCTTAATAGCTTTAATTTTTCTACCATTTCTGACTCGAGTAAAATTTTCTGATAAATAAGAGCCCTGCCTTCAATTTTAGAGAGTTTTTTATATTCATTTTGAGCATTGAGAAGTTGATTAAAATTAAATTGGAATCTTTGATATAAATTAAATAATTCCTTTTCTGGATAATTTTTATCATGAACAGCTTTTTCTATAGTTCCTATTTTCTCAATTTCTGAAACATCAATTTGTTTAAATGAACCTAGTAAATTTGCAGATGAAAGATATTTCCAAATTATTTTTTTGGTTTTATCGTTAGGTTCAAAATTAAAATTAGGATTTGTTTGGTGGGCTAAATAAAAATCAAATATAGATTTTTCAGATACTGAATCATCTATTTTTTTTGTGTATTTTAGTAAATAATTTATTTTTTTTTCGAAATATTCATCTTTAAAACCTGTTTCTTTTTTTAAATCTAAAATTAATTGAGCTTCTTCTCTTTTATTATTTTTAATCAAACAATAGATGTTAAATTTGGATAAATACTCATCTGTAATTAATTCATTATTTTTTGAAAATACACTGCAAGCTTTGTCAATTTTTGAGTTAGAGAGATATTCGTCCACAAGATATTTTGTGAGTTCTGGATGTAAATTAATTATTTGATTTTGAATTAAATATTCTTCGATTAAATCCAGGTTTGAGTTTTTTATTAACCAATCTGACTTTAATTTTAGAAATTCGTTATCTGATATATTTTTTTTGGGACTATGAGCATTAATTAATAGTGAAGTATTAATGATTTCAATTGCATCATTAGAAAGATCCATCTTATTTAGTTTTGTAAGCAAATTTTCTAATTGGTCTCCATCTGAATTAGCCCACATATCTACATTGAGACCATAGTCTTCAGGGTCATATAATCCGATTATTTTAATTTCTTTTGTATCAAACTTTTCATCAAGATTAATAATTGATTTTTGATTTTGATTTTGCATTCCAAATACACTTGGCTCGATACTTTCTTGTAATATATTTTCCCCATTTGAAATTTCTGAATTATTTATTATATTTTTTTCTTCAATTTCTTTTTTATCTATATTCCAAATATCAACTGGTTTTTCTTCTGCATTAGCAATAGAAGTGAAAAATAAAAAAAATAAAATTAAAAAATTTTTTTTATTTAACAATTTTAAAATTTTCATTAGGAATAGTTTTATCTATATCTTTTTTAGGAGTTGGAAAATCGATCTTGTTCAGTAAAAAAATAATTAAAAAAAAGACAAGCAAAAGTAAAACTAATTTAGTCACAATACCCACAATACTTCGGCTTGAACTTGTTTTTTTTATAAATTGCATATACTTTTAACTAATTTCAAATTAAGACATATTTGTGGTTTTTCAATAAAGAAAATTATGAAATCTGATAAAAATATTGTTTTTTTAGGTATGATGGGATCCGGTAAAACATCTATCGGATTTTTAATTTCAAAAAAACTAAAATTAGATTTTTATGATGTTGATCATTACATAGAAAATAAGCTTAAAATGAAAATTTCAAATATATTCAAAACCAAAGGTGAAAAATTTTTCAGAGAATACGAGGAAAAAATTACTTTAGAACTCATGAAAATTAAAGGAATAGTATTGTCTCTAGGTGGTGGTGCTTTTTTAAATAAAAATATAAGAAATGAGGTCTTAAAGAACCACATATCTTTTTGGCTTAAAACCAAGGATGATATTTTAATCCAAAGAATAAGAAAAAGTGCTAAAAGACCATTAGCTTATAATGTTTCTAATAGTGATCTACAAAATATGATAAAAAATCGTAATAAATATTATGCAAAAGCGCAAAATAAAATTGATTGTCACAATAAAACTAAAAAAGAAATTGTAGATAGAATTTTAGATATTATATGAAACCAATTAAATTGATAATTAAGACTAATTCTGAAAAATATCCAATATTTATTGGCAAAAATCTTATTACAAAAATATCAAGTTTGATGGTCAATAATTCCATTAAATCAAAAAAATGTTTATTGGTAGTTGACAGAAAAGTTCCTAAAAAATTTATTTCTGAAATTAAAAAAAAACTACGAAATAAAAAAATATTTTTATTCAATTTTAATGCCAACGAAAAAAATAAGAACCAAACTACTATAAATTCAATTTTAGAAATTTTACTGAATAAAAATTTTTCTAGAGAGGATAGTTTATTAGCAATAGGGGGAGGTATAACTGGAGACGTTGGTGGTTTTGCTGCAAGTTTATTTAAAAGAGGATTACATTTTATAAATATTCCCACAACTCTTTTGGCTCAGGTAGATTCATCTATTGGTGGCAAAACAGGAGTAAATTCTAAGTATGGAAAAAATCTCATTGGTAGCTTCTATCAACCAAAATTAGTCATAAGTGATATTGATACTTTAAAAACACTCAATAGAAGAGAAATTGTTTGCGGGTATGGTGAAATTTTAAAACACTCTATAATCTCTCAAAAAAAATTCTTTAAATATTTGGATCAGAATTTTGATGACATTATTAAACTTAAATCTCCTTATATAGAAAAGGCGATATTTGAGAGTTGTAAAATTAAAAAAGATGTAGTTGAAAAAGATGAAAAAGAAAGCAACTTAAGAAAAAAATTAAATTTTGGTCACACTTTTGGTCACTCATTTGAAGCTTCATTAGGATATTCTAAAAGATTAAATCATGGTGAAGCTGTCATTTTAGGAATGATGATGGCTGTAAAATTTAGCAATAAGAATAAATTCCTAAACATTTATGATTATAAATTGATTTCTGATCATTACAAAAATTCAAAATTACCCTCAGATATTAAAAAATATTTTAAAAGTAAAGATCTTAATAAAATTATTAAATTTATGAAAACTGATAAAAAAAATAATTCTGATAAAATAAAGTTGGTATTATTAAAGAAAATGGGCCAAACAATTTTAAATCAAGAATACTCAGTAAAAAATTTAAATGGATTCTTAAAAAATGAATTAATTGATTAAAATTTGTATAGAATGAATATATTTTTTTAATTCTTCATTTAAAATTTTGTAAATCTTTTTATCACTATCAATTCTTTTCATTTGCTTAAGTTCCTTTGACACTAAGGAAATTTTAAGATGAAATTTACCTGCCTGGTTTCCGGCATGATTTTTATGGAGAAAAGATTTATCCTCAATTAGTATACTTTCCAAAGCAATTTGATTTTGTAATTTTTTTTTTACGATTGCAATTAACTCATTTATATTCATAAGTATAATTATATTATCATGAAAAATATTTGCGACTGGAATAATTGTAAAGAAATTGGTGAATATAAAGCGCCTGTTGAAAAGGATAATAGTAAAAAATATAGGATGTTATGTTTAGAACACGTTAAAGAATTTAATAAAAATTGGAATTATTTTTCCGGTATGAATGATGATCAAGTAATTAATTTTTTAAAGTCAGATATGATTTGGCACAAACCTACTCAAAGTTTTAGTTCGTCTGATAATTTTTTTAAAGTTTTATGGAATAACACCTTAAAAGATGAAATGGATAATGATAAATTTAAAAGTGAGTTCAATCATATGCGTCAATTTAAATTTGACCATAAAGATATTAAAGCCTTTAGTATATTAGGTGTTTCTGTAGGTTTAAAATGGCAAAAAGTTCAAGAAAAATTCAAAACACTTGTCAAAAAATTTCACCCTGATATGAATGCCGGAAATAAAAAATATGAAGAAAAACTAAAGTTAATTACTTTAGCTTACACGCAACTAAAAAATACATATAGGAAAAAAATTGACACCCAATCTTAACATTCAGCCAGATATTAAAATTTCATTAAAACAATCATTTGGGATTGATTCTGAGATGGAAGTAGACGCATTCTCTAAAAAAAGTGAATATGTTCCAGAAATAGATAAAAATTATAAATTTGATAGAGATACTACACTTGCAATTGTCTCTGGATTTGCGCACAATAAAAGAGTTCTAGTGCAAGGTTATCATGGCACAGGAAAATCTACACATATAGAACAAATTGCTGCTAGATTAAATTGGCCCTGTATAAGAGTTAACTTAGATAGCCACATCAGCAGAATAGATCTGATTGGTAAAGATGCAATCGTCCTGAAAGAAGGAAAACAAGTTACACAATTTAATGAAGGTATTTTACCATGGTCAATTCAAAATCCAGTAGCTTTAGTTTTTGATGAGTATGACGCTGGAAGACCTGATGTAATGTTTGTCATTCAAAGAGTTCTTGAAGCTGAAGGTAACTTTACCCTCTTAGACAAAAATAAGGTCATAAAGCAAAATAAATTTTTTAGATTATTTGCTACATCAAATACAGTCGGTTTAGGAGATACCACTGGACTTTATCATGGAACACAACAAATCAATCAAGGTCAAATGGATAGATGGAATATTGTAACAACACTTAATTACCTTAGTCTAGATAAAGAAATGGATATTATATTAGCGAAAAACAAATCTTTAAATAATCCCAAAGGAAAAGAAAAAGTTTCTAATATGATAAAAGTTGCATCCTTAACTCGAAAAGGATTTATAGCCGGCGACATAAGTACTGTAATGAGTCCAAGAACTGTATTGCATTGGGCTGAAAATGCAGAAATTTTTAAAGATGTAGGTTACGCATTTAGAGTCACTTTTCTAAATAAATGTGATGAAATTGAAAAAAATACAATTGCTGAATACTATCAAAGATGTTTTGGAGAAGAACTACCAGAGTCACTCGCAAATATTCAAATTTAAATGAAAAATAACAAGGCTGAAAACTTAAGAGAAAAACTTAAGCAAGCTTTAACTTCAACAGCTAGAGTGATTTCTGATGATATTCATCTAAAAACAATTGATGAAAAAAACAAAAAAGATTTGAATTTTGTTGATATTGAAAATCTTAACTCGAAAGGAGATTTCATTAAAGCTAGAGCAGAGTCTGACTCATCTGCTTTAAAAAAAAAATTTTCAAATGATGAGATTTATAAAAAGAATTTACCTTTAAATTCTTCATATAAGTCTCTTTATTCTATCGCAGAAAAAGTAAGATATGAATGCCTTGGCTCAGAAATGTTGAAAGGTATAGCAAAAAATCTTAAGGAAAATTATGATCAAATAATCCAATTAAAAAGAAAAGACCAATTAAATTCAAAAGAAGATGTTCCGGTAGTGGAAGCTTTTGAATTATATATGTTAAAGAAATTTCTAAACGTCGAATTAAATGACTTAACCAATAATATGTTAAATTTTTGGGAAAAAGACTTCGATAAAGTAATGAATAAACACATTGAATTTTTAAAAGAAAACTTAGAATATCAAAATGAATATTCCTCAAAGTTTTCAGAAATATTACAAGAAATGGATATTTTTAAAAATGAGGATAATGAAGAAACCAGGGAAGAAAACCAAGATGATGGTCAAAATAATCCTTCTAATGATGACCAAGACAACAATTCAGATGATACTAGAGATGAAAATAACAATGAAGAGACTGAAGCGAGCTTGGACTCTGAATATGACATAGATGAATATAAACTTGATGAGCAACTTATTGATAGTGAATCTGATCAAAAAAATAATGAACAAGTTATCCAAAAAAAATCAATTAATGATTTAAATACAGACTATAAAATCTTCACAACCCAGTTTGATGAGATAACAAAAGCAGAAAATTTAGAAAACTCCGATGAAGCTTCAAAATTAAGAAAAACTTTAGATCAACAATTAATAGGTTTTCAAGATGTCATTACCAAACTTGCAAACAAGCTTCAAAGACAATTGTTAGCAAAACAAAATAGAGCTTGGGAGTTTGATTTAGAGGAAGGGTTATTGGATAGTTCAAAACTACCAAGAATAATTATGGACCCTTATAATTCATTATCATTCAAAAAAGAGAAGGATTTAGATTTTAAAGATACAGTGGTAACTCTTTTAATAGATAATTCTGGATCCATGAGAGGCCGACCAATAACGATTGCTGCAATTTGTGCGGATATTTTATCAAGAACCTTGGAAAGATGTTCTGTCAAAGTTGAAATATTAGGTTTCACAACTAAAAATTGGAAAGGTGGAAAAAGTAGAGAATTTTGGAATAGAGAGGGTAAACCAAAAACACCAGGGAGATTAAATGATTTAAGACACATAATTTATAAAGGGGCTGACACACATTGGCGGCAATGTAAAAATAATCTTGGTTTAATGTTAAAAGAAGGATTGTTAAAAGAAAATATTGATGGAGAAGCAATTTCTTGGGCATTTAATCGATTAAAAAAAAGAAAAGAAGAAAGAAAAATATTAATGGTAATTTCTGATGGTGCACCAGTTGATGACTCAACTCTGTCAGTCAATTCAGGAGATTTTCTTGAAAAACATTTAAAGAAAATTGTGAAATTTATCGAAGAAAAAACTGAAACTGAAATTTTAGCGATTGGAATAGGCCATGATGTATCAAGATATTATAATCGAGCGATAAAGATTACAGATGTCAATGAATTGGGAGATGTCATGATTTCTCAATTGAGTGAACTATTTAGAAGTAAAAAAAATTTACATTAAAGATTGAACAAATCTTTATTTTTCCACTTTATTGTCACTTCAGCTCCACTTCTTGTTTGAGAATTCCAACAATTAATAGTGGCAAAATTTTTTTCTAGTAAAGTCTTTCCTATAAATAATCCTAAACCTAATCCACTATTTTTATCAGTTGATTTGAGATAAGGTTCTCCAATTTTGGATAAAATATCGCTTGGATATCCATCACCATCATCTTCAATGGTAATTTCAGTAAAGTTATTATCACTTTTCAAATTTATAAAAACTTTGCTTTTACTAAACTTATTTGCATTACCTATAAAATTTCTTAAGCCATAAACAATTTCAATCGATTTATAAATTTTTTTTGAATTAAGATCTTGTTCTAAATTAAGACTAAATTCTTTTTTACTTGTTTCCTTAAAAGATGAAATAATTTGTCTTAAATATTCTCTCATTGATAAGTCTTCATCAATAAATTCATCCTCCTGATCAGGATTTAAGGATAATTTTTTTAGTATTTCATTACATCTTTCAACCTGACTTGCTAAGAGTTCAATATCTTGGGAAACATCTTTTTGATCTTTTAATTGTTTTGATAATTCCTGAGTGATTACCTTTATTGTTGATAAGGGCGTCCCTAATGAATGTGCGGCGGCAGCTGCTTGTCCACCCAAAGATAACATCTCGTGTTCTTTAGCCATTATTTCTTCCATTTTATTCAAAGCATCTTTTCTTAACTTACTCTCTGCTCCAAATATAATTGCAAAATAATTTAAAAAAAGTAGAGCTATTATTAAGGCTAAAGGTATCGCATAAATATAATAGTTACTAACATGAAAATGATCATTCAAAGGTTCGGGTAGATCTTTTGAAATAAAAGTTAACCCCAAAATAGATAGGGTAGTTAATAATACTAAAAATGAATTAGCTCTAAAGCTTAAATTTGAAGAGGCAAAAACACTAGGTATTATTAAAAAAATAATAAATGGATTTTTAATACCTCCAGTCAAATAAATGAGACCACTTAATTGAATTATATCAATTAGTAGATGAATGAACGCCGACCTATCTGTTAATTGCGTTTTTTTGTAAACAAAAATTAAATATAAATTACCAATTACTCCAATAGAAATAAATAAATTTGCGAAAATAAAGTTGAAGTCAAAACCAAAATAAAAATACACAAGATACACTGATATCAATTGGCCTATAATACCAATCCACCTTAAATTTATGTAAATTGACTTTTTTAAAGAATATTGTTTTGAAGTTTCAAAAAACTTCATTTTTAAACATCTAAATTTTGTACATTTATTGCGTTAGATACTATAAAGTCTTTCCTTAAAGAAACATCATTTCCCATGAGTGTATGAATCAAGACTTGATCTTTTTTTAGATCTTTTGAGTACTGAACTTGCAATAAGTTTCTTGTATCTGGATTTAATGTTGTACTCCATAATTCCTCTGGATTCATTTCACCTAAACCTTTAAACCTTTGAATGTTTAATTTTGACTTTTCAGTTTCCATAAATTTATCAAAATCTTTTGATCCCTTTTTAATTTTTTTAAATTCTTTATTGTTATTAATAATATATTGTTCAAGCTCTTTTTCATCTTTGATATAAATTCCTTTTGATCCTTTATTAATTTTAAATAATGGAGGCTGTGCTAAATAAACATGCCCATTTTCTATAAGTTTATTAAATGGTTTGTTATTAAAAAAAGTTAATAATAAAGCTCTAATGTGTGATCCATCAACATCTGCGTCAGTCATAATTATAACTTTACCATACCTAAGATCTTTCAAATCTATTTCTTGAGATTTTGGGTCTAATCCTAAAGCATTTATCAATGTCAAAATCTCGTTTGATGAAATCATCTTTGATAAAGCTTTTGTCCTATGATCTGAACCATTATTATTATTGCCATTTTTCTTACCATCGTTTGCGTCTACGTATGTATTAAGAATTTTTCCTCTTAAAGGCAATACAGCTTGATTAGCTCTGTTTCTGCCTTGTTTCGCTGATCCACCAGCTGAATCTCCCTCCACAATAAATAGTTCTGTTCCCTCTTGTTTACCAATTTGACAATCGGCTAACTTTCCAGGAAGCCCACTTAACTCAAGAGCACCTTTCCTTCTAACACTTTCTCTTGCTTTTCTAGCTACATCTCTAGCTAACGCAGCTTGAATAATCTTTGCTAAAATAATTTTAGCAATGGCTGGATTTTGATCAAACCATATAGAAAGTTTTTCATTAACGATATTTTCAACTATCATTCGCACCTCTGAGGATACAAGCTTATCTTTAGTTTGAGATGAAAATTTAGGATCAGGGATTTTTGCTGACAATACACAAGTTAACCCTTCCTTAATATCATCACCTGATATAGTAAATTTATTCTTTTTCAAGAGGTTATGCTCATTCGCGTATTTATTAACAACTCTTGTTAATGCACTTCTAAAACCAAGCAAGTGTGTTCCACCATCTTTTTGATGAATATTGTTAGTATATGGGAATACATCTTCGCTATAGGAAGCATTCCATTTGAGAGAGCACTCTATTTCTACATTTTGTTTTTTACCCTCTATATAAATGGGCTTTTTAAATAAATCATTACCGTTTTTATTTTGTAATTTTTCCCTTTTTTCATCCAAAAAATTTACAAACTCTATTACACCACCATCAAATTTAAAGATGGTTTTCTTTTCCTTTTTATTTGTAAGGTCTGAGAATGTAATTTTTATTCCTTTATTTAAGAAAGCTAATTCTCTCATTCTTTTTATAAGTGTATTTGAATTAAATTTGATAGATGAAAAAATTTCCTTTGAAGGTAAAAACGTGATCTGAGTCCCAGTCTCTTTTGATTTCCCAATTTTCTTCAGTGGCGATTTAGCATCTCCTTCTTTAAACTCAATGAAATATTTTTGGCCGTCTCTATGGATTTCTAATTGTAATTTTGCTGAAAGAGCATTAACAACAGATACACCTACGCCGTGCAGACCTCCCGATACTTTGTATGAGTCATGATCAAATTTACCTCCAGCATGAAGTTGGGTCATGATCACCTCTGCTGCAGATTTCTTTTCTCCTTTATGAATATCTATTGGAATGCCTCTACCATCATCTTTAACAGTAATTGTGCCATCAGAATTCATCATTACATCAATATTTTTACAATAACCTGCTAATGCTTCATCTATTGAGTTATCAACAACTTCATAAACCATGTGATGTAGACCTGTGCCATCGTCCGTATCACCAATATACATCCCAGGTCTTTTTCTTACTGCCTCTAGACCTTTAAGAACTTTAATCGAGTCAGCCTGGTATTTATTTAAAGTCGTCATTTTTTATTTTACGGAAAAATTAATTATATCATTTTTTGCATTAAATTGCTCTTTTTATAATTTTACCAATTTGTAAAAAATGTTAAATTGGCCGCATAAAATAAAGATTATTTGTGGCGGAGAGAATGGGATTCGAACCCATGAAAGAGTTGCCCCTTTACACGCTTTCCAAGCGTGCGCCTTCAACCACTCGGCCACCTCTCCACTTATATTTCATTTTTTTCTAACAACTAAATTATTTTGAAAATACTCAATTTTCAAATAATCAGAATATAGAGACAAAAATTTATCAATACCCACGTATGATTGTAAAATTCTATTATTATCGTGTTGTAAAAAATCATCAAAAAACATCAGTCCATTAACTTTTAAAATTTTAAATGCTTCAATTGCATCAGACAGAATATCTTCTCCATTGTGAGATCCATCAATATAAATAAAGTCAAAATTAACATTTTCTTTTAATAATTTTCTCATTGAAATAACTGAATCATTTTTCATTTTCTTAAAATCAAATCCTGAGAGATTCTGATCAAAAGCTTTTTCAATTAACCCAAAGTTATGCGAAAGTGTTTTACTATTCGGATTGGGCATATCCCATATATCCAAAAAAAATGCGTTTACAGATTTGTATTCAGATAAAACGTAAAAAGAAGATAACCCCTCATAACAACCTACCTCCAAATAATCAAATTTTAAACTCTTATCTTTTGGCAAAAAAAAAGTAAAAATTTCAAAATTGTTTAAAAACCATTTTTGAGAGAAGTTTTTGTGATCTAATTTTTGTTCAAATATTTTTTTTTGAGAAGCATAGTCTTTTTTACATCTTTTTTTTAATGCTTTAGATTTATAATAGTGTAAAAAATATTTTAATTTTAAAAAAAACATATTAATCAATATATTCAAAAATATTTAAAAATAAAATGATACTTGTAACAGGATGTACTGGATATATAGGTTTTCATATTTGTGAATTTTTAGAATTGAAAAGATTACCTTATTTTGGAATTGATAACTTTTCTAGATCTCATTCAAAAAATATTATTAACAAAAAAAAGTTTTTAAAAACTGATATAAACTCAAAAATCATTTCATCTTTAGTCTCTTCAAAAAAAATTCATACTGTAATACATGCTGCAGCTTTGAGCTTTCCACCGGAGTCAGAAAAAAATCAAAAAATTTATTTTGAGAATAATATTAAAAAAACAAAAACTTTTATAGATGTGTGTGTTAAAAACAACATTAAGAAATTTATTTTTTTGTCAAGTTCTAACGTATATAGTTTCAATCCAAATAATATTAAGGCGGCATCTGAAAATCAAAAAAATAAGCCATCAAATTATTACGGTAAGACGAAATCTATAATTGAGAAATATGTGAAAAATAAATTTGAAATCTGTTACATACTAAGATTATTTAATATAGCCGGTTATACAAATAAAAAAGAATTTTTCGAATTCAAAAATAAATTTAGAAGAATTATGCCTGTAATAACTGAAGCCTCCAGAAAAAAATTGTTATTTAAAATTAATCTTGTGAAAAGAAAAGGGAAGTTAATTTATCCAGGAAGAGACTTTGTTCATATAAAAGATTTTTTGAGTATTACTTTTAAAATTTTAAAAAGAAATAACATTGGCTCATATACTATGAATGTAGGGAGTGGAGAATTAATATATTTGGATAAAATAATCAAAATCTTTGAAAAAAAAATAAATAAAAAAATTTCTTATAAAAAAAAATTTTATGAATTGGGCAACTATAACTATACTTTGAGTAACAATTATAAATTAAGAAAAATATTAAATTTTGATTTTAAATTTAATATTAATGAAATTGTTACAAGCTGTATTAAAAAAAAAGTTATATAATCCAATTTTTATAAAAACCTTGATTTTTTATCAAATATTGTGGAAAAAATTGTTCACTGAACTCTAATTTCGAAAATTTGATATTTCTTCCAAATAAATCTTTATTTTCCTTTACTCTATTTTTTATTGTCTCTAAATCACTATTTTCAATAGTATCTAACTCAGAATGCGTCCATGCTTTAATCTTTTTCTGAATATCTTCCTCAGTCATTAAATATGAAAAATGCCAGCCAGCTTTATTTAACACTTTTATTTTCTTAAATTTATCAAATCTAAAAAAACTATATTTCAAATTTTTTTTAGCGATAAGTCTTAACCAACTAAATGATTTCAAATTTTTAAATTTTGAAACACGACTACCTTCCCAAACATCTTTATATTGTTCTGACAACAAGTTTAATTTGTAATAAAAACAATATTGTTCACAAATTGCTATATTATTACCAATACTTGGTAAATCACTTATGACTGCAGGATTTATAATTTCATCAGCGTCTGAATATATTATTAAATCATCTGGCTGAGTATTTTTTAATCCATTCATTAGAAAATTTCTTTGATAATCTTGCCTTTCCCAAATTCCTAGACTTTCTGGAAAGTTATCAATTTTTAAATATATAATTTTGTGACTAAAATTTTCAAATTTTTTATGATCAAAAAGATATCCTTTTATTTTACCTCTATGATCATAATAGGACTCACAAATTACAAAGTAGTCTACATACTTATCTAATATATTGAACCTTATTTCGGTTAATAAATTTTCATTAAAAAATATAAAACAATCGTAAATTTTCATTTAGCACCCTTAATCTTTAAAACTCCTATAAATGCTTCTTGAGGAATCTCAACTCTTCCGAATTGTTTGGATCTTGCTTTTCCCTTTTTTTGTTTTTCTAAAAGTTTTCTTTTTCTATCTGTTGCTCCTCCACCATGTATCTTTGTCAGAACATCTTTCTTAAAACCTTTAATTGTTTCTCTAGCAATAATTTTGCCACCAATTGCAGCTTGTACGGGGATCATAAAATTATGTCGAGGTATCAAATCTTTTAATTTTTCACAAACTTCTCTTCCAGTTTTTTGAGCAAAATCTTTATGTATCATCATGGCAAGTGCATCAACTGGTTCACTATTAACTAAAATGCCAAGTTTTACTAAATCTCCCTCTCTATGCTCTAAAATTTCATAATCAAAACTTGCATAACCACTTGTCATAGATTTAATTCTGTCGTTAAAATCAAAAACTACTTCATTTAATGGTAGTTCATAATTTACTACAGCTCTGTTACCTGAATATGAAAGATTAGTTTGAATTCCTCTTTTATCCTGACATAATTTTATTATTGAACCCAGGAATTCATCTGGAGTTATTATGGTAGCTTTAATCCAAGGTTCCTCAATTGAATTAATAATTGTTGGATCAGGAAGAGTTGATGGATTTTGCAAGTCCATTATTTTCCCATTATTTAAGTTAACTTTATAAACTACTCCAGGTGTAGTTGTTAATAAGTTAACATCAAACTCTCTTTCTAATCTTTCTGTAATGATTTCAAGATGTAAGAGACCTAAAAATCCACATCTAAATCCTAATCCTAGAGCTGATGATGACTCTGCTTCATATGAAAAACTTGCATCATTTAATTGTAATTTGGCTAGCCCATCTTTTAATTTTTGATACTCAGAGCTATCAACTGGAAACAACCCACAAAAAACTACAGGTTTACTTGGTTTAAAACCAGGCAATGCATTCACAGGAGGTTTTGATGCATCACAGATAGTGTCACCAACTTTTGTTTCTGAAAGAACTTTAATTCCTGTAGTAATAAAACCTATTTCGCCAGTATTTAATTCATTTATATCTTTTGCTTTTGGTGTAAAAACTCCAACTTTTTCAACTATATAATCTTGATTAGTAGAGAGCATTTTAATTTTCATATTTTTTGTAAGTTTACCATTAATTACTCTAACTAAAATCACGACACCTAAATAAGTGTCATACCAACTATCAACTAATAAACATTTTAGATCTTTATTAGTATCACCTTTTGGGCTCGGTAATTGATTGATAATTTGCTCCAAAATATCATTTATACCTTCTCCAGTTTTTCCTGAACAAGGAATTGCATTTTCAGTATCAATTCCAATAACATCCTCGATTTGTTTCTTTGTTCTATCTAGATCAGAAGCAGGTAAATCTATTTTGTTTAAAACAGGAATAATTTCATGATTAATATCTAGAGCTTGATAGACATTAGCCAGTGTTTGAGCTTCAACACCCTGAGTACTATCTACAATTAATATTGATCCTTCACAGGCATACAAAGATCTACTTACCTCATAACTAAAATCTACATGACCAGGGGTATCTATAATATTTAAAATATAATTTTTTCCGTTTTTTGCTTTATAATTCAACTTTACTGTCTGTGCTTTTATTGTGATGCCTCTTTCCCTTTCTATATCCATAGAGTCAAGTACTTGTGATTTCATCTCTCTCTCTGTCAAGCCACCACATTGATGGATTATTCTATCAGCTATCGTAGATTTCCCATGATCAATGTGAGCAATGATTGCAAAATTTCTGATATTATCGATTGTACTCATTTTAATTTTAAGATCGAATTTTAGCGCCGGTTTTATTTTCCACTGCTTCTATGATTGAATTATTAATTTTCTCTAAGTCCTTATCATTCAAAGTTTTTTCTGATGACTGAATTGTTATACTGATCGCTATAGACTTTTGGTTATCTGGAATATTTTCACCTTCATAAACATCAAAAACTTTTATATTGCTAATAAGATTTGGATTCACATTAGAGATTACGCTTATTAACTCTTGTGCCTCTACATCTTTATTAACTACAAATGCAAAATCTCGCTCTGATTTTTGAAAATCCGATACAGAAAACTTTAATTTTTGATCTTTCAATGTTTTTCTTGAAAGTTTTAAATTTTCTAAAAAGATTTCAAAACCTATTAAATTTTCAGTTTTAATATCAATTTTTTTTAGAATATTAGGGTGAATTTCACCAAAATAAGCTGCAACTTTATCTTTACTATGATCTAAGAAAATTCTACCAGACTTTCCTGGATGATAATAATTTGGTGTTTTACTATCAATAAAAAAATGATCAGAATTATAACCTGCCTCACTCAAAGTTTGCACTACATCTCTTTTCGCATCAAATAAATCAATATTTCTCTCTTTATCGATCCAAGAAAGTCTTGATTTTTTACCGGCTGATAAACCACAAACTACTGTCTTTTGCTCACCTGGATTTGAACCAGTAAAAACAGGACCGATCTCAAATATAGATAAATCTTTAAAGCCTCTATCCAAATTTTTACTCATATACATAATTAAATTTGAAAATATGGAATTTCTTAAAACTCCCAATTCAGAACTTATAGGGTTTACAATTTTTATTTCTTTACCAGCTTCTCTAAAGTGATCGTTATAACTTTGATCTGTAAATGACCATGTTATTGTCTCTAAATAACCCTTCGAAGCAATTGCTCTTTGTAAGAAATGGAATAATCTTTGAGTTTGAGTTAAAGTGGATTTAGATCTATCCTTAATTGGGTCAATTGTTTTTATTTTATCATAACCACTTATTCTCACCAACTCTTCAATAATATCTATTTGCTGTGAAATATCTGGTCTCCAGGAAGGAACTATCAACTTTAAAGAATTTTTTTCTTTTTTAATAATAAAACCAAGATCAGTCAAAATTCTTTGGATTTGCTTTTCAGAAATTTTAAATCCAACTATATTTTCAAAAGAATTTACATCAAAGTTTATAATTTTGGTTTTATAAGATTCAATTTTTTGAATATCAATTTTACTAACTTCACCACCACAAATTTCTTGAATTAGTGATGCCGCTTTCTTTAAACCAGTTTCGATGGATAATGGGTCAATTCCTCTTTCAAATCTAAATTTTGCATCTGTATCTAAATTCAATTTTTTTGCCGTATTTCTAATTGATCTTGGATCAAAATAAGCAGACTCTAATAGTATATTTTTTGTATCAAATTCTGTGCCTGATCTTGTGCCCCCAATTATTCCACCTAATCCTAAAACTCCTTTGTTGTCACTAATAACACACATACCTTTTTCTAACTTATAAATTTTATTGTCCAGTGCTGTAAATTCTTCTCCAGATTTTGAGTTTCTTACGATTATCCCTTTTTCAATTTTGTCAGCATCATATGCGTGTAATGGTCGATTAATATCTAGCATTACATAATTTGTTATATCAACAATAGCTGAAATAGGTTTTTGACCAACTGAAATTAATTTATCTTTGAGCCATTGAGGACTCTCGGTATTTTTTACATTTTTAATTAAACAACTTCCAAAAGCACTACACCCTTGTCCTTTCTCCTTATTTATCTTAACTTTTAAAGTTTGTTTTGTTTTTAATTTAATTTTTTTTTCTTTAGATATTATTAACCTTCCAAAACCTGAAGCTGCGAGATCTCTAGCTATTCCCTTCACACCAAGACAATCTGGTCGATTAGGTGTAATAGATAAATCAATAAGATTAGATTTTGATTTTGAAAAATAACTTTTACCAATATTTTTTTCATATTTTTTAGATAATTCAGTAATACCATCACTCTCATCAGATAAATTTAACTCAGACTCAGAGCAAAGCATTCCGTAAGAAGTTACACCTCTAATTTTTGCTATTTCTAATTTTGTGTTAGTCTTCGGGATAATTGCACCTGGAGGTGCATATATAGTAATAAGTCCTTCACTCGCATTAGTGGCACCACACACAACTTTTTTAAGCTCTTTCTCACCGACATTTACTTCACAAACTTTAAGTCGATCTGCGTTTGGATGTTTTTCTGTCTTGATAATTTTTGCAACTTTAAATAGTTGATTATCAGATGAAAGAGTTTCCACACTTTCTACCTCTAGACCTATATTAGTAAGTTGTTCTAAAAGATCTTTTTCTTTCAGATTAGTTTTTAAGTGATCTTTTAACCAATCAAATGTGATTTTCATCTACTTAGGCCTCTATAATTCGTAGGTACGTCCAAAGGATCAAATCCAAAATGGTTTAACCATCTATAATCACAATCAAAGAAAGCTCTAAGATCATTAATTCCATATTTCAACATCGCTAATCTATCAATTCCTATTCCAAACGCATAACCTTGAAACTTAGTTGGATCAACCCTAACATTTTTTAAAACATTTGGATGAACCATCCCACAACCTAGTATTTCTAGCCACTGATCACCTTCCCCTATAATAATTTTTCCATCTTTGATTTCATATCCAATATCAACTTCGGCAGATGGTTCCGTGAAAGGAAAATGACTTGGCCTAAATCTCATCTTTATTTTTTTAACTTCAAAAAATTCTTTTATAAAATAATTCAAACAACCTTTTAAGTGACCCATATTTATATTTTTGTCTATATGAAGACCTTCAACTTGGTGAAACATTGGTGAATGTGTTTGGTCACTGTCAGATCTGTATGTTCTGCCAGGTGCAATTATTTTAAAAGGTGGTTTATCTTTTAACATTGTTCTAATTTGAACAGGAGACGTATGAGTACGCAGCAATCTTTCTTTTTTTTCATCAAGATAAAATGTATCATGCATATCTCTTGCTGGATGATTGTCTGGAGTATTTAAAGCAGTAAAATTGTTATATTCATTTTCAACATCTGGTCCTTCCTCAACACTAAAGCCTATTTCAGAAAATATAGAGGATATTTCATCAATTGTTTGTGATACAGGATGGATCTTACCTTTTACAAATGATCGCTCTGGTAAAGTAACATCAATTTTTTCTTTTTCCAATTTTTCATTAATATTTGCTTTTTCTATTTCGTTTATTTTTAAATTTATAAGATCTTGAAGTTCATCCTTAATTATATTCAAATCAGATGCGAATTTTTTTCTTTCTGAGGCATCAATAGTACCTATTTTTTTAAATTGAGATGAGACCAACCCATTTTTACCAAATAGATCAGATTTAATTTGATTAAGTTCTGCTAGATCTAATTTGCCTTTTAATTTTGATATAAATTCGTCTTTTATTTTTTTTAGATCAGACATTTTTACAGATTATTTCTTCAGCGAAATAAAACAATAGTGAAGATTAATTTAAAGCAGATTGTGCTTTTTGGACAATAGTTTTAAAGGCTTCTGGGCTATCATAGGCTATCTCAGCTAAAATTTTTCTATCAATTTTAATTCCACATTTATTTAAACCATAAATAAACTTGGAATACGTCAAACCTTCAGCTCTCACACCCGCGTTGATTCTTTGAATCCACAATGATTTGAAATCTCTTTTCTTATTTCTTCGATCTCTATATGCGTATTGCATAGCTTTTTCCATAGCTTGCTTTGCAACTCTAATAGTATTTTTTCTTCTTCCCCACTGACCTTTTACAGCTTTTAAAACTTTTTTATGTTTAGCTCTACTTGTTACACCCCTTTTAACTCTTGCCATTTTAACCTCTTAAGCTGTAAGGCATATACGATTTAACAATCTTACCGTCTTGTTTTGACATCGCAGTAGTACCCCTAAGTTTTCTAATCTGAGAATTAGTTCTTTTTATCATGCCGTGCCTCTTTCCAGCTTGAGCCATCATAACTTTCCCTCTAGCTGAAATTTTAAATCTTTTTTTTGCTGAGCTCTTTGTTTTTAATTTTGGCATAATTGAACGAGGTTATACAAAGAATGTTGAAAATTTACAACCTATATTAAAGCCTATAAAGGTTGAATTACCATAATCATTTGCTTCCCATCAAACTTGGGATGCAATTCAACTTTACCAATATCTTTCATATCCTCTTTAATTTTGGCCATCAATTCATTCCCTAAATGAGAGTGTTGAAGTTCACGTCCTTTAAACCTAATGGTAAACTTTACCTTGTCACCTTTAGCAATAAATTTTTTAGCATTTTTTACTTTAAATTCATAATCATGCGTTTCAGTCACTGGTCTCATTTTAATTTCCTTTAAAGCAATTATTTTTTGTTTCTTTTTCGCAAGGTTTGCTTTTTTTTGTGCATCATATTTATATTTTCCCATGTCCATAATTTTACAAACTGGGGGATTAGCATTTGGGGCAATTTCGATTAAATCTAAACCTTGATTTTTTGCCATTGAGATTGCCTCGTTAGTATTTAAAACGCCTAAATTTTCTCCATCGCTTGCGATAACTTGAACTTCGGGTGAGGAAATTCTGTTATTTGATCGAGGTCCACGATCCTTGGTTCTTCTTTGAAAATAGTTTTGCTTAAAATCTGCCACTTAAATATTTGAAGGTGCTTTGTTTAAAGCAGAAAATTTTTTTAGAAATGTGTTTAGTTCCATATTTTCTTGTTTATTTGAATCCAATCTTCTAATGGTTACTGAGTTACTGTCAACTTCTTTTTTACCACAAATTATTAAAAGAGGTATCTTTGCTAATGAATGATCTCTTATTTTATAATTTAAATTATGATTTTTTAAATCAACCATTGATGTAATACCAGCTTCTCTTATCTTATTAGAAACTTTTTTTGCGTATTCTTCAAAGTCTTCGGAAATAGGTATAACAACTGTTTGTAAAGGAGATATCCAAAACGGAAATTTTCCAGCATAGTTTTCAATCAGAATTCCTATAAATCTCTCAAGTGATCCAAATAATGCACGATGTAACATTACAGGAACTTTCTTAGTACCATCTTTATCTACGTATGATGCATCTAGCCTACCTGGTAAATTTAAATCAACTTGGACTGTTCCACATTGCCAATCTCTACCTATTGCATCTCTTAAAACAAATTCTATTTTTGGACCGTAAAATGCTCCCTCACCTTTATTTATACTGTACTCAAGCTTAGAAGCTTTGACTGCTTTTAACAAAGATGCTTCAGCCTTGTCCCAAATCTCATCCTCACCAACTCTTACCTCTGGCCTATCTGCATATTTAAGAATTACATTTTTGAAACCTAGATCTTTATAAATTTCTAATATCAAATTTGTAACATTTAAACATTCACTTGTGATTTGATCTTCGGAGCAAAAAATATGAGCATCATCTTGAGTGAATGCTCTTACTCTTAATAGCCCATGTAAAGCACCAGATGGTTCATATCTATGAACTTTTCCAAACTCAGTAATTCTCAGAGGTAAATCTCGATAACTTTTAAGACCTTGATTAAAAACTTGTATGTGTCCAGGGCAATTCATTGGTTTAATTGCAAAAACTTTTTCATCAGGAGTTTCTGAGGTATACATGTTTTCCCCATATTTTTCCCAATGACCTGATTTTTCCCACAATAATCTGTCTAATACCTCTGGTGTGTTCACCTCTTTGTATCCGGCTAAGTCCTGTTTAGCTCTCATGTAATTAATTAATTTTTGAAATAACGTCCAACCTTTCTCATGCCAAAAAACTGATCCTGGACTTTCTTCTCTAAAATGAAACAAATCCATTTCTTTGCCCAATTTACGATGATCTCTTTTTTCTGCCTCTTCAATTCTTTTTAAATAATCGTCTAAATCTTTCTGGGAGGCCCAACTTGTTCCGTAGATCCTTTGAAGCATTTCATTTTTTGAGTCACCTCGCCAATATGCGCCTGAAACTTTTGTAAGTTTAAAGGCTTTGCCAATTTTACTAGATGATACTAAATGAGGTCCTCTACATAAATCATACCAAGTATCACCATGATGATAGACTGAAAGTTCTTCAGTTTCTGGAATACTTTCAATAATTTCTGCCTTATATTTTTCTCCAATTTTTTTAAAATGCTTAATTGCTTTATCTCTTTCCCATACTTCTCGTCTTGTTTTTAAATCTTTATCAATTATTTTTGACATCCTTTCTTCAATTTTTTTGAGATCGTCATCTGTAAAGGGCTCCTTTCTGGCAAAGTCATAATAAAATCCATTTTCTATAACTGGTCCAATAGTAACTTGGGTGCCTGGATATAATTCTTGAACTGCCATAGCCATGATATGTGCAGCGTCGTGTCTAATAACTTCTAAACCCTCTGGGTCTTTTGCTGTAAAAATTTTAACGGAACAATCTGTATCAATCGAAAAATATAAATCTTTTAATTCTCCATTTACACTCATTATCAAGGCTTGTTTTGCTAGTGATTTGCTAATTTTTTCAGCAATCTCTAAGCCTGTCACTTTTTTAGGAAAATCTAAATTGTTTCCGTCTGGTAAAGTAATTATGGGCATTTAATTAAGTAATCTCTTATACTCTGAATAAGTAGAAAAACACATTTTTTCAACATTAAATTTTTTTATAATGTTTTTTCTTCCCTCCTTACCCATTAATTCTAAGGAAGTTTCGTCCATTGTCATTGCTTGAATGATTTTTTTACTCAAGGAGCCAGCGTCACCAGATTCAAATAACAAACCAGTTTTTTCGTTTAAAATTGTCTCATTTGATCCTCCAATATTACTTGCAATGATTATTTTTTCCATAGATTGTGCCTCTACCGCAACTCTTCCAAAAGCTTCTGGTTCAATTGATGCTGAAACTATAATATCAGAAACTTTATAAGCTAAAGCCATATCCTTACAATGGTCTATAAATTTTACTTGATTGGTCAGATTATATTTTTCAGTTAATTTGATAAGTTTTTCTTTATAAGAATCTCTTCCCTGATCATTGCCTAATATTATAACATGAAATGCTT
Source organism: uncultured Pelagibacteraceae bacterium (assembly GCA_902616875.1). Classification (GTDB taxonomy): domain Bacteria; phylum Pseudomonadota; class Alphaproteobacteria; order Pelagibacterales; family Pelagibacteraceae; genus Pelagibacter. Next base: position 46,216 of record CACMUH010000006.1, read on the forward strand.
CGTATCCTAATTCAATTTTAACTAAATTTATTGCCTCAATAAATAATTCTTGACCCTTCCATGACGTAAGTCGACCTGGCATAAGAATTATTTTTTTTTCATCAATAATATTCCACTCATTTAAAAGTTTTTTTTCATCAGTTTCAATTTTGGTTGTTGGATCAAAATAATCTACATTTATGCCCCTAAAAATTACTAAAAATTTTTTTTTAGAATTCAAGAATTCCTGATAATTCTCTTGAATATGTGAAAAGATAAAGTTTGATCCTGCTATTACTAAATCTGACCTTACCATTACTGAATTATAAAATTTTTTTAATCTACCTCTAAAATTATAAGTCCCATGAAATGTAGTGACAAACTTTCTTCTAGTTAATTTTGTTGCAATTAAACACGACCAAGCTGGTGCTCGACTTCTTGCGTGAACAATTGAAATGTTAAAAATCAAAATTATTGCTATTAAAATAATTGAATTTATCAAAATCAATAATGGATTTTTACTATGAACAGGAAGCCTTATTAATTTAACTTTTTTTTTATCAATAAACTTAGTTAACTCTCCACCACTTGTAACAATGTAAGATTTACAATTATTTTCAGGTAGAAAATGTGCAATATCATAGCAACCAGTTTCTGCACCTCCGTAACCTAATTTTGGGATTACTTGCAAAACATTTAAATTAGATGACATTTAAAATAATTATATAATAATAGACAAAACTAATAAACTTTTATGACAAATTTTAATTACTTAAAAATTTCCACTACCAGAAAAATAAGATATTTGAAACTACATCAAAAAAATGCCCCCTACATTGTTTTTTTACATGGTTTTATGTCAGATTTGGAAGGTAAAAAACCTCAAGCATTTTTAAAATTTGCAAAACAAAATAAACTAGGTTTTCTTGCGTTAGAATATTCGGGTCATGGTAAATCATCAGGAAAATTTATTAATGGTAATATTTCAAAATGGACTAGGGATACTACTTTAGTAATTCAAAAAGTCGTCAAAAAAAACGATATTATATTTATCGGATCAAGTATGGGGGCTTGGATTGCTTTAAACCAGTTTAGTCTTATCAAAAACAAAATTAAAGGTTTTTTAGGAATTGGTTCAGCGCCAGAATTTCTTGATAAACTAATGTGGAATAAATTTTCTAATAAAATGAAGATTGAAATCAAAAAAAAAGGTTTCATAAATTTAAAACATGGTGATTATGAATACCCAATCACTTACCAATTAATTAAAGATGGAAGAAAAAATAAAATTTTAAATAAAAAAATAAGTCAAAATATAAGTGTAACAATGGTTCACGGGAGTAAAGATAAATCTGTACCTGTAATTTACTCAAAAAAAGTTTTAAAAATATTTCAATCTAAGAAAAAGAAATTAGTAGTTATAAAAAATGGTGATCATAGTTTATCTTCCCCAAAATGGCTCAAGATATTGAAAAAAGAGTTAAAATTAATAATTAACTAACTTTTTGTATTTTTGTTTTTGTAGAGATTGGATTTTTAAGCTTATCTAACATTTCTTTAGGACAAACCTGTACAAAATTCTTTAACTCGTTTTCAAAGTCATCAATTATTTTTTTTGATAAACTTGACCCTGTTTCATTACTATGTTCGATTACCAATTCTTTTAAAAATTTTGACCAATACTCAGTTTCAACATTTTGCCATACAACTGAGTCCGGATTAACTTTTTTTTCAAATTCTTTTGATTTATCGTAAATAAAAGCCATTCCTCCTGTCATGCCGGCTGCAAAATTATCTCCAACATCTCCAAGAACTACTGCTGTACCACCGGTCATATATTCACAACCATTTGAATCACAGCCTTCGATAACAGTTGTGGCACCAGAATTTCTTACTGCAAATCTATCCCCAGCTTGACCAGCTGCAAAAAGTTTACCTGACGTTGCACCATAAAGAACAGTGTTGCCAATAATAGTATTCTCATTAGAAATTAAATTGCTTTCATCAGGTAGTTTTATTGAAATGGTTGCTCCTGACAAACCTTTCCCAACATAATCATTTGCATCGCCTTTTAAATTAAGTTTAAGTCCTTTTGCTGTAAATGCACCAAACGATTGTCCGGCTGAACCTTTAAAATCTAGAGTTAAAAAATTTTCCTCTAATTTTTCATAACCATATTTTTTATATAAGTGATGTGAAATTCTAGTACCTACAGCTCTATTAGTATTTTTAATTAAAAACTCGTTATTTATTTTTTCTGAGTTATCTAAAGCCTTTTCTATTTGAGGCCAAATTTCTTGATCCAGTGTATTGGGAACTTGATTTATTTCTGATACCTCACAATACCTCTTATTATTTCCAGGGTCTGCTTGGACAAATAATGGATTAAGATCTAAGTCATCTAGATTAGGCGAGGCTTTACTTACCTGCATTAATAAATCAGTTCGACCGATAACCTCATTTAAAGATCTAAAACCAAGTGAAGCTAAAATTTCTCTCACCTCTGTAGCAATAAATGTAAATAAATTTACAACTTTATCAGGAGTTCCAGCAAATTTTTCTCTTAATTTTTCATCCTGTGTACAAACTCCTACAGGACAAGTATTAGAGTGACATTGCCTTACCATAATACAACCCATCGCTACTAAAGCGGTAGTTGCTACACCATACTCCTCTGCACCCATCATAGCTGCAATAACAACATCTCTTCCAGTTTTAATACCTCCATCGGTTCTTAAAGTAACTTTATGTCTTAGATTATTTAATGTTAAAACTTGATTGGCCTCCGTCAGTCCCATCTCCCATGGAATACCTACGTATTTTACACTTGTTTGAGGTGTAGCCCCGGTTCCTCCATTATGTCCTGAAATTAAAATTATATCAGCTTTTGCCTTTGCAACACCGGCTGCAATAGTACCAACGCCAGATGATGCAACTAGTTTAACTCCAATTCTTGCCTTAGGATTGATTTGTTTTAAATCATAAATAAGCTGAGCTAAATCCTCAATTGAATAAATATCATGATGCGGAGGTGGGGAAATTAGTGTTACACCTGGTGTTGAATGTCTTAGCTTGGCAATCTCATCTGTTACTTTAAATCCTGGTAATTGGCCACCTTCACCGGGTTTTGCACCTTGAGCAATTTTAATCTCAATTTCATTACAATTGTTTAAATAATTAACTGTTACACCAAATCTTGCTGACGCAATTTGTTTTACTCTCGAATTTGCACTATCACCAGAGTCCATTATCTTAAATCTATTTGCATCTTCACCACCTTCTCCACTACAGGATGCACCTTTAATTCTATTCATCCCAATAGCTAATGTTTCGTGTGCCTCTTTGGATAATGCTCCGTGAGACATACTTCCACTACCAAATCTTTTTAATATTTTTTCTATTGGTTCAACCTCAGAAATTTGAATAGATGGTCCTAATTTTTTTTTTCTAAAATCTATCAAATCCCTTAAGTTAATTGGTGGCAAGTTATAGATTCCCTCAGCATATTTTTTATAAGCTGTATACGAGTTTGATCCTACAGCACTTTGTAATAAGTGGATTAATCTGCCCTGATATTGGTGTGTTTCTCCATTTTTTCTGTATCTATAAATCCCACCAATAGGTAAAACTGTATCGGTGCTTTCAAATGCCTCTTTATGTATTGCACGTATTTTTTTTTCGATTCCTGACAATCCAATACCAGAAATTTTTGAAGTCACTCCTGGAAAATAATCATCAACTATTGATCTGCTTAGACCAACAGTTTCAAAATTACATCCGCCTCGATACGAACTTAAAACAGATATACCCATTTTTGACATGATCTTTAATAATCCTGCATTCACTGATTTGATATATCTTCCAACACATTCATCAAAACTATACTGGCCAAATAACTTTTTCTCATGCCTTTGGTATAAACTATCAAAAGCTATATATGGATTAACTGTTGTTGCTCCAACACCTATTAATGTTGCAAAAGAATGGGTATCCAAAGCTTCACCAGATTGAACGTTAATTGAAACATACCCTCTTAATTTTTTATCAATTAAAAAAGTATTAATCGCACCAACACATAACAGCATTGGCATAGGCATCCTTGTATCTGAAATAGCTTTATCGCTTAAAACTAATTGTGTTACACCCTGTCTAACAGCAATTTCCGACTCTTTTTGGATCCTTTTAATAGAGTCAAATAAACTTAAATCATTCGAGAAAGTACAATCTATAGAGACAGAGTTTTTTCCAAAAAAATTAATAAATTTGTTAAATTGTGAATTCGATAATATCGGACTATTTAAAACGTAAATATTTTCTTTAGTTAAAGTATCAAAATCTAAAATATTCCCAAGATTACCAAATCTAGTTTTCAAACTCATAACTTTATTTTCTCTCAAAGAGTCAATCGGTGGATTGGTCACTTGGCTAAAGTTTTGTCTAAAAAAATGATAAAGTGGTCTGTATTTGTCCGATAAAACTGCTAAAGGCGTATCATCACCCATGGAACCCGTGGCTTCTTTTGCATCTTCAGCCATTGGATGTAAGATTAGCTCTAAGTCCTCTAAACTTATTCCAAAAGAGTGTTGTCGTCTCCTTAGATCTTCACCATCAAAATTATGTTTCTCATTTGAAATGGATAATTTTTCATCTAAATCTATTATCTGAGAATTGAAATGCTTATATTCTTTTGCCAAATAGTCTTTAATTTGATTATTCGTAAACACTTTGCCTTTTTCAATTCTAACACCAATTATCTCCCCTGGGCCAAGTCTTCCTTTTGATAAAATTCTTTTTTCATTTAATTCAATCATTCCAGTTTCAGATCCGGCAAAGAGAAACTTATCTTTTGTTATTGCGTATCTTAAAGGCCTTAAACCATTACGATCATTTGCTGCAATGACCCATTCATTATCTGTTGCAGCAATTGCGGCAGGACCATCCCAAGGTTCCATAGTACTATTTAAAAAATTAAACAGTTGTTGATGACTTTTTGGAAGAGTCTTATTTCTTTTTGACCAAGCATCAGGGATCATCATTAATTTTGCTAAAGGTGCAGGTTGGCCAGATTTATTTAATAACTCAAAAACATTATCTAGTGCCGCAGAGTCAGAAACTCCTTTTTGTATAACTGGCTTTAAATTTTCTACATTTTCAAAAAGAGGGCTGCTCATCTCTTGTTCATGAACTCTCATCCAGTTTTTATTTCCTTTGTAAGTATTAATTTCACCGTTATGGGCAACTGCTCTAAATGGTTGTGCCAAACTCCAGCTTGGAGCAGTATTAGTTGAAAATCTCTGATGAAAAATTGCAAATCTTGAAATAAATCTTTCGTCTTTTAAATCTAAGAAAAAATCTGAGATTGCCTCAGCTAAAAACATGCCCTTATAGATAATTGATTTAGAACTTATTGAGGAAATATAAAAATTATTTAATGATAAATTGAATGCTTTATTCTCAATTTTTTTTCTTGTTTCATAAATTTTTCTTTCTAGATCTTTATCAAGCAGATTTTTATCATTCGATTTAAAAAGCACTTGGATTATCTCTGGCATAGTTTGGAAAGCTTTTTCTCCTAAAACTTTTGGATTAACCGGCACCTGTCTCCATCCATAGATACTAAAATCGTTTTTTGTTAACTCACTTTCTACAATCGTCTTACAACTTTCTTGTGAGGAGTAATCATTTCTTGGTAAAAAAATCATTCCAACACAAATGTCAGAGCCATCATGTGTGTGACCTGTAACCTCTATTTTTTCAACGAAGAAATCTTTGGGAATTTCTAGATGTATTCCTGCCCCATCACCTGTTTTTCCATCAGCATCAACAGCTCCTCGATGCCAAACAGCCTTTAAAGCTTCAATTCCATATTCTACAACCTCTCTTGATTTTTTTCCCTCTGTTGATGCAATTAACCCTACTCCACATGCATCATGTTCCATTTCTTTAGAATAAACATTGTTTTTAGTAAGTAATTCTAAATTTTTTTCATATGTACTCATTATGCAACTTTCGATTTTTTTAATTCGATATTTTCAAGATATGATTTGATTGATAAAGCAGCATCTCTACCATCTTTAATTGCCCAAACAACTAAAGATGCGCCTCTTACAATATCTCCGGCAGCAAAGACACCTTTAATATTAGTTTCCATAGTATCAAAGTCAGTCTTAATTGTTCCCCATTTTGTAACTTGTAATTCTTGTGCTTCAAATAATAATGGCAAGTTTTCTGGATCAAATCCTAAAGCTTTTATTACCATATCTGCTTTAATTTCAAATTCAGATCCTTTTTTAATTTCTGGTCTTCTTCTCCCTGAATCATCTGGATCTCCAAGTTGAATTTGATCTACAATTAATTTTTCAATTTTATTTTTTCCTCTAAATTCTTTTGGACTAGATAACCAAACAAATTCAACACCCTCTTCTTCTGCATTAGCTACTTCTCTTGCAGATCCAGGCATATTATCTTTATCTCTTCTGTATAAACATTTAACTGAATTAGCTTTTTGTCTTACTGATGTTCGAACACAATCCATAGCGGTATCTCCACCTCCAATAACAACTACATCTTTACCCTCGGCGTTTAATATACCTTTATCGAACAAATCAACTTTGTCTCCCAACCCCTTTTTGTTTGATGCAGTTAAAAACTCCATAGCAGGAAAAATATTATGTAAATCATTACCTGGTAGATTAATTTCTCTTGGTTTATAAACTCCAGTAGCAATTAAAATTGCATCATGTTTTTTTCTCAATTGCTCTAAAGTTGCATCCTTACCAACCTCAAAATTTTGTTCAAATTTAATTCCACCATCTTTCAACAATTTTGTTCTCCTCTCGACCACATGTTTTTCTAATTTAAAATTTGGAATTCCATAAATTAACAAACCGCCCGCTCTATCATATCTGTCATAAACAGTAATTTGATATCCATTTTTCCTAAGTTGTTCAGCAGCTGCCAGTCCAGCGGGTCCAGCACCAATTATTCCAACACTTTGGTCTTTTTCGTGTTTGATTGATATAGGCTTTACCCATCCGTTTTCCCAAGCACTATCAGTAATATATTTTTCAACTGATCCAATTGTTACAGTGCCATGACCTGACTGCTCAATAACACAATTACCCTCACATAGTCTGTCTTGAGGGCATATTCTGCCACAAACCTCAGGCATATTATTTGTACTTTGAGATAATTCATAAGCTTCCTTCAATCTGCCTTCAGCAGTCAATTTAAGCCAATCAGGGATGTTGTTACTTAAAGGACAATGGACTTGGCAAAAAGGAACGCCACATTGAGAGCATCTACTTGACTGCTCTTGTGCTTTTTGAGTGATAAATTCATCATAGATTTCATTAAAATCATCTTTCCTATTATCAACTCCTCTTTTAGGTGGGGTTTGTTGACCTATTTTTACGAATTTTAGCATTTTATCAGTCATAAATTTTTATAAATTTATCGCAAAATATACATAGTTTTTATTAGTAAAAGAAATAAATAGGTCAATTATTATTACCTAATTACAATAATATTTAGCTTAAAATCTACTTAATCTGATTTTTGCATACCTAATATGATTAAATCGAATTGTTTAAAATGAATATTTTTTAAGCTACGACACATGTATGTTGCAAGATTTTATAGAAATTTTAATCCTTTCTGCTGTTCAAGGAATTTCTGAATTTTTACCAATAAGTTCGTCAGCTCATTTAATATTGATATCAAATTTTTATGATTTAGAAACAAGTTCTTTATTAATAGACATAAGTCTACATTTAGGCTCATTAATTGCAGTAATTTTTTATTTTAGAAAAGAGCTATTTGATCTAAGAAATAATAATAGGTTATTAAGTTTAATAATTATTGGCTCCTTGCCTTTAATATTTTTTGGATACATTTTGTATTCCACTGAATTTATTCATCTTTTAAGAAACACAAAAGTAATTGCATCAACAACAATATTTTTTGGATTCATACTTTTCTTTGCTGATCAAAGAAAAATTGATCGTAACATTTCTACAGATTTAAATATTAAATCAGTTTTATTAATTGGTTTATTTCAAATATTAGCGTTGATACCAGGGGTAAGTAGGGCTGGAATAACAATTACAGCAGCAAGATTTTTGAATTTCAATAGAACAGACGCTAGTAAAATTTCTTTTTTACTATCTATACCTGCATTAGCAGGAGCAAGCTTCCTAGGTTTAAGAGAAGCTTTTGAACAATCAATTGAAATTAATTATTTATTATTAATTGCTACTTTTTTATCATTTATGTTTTCATTTTTTACAATTAGATATTTTCTTAAATTTATAAGTAAAATTTCTTTTAATGTATTTGTAATTTATCGGATAATTCTTGGCTTAATTTTATTTTATATAATATATAGTTAACTTGGTTTCCTTATTAATGGAACCAATTGAGATAATAAAACTCCACTTAATATAAAAAAACAACCAAGTAAATTATTAATGCCTAATATTTGATTTAAAAGAAACCAGGCAGCAATTGTTGCAAACACACCCTCCAAAGAAAAAATTATTGCTGCTGGTGCTGGAGTTATATTTCTTTGAGCATAAATTTGTAAAACAAATGCAAAACCACCTGATAAAATACCAGCATATAAAATCGAGTCTATTTCATTTAATATATTAGCGATTACAAATTCTTCAGAAAATAAACCTATTATAAGTGAGAATAGAGCAACTAGCAGAGTTTGAATTGCACCAATAGTCAATGGTAGATTGTACTTTTTGACAATCATACCAGTAAAAATAATGTGTGTACTCCAAAATAAAGCTCCTAATACCACAAGGGTATCACCTAATCTTACAGTTGCATCTTGAAAATTTGTTAATAAATATCCACCAATTAAACATAAAATTACTGATGGCCATACACTCCAGTGTAAAAAATCTTTTTTAAAGATGAAAATAATTATTGGGACCATTGGCACATAAAAAATTGTAAAAAAAGCAGCATTTGCTACATCAGTGTAAAGCAACGCAACCTGTTGTAATGCTGAGCCCAAAAATAATGATAGTCCGATTAAAAAGGACAGGATAACGAATGTTTTTGTATCAAACCTAAATTCTTTTTTTAATTTTTTTGCTTCAAACATTAATGCTAAAGGAACAATTGCTAAAAAACCAACAAAAAATCTTACTGAATTAAAAGTGAATGGGCCGATGTCGTCCATGCCTGTATCTTGTGCAATAAATGTAGTCCCCCAAATGAAAGTGCATAATAGTGCACTAAATAATGAGAGAGTTTTTGACATATTTTTACACAGCTAATTTGTAAGCAAAATTTTTTCCAAGATTGTCTTTCAAATCGTTGTTAAATCGAGCTGCTTCAGCTCCATCAATTATTCTGTGATCATATGATAAAGATAAAGGTAACATAGTTCGTGTAATAAATTTTCCATCAATAAAAATTTGTTTTTTTTGAGATTTGCCAACTCCCAAAATTGCAACTTCAGGATAATTAATTATAGGTGTAAAAAAAGAACCGCCAATACCTCCTAGACTTGTTATTGTCATGGAACCACCAAATAGTTCTTTTTTATCAATTTTAAGATTTCTGCACTGATCACTTAATTTTTTAAGTTCGTTGCCAATTAATGAAATATTCTTATTATCAGCATTTCTTAGTTTTGGTACCATAAGTCCATGCTTCGTATCTACTGCTATTCCAATATGGTAATACTTTTTTAAGGTCATTTTTCCTATATCAATTTCATCTATAGATGAATTAAAATTTGGAAATTTTTTAAGTGATGCAGTTAATGCTTTGACGATAAAAGCTAAAGGAGTAATTTTTTTTTTTTCTCCGGTGTAAATATCTGTAAGAGATGTTCTAAACTCCTCTAATTCAGTTATATCTGCTTCATCATGATTGGTCACATGGGGAATATTAGTCCAAGAATTCATAAGATATTTAGACGAGAGTCTCTTCACTCTTGGAATATCCTTTATTTCTGTTTTTCCAAATTCAGAGTGAGGATATTCTAGTTCTATCGTTTCATCTTTTTTGAATTCTTTTTCAGAATTTCTCTCAGGTTTATTTGCGACAAATGACTTTACATCACTTTCAGTTACTCTTCCTAGTCTTTCACTACCTTCAACTTTACTAATATCAACACCAAGTTCTCTTGCAAATTTTCTGACTTTTGGTGAGGCTGCAGTTTTTTTAGAAAAATCTTTTACGATAACATTTTTTGATCCAACTTCTCTTCTAATTTCTATTTTTTTTTCCTTAGTATTTTCTTTTTTAATTGTTTCTATTTCTTCAGTTTTTAATTGAGTTTCTACTTGATTGTCTTTTAATTCAATTTCTAATATTTTATCACCTTCAGAAACCTTATCCCCAACATTTAAATGTAATTCTGTAACTATTCCATTATTTAATGAGGGTATTTCAACACTCGATTTATCACTTTCAATTGTTATTAAAGGATCATTTTTTTTAATCTCTTGACCTTTTTTGACTATAATTTCAATAACCTCTACATCTTTAAATTCACCAATATTTGGAACTTTTATATCTTTTTTGGGCATTCTATAATTTTGTTGGCATAGGTTTATCAATATCAATCTTATACTTTTTGATTGCTTCTTTTGCATATTTTGATGCAATAAGCTGTTCCTTAGCTAAAATACTCAAACCATATGTTGTGATATGTTCCTTATCAACTTCAAAAAATTTTCTTAACTTCTTTCTTGTATCACTTCGACCAAATCCATCTGTTCCTAATGAATAAAAACTTTTATTTACGTATGGTCTAATCTGGTCAGAATTCATTCTCATATAATCAGAAGCTGCTAAAATTGGTCCTTCAGTATTACCCAAACATTTTTCTACATAGCTTTTTTTAGGCTCTTTATCAGGATTTAGAAGATTGTATCTCTCTACCTCAAGGCCGTCCCTTCTTAATTCATTAAAGCTAGTGACACTCCAAATCTCACTATCGATTTGATACTCATTTTGTAATATTTCGGCACCAGCTATCATTTCTCTTAAGATTGTGCCAGATCCAAGAAATTGAATTTTAGTTTTTTTATACTTGTTAAACTCCTTTATTTTATACATTCCTTTTAAAATACCATCCTCACATGATTTATCTTTTGGCATTTCTGGATGAGGATAATTTTCATTCATGGTCGTAATATAATAGAAAATGTTTTCTTTTTTCTCATGCATTCTTCTTAAACCTTCTCGAAAAATGACTGCAAGCTCGTAGTGAAATGTTGGATCGTATGATCTGCAATTAGGAATAGTTGAAGCCATCAAATGACTATGACCATCTTGATGTTGTAAACCTTCCCCAGCAAGAGTTGTTCTTCCAGCGGTTGCTCCGATCAAAAACCCTCTGGACTGGCTATCAGCACCCGCCCAAGCAAAATCACCAATTCTCTGAAAGCCAAACATTGAGTAAAAAAGATAAATTGGGATCATTTCTATATCATGGTTTGTGTATGAAGTTCCTGCAGCGATCCAAGATGACATCGCTCCAGCCTCGTTAATTCCTTCCTCTAAAACTTGACCACTCTTTTCCTCTTTATACGAACTTAATTGAGCAGAATCTTCTGGCTCATATTTTTGACCTTCATGAGCATAAATTCCTATTTTTTGGAAAAAACCCTCCATTCCGAATGTTCTAGCCTCATCAGGTATGATTGGAACCAGTCTTGGTGCAACATTTTTATCTCTCAAAAGGTTTGTTAACATTCTGACCAATGCCATTGTGGTCGACATTTCTTTTTCACCTGTAGAAACTTTCATATTATCGAAAATATCTTTTGGTGGTGCTTTAACAGGTTTAGCGTAAGTTGTTCTTTCAGGAATAAAACCACCCAGTTGAATTCGTCTTTCATTTATGTATTTAATCTCTGGAGAATTTTGATCAGGCTTGTAGTATTCAATATTCTTAACTTGTTGATCTGTTAATGGAACATCAAACCTATCTCTGTAATACATTAAGTCGTCGATATCTAACTTCTTAGTCTGGTGAGTTGTATTTACACTCTCACCACCTTTGCCCATTCCATAACCCTTAATAGTTTTTGCAATTACAACTGTAGGACTTCCAACATTTTTAGATGCTTTATCATAAGCTGCAAAAACTTTATGAGGGTCGTGACCACCCCTGTTTAATCGCCAAATATCTTTGTCTGAAAGACTGGAAACCAACTCTTTGGTCTCTAAATATTTTCCAAAAAATTTTTCTCTCACATACGCACCATCTCTTGCTTTCATTGCTTGATACTCGCCATCGACAGTCTCATTCATTGTTTTAACTAAATGACCTGTTTTATCATTGGCAAGCAATGGATCCCAATAAGAGCCCCAAATAACTTTTATAACATTCCATCCTGCACCTCTAAAAATTCCCTCTAATTCCTGAATTATTTTTCCGTTTCCACGAACTGGTCCGTCTAGTCTTTGAAGATTACAATTTACAACAAATATTAAGTTATCTAATTTTTCTCTTGCGGCTAAACCAATCGCGCCTAAAGATTCCGGTTCATCCATTTCTCCATCACCTAAAAATGCCCAAACTTTTCTACCTTCATCTTTGATGAGATCTCTATTAATTAAGTACTTCATGAATCTTGCTTGATAAATTGCAAGCATTGGACCTAATCCCATGGACACTGTTGGAAATTGCCAAAAATTCGGCATTAGCCAAGGATGAGGGTATGAAGAAAGACCACCAGGGTTTACTTCTTGTCTGAAACTATCTAATTGTTTTTCGTTAAGTCTACCTTCTAGATAAGCTCTAGCGTACATACCTGGAGCGCTATGACCTTGAAAATAGATTAAATCTCCACCAAATTTATTATTTTTAGCTCTCCAAAAATGATTCATACCAACATCGTAAAGAGTTGCAGCAGATGCAAAAGTTCCAATATGCCCTCCAAGTTCTGGGAATTTTTTATTTGCTCTAACTACCATTGCGGCAGCATTCCATCTAATTAAAGATCTAATTCTTCTCTCTATGTTTTGATCTCCATTAGATTTTTTTTCCTCGTTAACTGGTATAGTGTTTATATAAGGAGTATTTTGCGTATAGGGTATATTGGCACCCTCCATATAAGCTTTGTTAATAAGTTCTTTAATTAAATAATGTGCCCTCTGATTTCCGTCTTTTTCTATTACTGCTGACAAAGACTCTAGCCATTCACTTGTTTCTAGTGGATCGATATCCCCTTCTTTAACTACTTGGATTATTTTTGGTTTTTCGGTCTCAATTATTTTTTGTGGAATATTTTGGTCCTGATGTTTTCTTAAAGTACTCTCAGCTTCTTGAATTAAATTTTCAGTTTCTTTTGGAACACTTTCTTTTTGAGATAATGATTGAT
>CACMUH010000007.1:0-56746 GCA_902616875.1 uncultured Pelagibacteraceae bacterium
ATACATCAGATTATCATTAGATATACCAATGGTTCGACTCCTATTAAAATCTGATTTTTTTTTATTTAAAAAAATATCAATAGATAATCCTTTTTTAGTCAAAGATTTTGCTAAACTTAATCCAGTTAATCCACCACCTAGAATACAAAGTTTCATATTAATTTTTAATTTTAACAATAAAAATTAGATGATACAAAGTGGTAAATTTGATTCATCTAATATGGATATAAAAAAACTATCAAACACAGCTCTAACATTCATTACAAATAGATTAATTGAAATTTTTGGTATTTGTGTTCTTTTAATGGGGTTTTTAATTTTAATTGCCTTAATTTCATACTCTCCAGAAGACCCAAATTTTATTTTCCCAGATAATACTATTATAAAAAATGTTTTAGGTTATCAGGGGAGTGTTACTTCAGACTTTATTTTACAATCTATAGGCTTAATAGGTTACTTATTACCCGTCAGTTACATCTTTACAGGTTTAAACATTTTTAGAAAAAAAGGTATTTTAGTCATCATTGAAAACACCTTTTTTGTAACAATATATGTATTCTTTGGATCTTTATTTTTTTCAAAATTTTACTCAGAAAATTTTACACTTTATATTAATGGTAGTGGTGGTTTTGTTGGAAATTACCTATCAGAAAACTTTTTAATTAATTTATTAAATAGATATGATGATTTTTCATATTATTTACTTCTGCTACTCACTCTATTATTTTTTATTTTAAGTATAAATTTTAATTTAAAAAATTTTATTTCGAATGTTAAAAAAATATTAAATTATTTATTTAGTAAAAACTCTAAAAGTTATACGAATAAAGATGAACTTATAAACGAATTTATTCCTCAAGATGAAATAAAAGACATAATACAAGAAGATTTACCATTTATTAAAGCTGAAAATAATAGGTCTACAAAAACAAAATTTTCTCTCCCCTCAATTGATTTGTTAAAAACTCCAACAAAAAAAGAAAGAGAAGGTCTTAATAAAAATGAAAATAATAATCCAGAATTTTTAGAAAAAATTCTCTTAGATTTTGGTGTTAATGGAAAGATAAAAAAAGTTAGTCATGGCCCAGTGGTTACTCTAAATTAGTTTGAACCTGCAGCGGGTATCAAAGTTTCTAAAATAATTAATCTATCTGATGATATTGCAAGAAATACAAGCTCAGAGTCAGCACGTATAGCAACCATTCCGGGAAGTAATACCATAGGTATTGAACTTCCAAATTTAAATAGAGAGAACGTATATCTCAGTGAAATTCTAGATTATTCAAACTTTAAAAAAAAAGAAATCAAATTACCTATTGCTCTAGGGAAAAATATTTCTGGCACTCCAATAATCGGAGACTTATCTGCAATGCCTCATTTGCTTATTGCTGGTACTACAGGATCTGGAAAATCTGTTTGTATCAACACGATTATTTTGTCTCTTCTTTACAAACATACTCCTGAAAGATGTAAATTTATTTTAATTGATCCTAAGATGTTAGAACTTTCTACTTATGAAGGTATTCCACATCTACTTTGCCCTGTCATTACTGAGGCTAAAAAGGCTGCCTCTGTTCTTGGTTGGGTGGTTAAAGAGATGGAAAGCAGATATAGACTGATGACCAAAGAAGGTGTCAGAAATATTGATGGCTACAATTCAAAGCATAAGCTTCCAATGCCCTATATAGTAGTGGTAGTTGATGAGATGTCTGATTTAATGTTAGTCGCAGGAAAGGAAATTGAAAATTATATTCAAAAATTGTCACAAATGGCTAGAGCTGCTGGTATTCATATTATTATGGCCACTCAAAGACCTAGTGTTGATGTGATAACAGGAACCATCAAAGCAAATTTTCCAACCCGAATTTCTTTTCAAGTCACCTCTAAAATAGATAGTAGAACAATTTTAGGCGAACAGGGAGCTGAGCAATTGTTAGGAAAAGGTGATATGCTATATATGTCATCCGCAAATAGAATTGTAAGAATTCATGCTCCATTTGTCTCGGACGCAGAAATAGAGAAAATTAACAATTTTTTAAGATCTCAAGCAGAGCCTGATTATGTCGATGAAATACTTAATTTTGCTGATGAAAAAGAATTGAATGAGTCAAAAAATCAAGGTGAAAAAGATGAATTATATCAAACTGCTATTGAAATAATTAAAACAGAGGGAAAAGCTTCAACTTCATTTTTACAAAGAAAACTTCAAATTGGATATAATCGTGCTGCAAGAATAATTGATATGATGGAGTCCGAGGGAATAGTGAGTAAAGCAAATCACGTTGGGAAAAGAGATGTTCTTAAATGAAAAAATTTTTTATTATCCTAGTTTTTTTTTCAATAATTTCCAATGTCTCAGCATCGATAAAAGAAAATATAATTAAAAAATTTACAGATATTAAAAATGTGTCATTTGATTTTGAACAAAATATTAATGGTAAGATTGAAAATGGTAATTGTATAATTGAGTATCCAAAAAAAATTTATTGTAAATATAATTTAAGTAATCAAAAGGTTTTAGTTGCAAATGGAAAATCATTAGTTATCAAAACATTAAGTAGTTATTACTTTTATCCACTTGAAAAAACTCCCCTGGATACAATTCTCAATAAAGAATATTTATTAAAAAAAATAAAAAGTTTAGATCATAGGGAAATAAGTGATGATTTCATAAACTTTAATTTTACAGAAAATGAAAATGAGATAAATCTATTTTTTGATAAGAAAACTTATAACTTAATTGGATGGCAAACAGTAGATATTTATCAAAATGTAAGTATTACCTATCTTTCCTCCATTAAAAGAAATCAAAAATTAAAAAAGGAAATATTTAAACTTCCACAACAAAACTAGCTTAAATAACAACTGTTTCAGTTTTAAATACTTTCATACCTCGTGCAATATAATTATTTAATGCATTTTTGTGATCTAATGAACACGTATGGACCCAAACTCTTTTGGGTTTTTCTTTAAAAGAATTTTTTATAGCTGCTGATAATAGATATGAACCTAATTTTTTATTTTGATATTCTTCCAATAAACCCAGATAAGCAATCTCAACTTCATTTTTATCTGTGTGTAAAATTAATTCAAAATAACCTGCTAATTCATCCCCATCTTTTAATATATATGTCCTAACTTTTTTGTCAGAAACATAGTCCAGCCATTGTTTTTCACTCCACACTAATCGGTCTACCCAATGATGACTTTTACCAATATTTTTATAAAAAAATTTATTTAACTGAAAATCAACCGGATCGACTAAAATTATTGAGTAGTGGTCTGATAAATTTGAAGAGTCTTTTAAATCTTCCAAATAAGATATTTCTAAATAATTTCTCTCTACTTTTTTATTCACTGCACCATCTTACCAACTGATTCACCACCAAATAAGTGAAAATGAAGATGAGGTACCTCTTGACCACCATGTTCACTTATATTTGCCAAGGCTCTATATCCTTTGCCTGTATCAACTGAAATACCAAGTTTCTTTGCTACTATGTTAATACCTTTTAATAATCCTACGATCTCATCTGATGAAGCTTTATTACTGAAATCATCTAAATCTATGTATTTTCCTTTTGGAATTACTAGTGCGTGAATTTTTTTTTGAGGATTTATATCGTGGAAAGATAATACAAACTCATCTTCGTAAATTTTTTTACAAGGAATTTCACCTCTTAAAATTTTCGCGAAAATATTGTTTTCATCATATGTCATTGTAAAACTTTGAGCTCTTGATTTATGCTGGTTATTTTTCCACCTATTAAATTAGCATCAACAATTGCACATTCATAATAGGCAAATGATGTTTCCTCAGCAATTTGTTTCATCTCTAAACATTTAGACTCTTTTTTAACCAATAAATGTTCGGTTAATTCTGGAGGATCACCTAAATACATCATCAAAGCTATAACCTCACCTTGTCTCTCAAAATCAGCTTTTTCCTCTAATTCAGTTACTCTATCAGAAACTCCAATTTCAAAATTTGTAAAAGCAACGTAACCTTTGTAGAAAACGAAACCTAATATTAAAAAAAATACTATCTTTATCTTACTCATTAACTTTTATTTTTTTCTTTTTTGTAACTCAATCTCAATATCTTCAATTTTAATGTTATTTACCTCTAGATAAATTATCAAATGATAAAGTACATCAGCAGCTTCGTGAATTTTATTAGTATCTTTATCTACTGCCTCAATGAGTTCATTTATTTCCTCTAAAACTTTTGATTTACTTAGCGATTTATCTGATAATAATTTATTAGTATAAGATCCATCAACTGGTCTTAGTTTTCTTTCACGTGCAAGTTTAAATAGGTTTTCTAGAGTACTTAACATGCTAAATTCTAACAGGTATTCCTTTTGAGTCCAAATATTCCTTAGCCTCTTGCACTGAATGTTTTCCATAGTGAAATATTGAAGCTGCTAAAACTGCGCTAGCATTTCCTAATTTAATTCCATCAACTAAATGATCTAGATTACCAACACCTCCTGATGCAATTAAAGGTATGTTTACTTTTGATGCAATTTTACTCATCAAATCGACGTCATAACCTATTTGTGTTCCATCTCTATCCATTGATGTTACAAGTAATTCTCCTGCCCCGCTATCTTCTATTTTTTTGGCATACTCCAAAGCGTCAAGACCACTATTGTTTCTACCTCCATGAGTAAATATTTCCCACTTATCACCATTCTTCTTTGCATCAATTGCAACAACAATACATTGTGAACCAAACTTTTTTGAACTATCTAAAACAACTTTCGGATTTTCCACAGCAGCAGTATTTATAGATACTTTGTCAGCACCACAATTTAATAATCTATTAATATCATCAACACTTCTTACTCCACCACCGACAGTCAAAGGGACAAAACATTTTTTTGAGGTTCTCTCAACCACGTCATAAATTGTCTCTCTATTTTCGTTTGATGCGGTAATATCTAAAAAACAAATTTCATCTGCACCACCATCAGAATAAATTTTTGCTTGCTCAACAGGATCCCCAGCGTCTTTTAAATCAACAAAGTTAATACCTTTAACGACACGTCCATTCTTAACATCTAAACAAGGAATTATTCTATTTTTAAGCATCTTCTTTAACCAGATCCTCTAATTTAATATCACCATCATAAATAGCTTTACCAACTACAATACCCTCAATATTTTTTAAAGTTTTAGCTTTTTTAATGTCATCTATTGATGACACGCCACCAGAAATAATAACCGGACAATTTGATTTTTCAGCAACTTTTGAAGTCTCTTCAAAATTTGGGCTTTGCTTCATACCATCTCGGTTGATATCCGTATAAATAAGTCTGCTAACACCATAACCATTTACTTCTTTTAAATAATCTAAAGTTAATTGATTAGAACTTTCCTGCCAACCAGATACTGACAAAAATCCATCTTTAGCATCCAAGCCTAAGGCTATTTTATTTGGAAATTTTTCGCATGCAGCTTTTAAAAAATTTTTATCTTTTATTGCGGCACTGCCTAAAATTACTTTTTCAACTCCAGCATCAGTATACTTTTTAATACTTTCAAAGTTTCTAACACCCCCACCAACTTCAATATTAAGATCAAATTTGCTCACTATATCTTGAATAATATCTAAATTAGTAATTTCGCCAGTTAAAGCTCCATCCAAATCAACTATGTGCAAATTTTTAAAACCACGATCTTTATATTTGCTAGCCTGTTCAACTGGAGATATTTCATACTCAGTTTTATTATTAAAGTCTCCTTTAACTAACCTCACGCATTTTTTATCTTTGATATCAATTGCTGGAAATATCTTCATTTATTGGTTTTTAAATTAGGTTCAATTGAAATTGTAAATTCTTTTGTCATGTTTCTTTTCTCTATTTTTTCGACATTTTGAAAGTTTTGACATGAAGTAAGAATGATATAGCAAAAAATTATTATTAAAAATTTATTCATTTAATCTAAATATTTATAAAATTATCAATTATTTTAAGTCCTAATTTATCACTTTTTTCAGGATGAAATTGTGTTCCAAAGATATTTTCTTTTTCAACAGAGCAAACAATATTTGATGAATAATCTGTTGTAGCTGAAATTACATTTTTATCTTCCGGAACAAATTCATAACTATGCACAAAATACATATGTGAATTATTTTCTATATTTTCAAAAATCTTACTTTGTTTGACAACATTAATCTGATTCCAACCAATATGAGGAAGTTTATATTTGCCATTTTGATTATCTATTTTTGAAACTTTTCCTGATATCCAGCCTAAACCTTTGGTCTCTGTTTCTTCGTAACCAATATCAGCAAACATTTGTAAGCCAACACAAATTCCAAGAAGAGGTTTTTTATTATTAATTACAAATTCATGTAAAGCCTCTGTTAGACCATTAATTTTATTCAGAGCGTCTACACAACTTTTAAATGAGCCCTGCCCTGGTAAAACCACTTTGTCACTAGACTTAATTTTATTTAAATCAGCGGTGACTTCAATATTTACCTTATCTTTAGCAACCTCTTTAAAAGAGTTTATCACCGAGCTTATATTGCCCGAGTTGTAATCAACAATTGTAACTTTCATTAATTTTATAATGAACCTTTAGTAGATGGAATTGATTTACTATTCCTGGGGTCTATCTCTAATGCGGCTCTTAATGATCTAGCTAATCCCTTAAAACAAGACTCAATTATGTGGTGACTATTATCACCATAAATATTTTCTACGTGCAAAGTAATTCCTGCTGCCTGAGAAAAAGCCTGAAACCACTCTTTAAAAAGCTCTGTATCCATTTCGCCAAGCTTTTCAACTTTTAATTTTACTTTCCAAATTAAATAGGGTCTATTCGAAATATCGATTGCAACTCGCGATAAAGTTTCATCCATCGGTATCATCGCGTGTGCGTATCTTCTAATACCAACAGACTTTTTTAATGCTTTTTTCAAAGCCTCACCAATTGCAATACCTGTGTCTTCTGTTGTGTGGTGAAGATCAATATGCGTATCTCCTTTAGCTTTTATACTCATATCTATTGATGAATGCTTAGCTAACTGCTCAAGCATATGATTGAGAAACCCTATTCCAGTATCGATCTTATATTTACCTTTACCATCAATATTGAGATCAACACTTATACTGGTCTCTTTTGTTTTTCGACTAATTTTACCTTTACGCCTCATAATTAAAAAGAGGTATACATTTATAATTCAAATATGGCAATAATACTAAACTTGGGCTTGAACTATCAAATTTAGTATCCATTTATAAGCTATGACAACAATTGTTTTGGTAAGAAAAAATAATGAAGTAGTGGTTGCAGGCGATGGACAAGTCAGTATGGGAAACACCGTCGTAAAAAGCACAGCTTCAAAAGTAAGAAAAATTGATAAAAGAGACGTTGTTGCTGGATTTGCGGGTTCCACTGCAGACGCTTTAACTTTGTTTGAGAGATTAGAAGCAAAAATAGAAAAGCACGCAGGCAATTTATCAAGAGCCGCTGTTGAATTAGCAAAAGACTGGCGAACAGATAAATATTTAAGAAGACTTGAGGCACTTATGGCAATTGGTGACAAAGATAATAGCTATATTATTTCTGGAACTGGAGATGTGCTTGAACCTGAGGGAGATGTAATTGGAATTGGTTCTGGTGGAAATTATGCTCTAGCAGCTGGTAAAGTTTTGATGAGTACAGATATGAGTGCTGAACAGGTGGCAAAGAAAGCTGTTGAAGTTGCTTCAGAAATTTGCGTTTTTACAAATAATAATATTAAAGTTGAAAAAATATAATGGAGAAGTCTAACGTTACACCTCTTGTTCCAAAAGATAAAAATTCTAGAGATAATGAAACTTTAGTTAGCTCATTATCACCAAGAGAAATAGTTTCAGAATTAGATAGATTTGTAGTCGGTCAGAATAAAGCAAAAAAAGCTGTTGCTGTAGCTCTGAGAAATAGATGGAGAAGACAAGCTTTAAAAGGTGAAATGAAAAATGAAGTACTACCCAAAAATATACTTATGATTGGACCAACTGGAGTTGGTAAAACTGAAATCTCTAGAAGACTATCAAAACTTGCTGAAGCTCCGTTTGTAAAAGTTGAAGCAACAAGATTTACTGAAGTTGGATATGTGGGAAGAGATGTTGAACAAATTGTTAGAGATTTAATTGAAATTGCTATTTCGATGGAGAAAGTAAAAAAAAGAAAAGAAGTTTACGCTAAAGCACAAAAAATGGCTGAAGAAAAAGTTTTAGATGCTTTAGTCGGGAAAAAGGCAAGTACCGCAACTAGAGAAAGTTTTAGAAAAAGATTGAGAGATGGAGATTTAGATAATAATGAAATTGAAATATCCGTAAGTGATACTGGAGGTAGTGGAACATCCTTTGAAATTCCAGGTATGCCAGGAGCAAATGTTGGAATGATCAATATTGGAGAAATGCTTGGAAAGTCAATGGGAACAAAAGAAAAAAAGAAAAAAATGACTGTGAAAGAGTCACACGAAATTTTAATTAATGACGAATCAGATAAATTAATTGAACAAGACAAAATTATTAAAGCTGCAAAGATTTCCACAGAAAACAATGGAATAGTTTTTTTAGATGAAATTGACAAAATTTCTGGCAGAACCGATAGAGTTGGTGGAGATGTATCTAGAGAGGGAGTGCAAAGAGATTTGTTACCTCTTATAGAGGGTACAACTGTTAATACGAAATATGGTCCTATTAAAACAGACCACATTTTGTTTATTGCATCAGGAGCTTTCCAACTTGCTAAACCATCAGATCTATTACCTGAACTTCAAGGTAGATTACCTATAAGAGTAGAATTAGAAGCCTTAACAAGTGAAGACTTTAAAAGAATTCTTAAAGAACCAGACTATAGTTTAATCAAACAATACGTGGCTTTATTAAAAACAGAAAATGTGGATTTAGAATTTGCAGAAGATGGAATTGACGCCATCGCAAATATTGCATCTGAAGTCAATGCTACTGTTGAAAATATTGGTGCAAGAAGGCTACATACAATTATTGAAAAGATACTGGATGAAATTAGTTTTACTGCAACTGACAGAGCTGGTGAAAAAATTATAATTAATAAAGAATACATTAATAAAAACTTGGATACACTTATTAAAGATACTGATCTCTCAAAATTTATTCTTTAAAAGGATATTAGAGATAATTAAGCTCTTTCATTTCATCACCTAATTCTTTCTCTAAATTTTCTTTAATATTATTATCTAACAGTTTTTTCCAATCGTTTTTAACCCCCATATTGAAAAACTTTATATTCTCTCCAGTTTTTTTATCTTTTTTGGACTCAACAAAATTACCTGTTGCTTCCAGTTTTTGCATGTTTTCGAATCCTGTTGTTTTTATAGTGTTTTCAAATTTTTCTTTATCGTAAGTAAATTTTACACGGCCAAGATGTGCAATAAATTTTAAAATATTCAAAAAAGTTTTTTCAGTATCATTTATTAAATCCTCATACCTAACCAATAGATATTTATTAAATCTTCTAAAAACCTTCCAGGAATTAAAGTGATATTTCCATGAACCTAAATTAGTTGTGCAATGTCTATGATCTTTAGCAAGAACTTGGTGAGATAATAAATTTTCAAGAGACTCTTGTGGTGTTTTTTGAAAATGATGTGAGTAAGAGGTTACTATATTTCTGGGATCTCTGACTACATAAATCACTCCAAGCGTATTGTGTCGATCAGTAAATTTAAATTGTTTTGTATTAAAAAAACAGCTGTGTGTTTTTAAAAATCTTATAGAGTCTTTTTTATTAAAAATTTTTTGAGTATTAATATAATTTTTATACATCTCCTCGTCATTATTTATATCGACACCTATTTGTTCAAATAATGATTTAGCTGGGAATTGTTTTATATTTTTTAATAATTCAAAACTAAAATTCCCATCTTTAGAAAAAATATACGATGATAATAAAGATCTGAGAAAAGTATTTCCACTTTTCGGATATGATGCCAACCAAACTATCATTTCAAAATCATTATATGTCTAAAATATCTTAAATATATAAATTATTTCTTTTTTAAAAAAATATAGAAAGCCCCAGTTCCCCCGTCCGCTATGCTTGCATCGCTGATATTCGAGATCATTTTCATTAACTCTGAATTATTTTTTAAAAATTCAGGTATAGAATATTTTAAGATCCCTAAATCTTTAGATACATACGGATCCTTTTCATTTTTGGAATGAAGACCTTTGCCAGTAACGATAATTAATTTATTGACTTTATCTTGATAAGACTTTTTAATAAAATTTTCAATAATTCGATTTGCTTCATCAAGAGTTTCACCATGAAGGTCTAATGATCTAGTTTTTTTAACTTTTATTTCTGCTTGAAAATTATCCTTATTAGGTAACTTTTGATTGTTTGACAAAAATTCGTCCCAAGTTTTTTTATCTTTTTCTGAAATTTTACTATTCACTTAATTAAGAGTATTTACCAACAACCAATTTGGATTGTTTGATCTCATATCTCTCGAAAACGTCCAAGTATCATAAATAGTTTTAATCTTATCAGGACTTCCTGAAACAATTTTTTTTTCTTTATCACGGATACATGTGATAATCTCACTTACAAAATCTACAGTTACTTGAAGAGCTTTATCAATTTTTTTATGTTCTTTGATATCCGCTGATTTTATTCCAATAAATGTTATTTCGGCATAATGGCCTCTATCACCTCTATCTTTAAGCGCTTTATTAAACTCATCATAAATTTCTTTACTAAGTAAAGGTTTGCTAGCTATCAACTTGTTATCATTATCACTAAAATCTGTAATGATAGTTTCATAGGCAATTTTCGCTCCTTTTAAAAACTCACTTTGCGCTTTTTTATCAAAATTTTCTTTTTTTTCTAAATTACTTTCTTGGTGAACTTCTTTTAAAATTTCTTGAAATTGTTGTGGGTTTTTTCCTTCGAAGCCAGTCCTTTTTCCAAGAATACCTCTGAGTCTCAAGAAAATAAATCCAGCTATCATGGCTAATAATATGATATCTATATATTCAAAACTATAATTCATAATTAATAATTTAATTACTCTGTTGAATAATTTCAACTAGCAATTAAATACAAGACAAATGAACTCAGTATTAATTACCCTTATCTTAGTACCTATTATTGAGATTTATCTCTTTATCAAGATTGGTGGCCAAATAGGTGCGTTTAACACGATATCACTAATATTTATAACAGCAATAATTGGTGTGATTTATGCACGATACGAAGGGTTAAATACTCTCAGATCCGGTTTTTCACAATTAATAAAAAATGAAGCACCAATTTATGAGATTATCTCAGGGGCTGTCATAGCATTTGCAGCACTTCTTTTGATAGTACCTGGATTTGCAACTGATCTTTTGGGATTTCTTTTTATATTTCCTTTAACAAGAAAGTTATTTTTTGGAAAAATTATAAGCAAATTTAAGAGTAAGACAAAAATTAAAAAACCATATATAGATGGTGAATTTGAAGATATAGAGGAAGAAAATGACCGAAAGCTTTAAGATAATGAATAAATTTATAAAAGATATATCGGGTGAAACGCCTGATTTTGAAACATTTCTGTATGTAAAAGATTATATCTCCAAATATCAACTTAATATTGAAATATTCTCAAAAGCTTTAAGGGCACAGGTTATTGAAGTAGACACTATTCTCAAATTCCACGATAATGGTGAAAGTAAAAAGAAATCACATTTTGAAATGACTTACACTTCTATAATCAAACTTAATGAGGAGATAAAAGATAAGAATATTGTTCAAAAAATAGTCTTGTGTGATGTTCAAAAAGAGGTGTTTCCAGAAATAGAAAAGGCCTTACTGAGCCTTTTACATAGCTCAGGTTTTCCTGGTGTAAAATTTTTAAAAAAAGTTGACTTTGAAGAGCTGTATAAAAAGAATTTTAATTAAAAAAGTTTTTTTTTAAATTTGTTTTTAAGTATTTTTCATGATTTTTTTTTTCTTCATCACTAGGTTTAATCACTTTCTTAAAATATGAAATATTAGTTTCTAGTATTTCAGTTACTCCACTAGTTTCATTATTAAAGTTTAATTTCGGCTCTTTTTGGTCAATAAGATTAATATAAACTTTCGATAATAAATCACAATCAATAAGAGCAGTATGTTTTTCTCTTTTAGAATTATCTATCCTATATCTTTTACAAAGAGCATCCAAACTATTTGAAGATCCTGGAAATTTATCTCTAGCTAAGACAACAGTATCCATGATTTCATTTTTAATTATATCTTTGCCCGCTATTTTAAGTTCATTATTCAAATGTGATAGATCAAATTCAGCATTATGAATAATTAATTTTTTTCCTTTTATATAAAGTAAAAAATCATCTGCTATTTCTTTAAACTTTTTCTTATCAGATAAGAATTCGTCAGTATATCCGTGAGTTTCTAAAGCTTTTTCTGAAACTTTTCTCTCAGGATTAAGATAACAATGGAAGTTATTGTTTGTGGGGATGAAATTTTCCAACTCGATGCATCCTATCTCAACTATTCGGTGACCTTCTTTGACAGACAATCCCGTTGTTTCCGTATCTAAAATTATTTCTTTCATTTAACGTATTTGGTTTAGAATATATCTAACCTGTTTTTTAATAAATTTATTTGTAAAATTATTTTTGATTATAAAGTTTGATTTTTTTCTTTTATAGTCAAGTGGTAGTTGTATTTTCCTAAATCTGTTCATAATTTTTGAATTAAAATTTTGCCTTTTTTTCAATCTCTTTAAAATTTCAGTTCTATTGGATTGAACAAATATCAAAATATCTTTTCTTTTGTTAATTTTATTCTCAAGTAATAAAGGAATATCTAAAACGATTAATTTACTTTTTTTATTTTTCTTTAAAAAAATATTCATCTTCTTTCTTATTTCAGGATGAATAATTTTAATAATTTTTCTTAAATTATTTTTATTTGCTAATATTGTCTTTGTTACCTCTTGTTTTTTTATAGGAAATTTAGTAATATTTTTAGGTAAAGACTTATTAAGTTTAATAAAAATTTTTCTATTCTTTTTATATAATTTTCCAACTTCATTATCAGCATTAAATACTGGGTAACCAAATGATTTTGCTACAAAACTTTTTCCTGATCCAATATCTCCTAGAATTCCAATTCTAATCATTGTCTAACAGCTTAAATGTATCAGTATTAACTTTTGGTTCTATCCTGTGCCATAATTTAAATGCTTCCAGAGCTTGGTAAACAAACATAGTTTTTCCATTTTCGGTCTTATATCCTAATTTTTTTCCCATTTTCAAAAATTGAGTTTCTTGAGGATTATAAATTACATCGTAAAATAATCTGTCATTTCCCGAACTTGAAAAATTTAGATTTATTTTTTCATTATTCAAACCAAGACTTGTGGCATTTATTACCATATGAAAATCAGTTAAGTTTCCCCATTCTAAAATTTTAATATTATCAAATAAAACTCTCAAATTTTCTGCCTTCTCTTTGGTCCTGTTACTAATTATTATCTCTTGAACATTCATATTTTTTAATGCAAAAATTATTGATGGCACTACACCGCCGGCTCCCAAAATCAAAACTTTCTTGCCATTTACACTAAAGTTTAAATTTCTAATCGCACTAGCAAAACCAGCTATATCTGTATTATGTCCAACCAGATCACCATTTTCATAAATGATTGTGTTTACTGATTGGGTATGTTCTGCCTCTGGGCTTAATTTATCTAAAAAAGGGATAACTGTTTTTTTAAAAGGGACAGTCACATTGCAACCAGCTATTTTTTGCTCCCTAATAGTTTGAATAAAATTTTTAATTTCATAATCCTCGAGTTTAATTTTATCATACTTGGCATCGATATTATTTTCTTTTAACCACCAGTTTTGAAGTTTGGGAGACAAGGAGTGATCAATTGGGTTTCCTATTACTAAATATTTTTTCATTCGTAATTACTCAAGTATTGTTTTATTCTTTTAATCGGTAAACCCATTATAGTATCTTCATCCCCTTCGATATTTAAGAATAATTTTCTACCCTCTCCTTCAATTTGATAAACATTATAAGCATATAAAGCTTCATCTGTGATTTTTGACAAATAACTTTTTAGTTCATCTAAACTAAATTGTTTCATTGTTAAAGCTGCTTTATCAGTATGATTCCAAATCATGGCACCATTTTGAGAGATACAAACTGAACTGATTAGGTGATGTTTTTTTCCATTAAGTTTTTTTAAAATTTCTAAAGCTTGATCTCTATTTATAGGTTTAGATATTAATTCACCTTCTAAATCTATCACACTATCGGCACCTATAACCAAGAAACCCTGATTTTTTTGACTAACCTTGTTTGCTTTTAATTCAGCTAAGTTTTTTGATATTAATCCAGGTGATGCTTTTTCTTTAAGTAAACTTTCTTTTACAACATCTTCATCTAAATTAGAATTTTGTACCTCTGTGAAAATATTATTATCATCTAAAATCTGCTTTCTTACTTTGCTCTTTGAGGCAAGGATAATTTTAACCATTATTTTTATATATTTCGTATATCTTTATAATTGAAGCAGCCGTTTCTTCGACTGATTTTCTAGTTACATCTATTGTTGGCCATTTATACTTCTTAAAAGTATTTTTAGCATCCTCGACCTCTTTTTTAATTTTAGATATATCTGTGTAGGATTTATTCTGGGCTTCTTTTAATGAGTTCATTCGATTTTTCCTAATATCAGCCAACCTTTCTGGTTCTGTACTTAATCCAACAATACAGGTAACATTTGGGTTTTTTTTTAAAATTTCAGGGATAGAATTTTCATTTACCAAAGGAATATTAGATATTTTAAACCCTTTGTTTGCTAAATAAATCGAAGTTGGTGTTTTGCTAGTCCTACTAACCCCCAATAAAATTATATCCGATTTTTTAATATCTTTAACTAAATTTCCATCATCATGGTTCATTGTAAATTGAATTGCCTCAATCCTCTTATAATACTCATCATTGAGAGTGTATTGACCACTAGGTTGATGAGATGCTTTTTGGTTAAGCAGCTTTGAAAAGCTTAAGATTAAATCTCCAAGAACACCAAAACAAGGAATATTCTTTTCTTCGCTATTCTTTGCAAGATATTTTGCAAGGCTACTATCTACGATTGAATATAAAATTATAGAGTTTTGGTTTTTTTTAGCATTAGATAAAATTTTTAAAATTTGGTTTTCGGTTCTTGTAAATGAATAAGTATGTATTTTGTAATCTATATTTTTGAATTGAGCTTTAATTGCAGTAAAAATTCTGTCTAATGTTTCACCAGTAGAGTCTGATATTAGATAAATCTGATAAATATTACTCATGTATAAAGTGTTAATAATTTTTATATTATTCAGACAAAGTTAGTTAATTTTAAAAATTTAAAATTTATGCTGTAAAACATAGCTTTTATTAACATTATTAAACATCTGTATAAAGTTTTTCATTAAATTGAAATATTGGTAATAAGCTTCAATATTACTTATATATATATCAAAAAATTACATTTAAATGTTAATAACTAGTTTATAAAATGTATATAAAATATAATCCACGTATTTCACAGCTCATACTACAAATACTATTTAATAAACTTAATTATTAATATGTCTAACATTAAGAAGGTTATTAAAGACAAAAAAACAGATTTAAATCCCATATGGATTATGAGGCAAGCCGGAAGATATCTGCCAGAGTTTAGAGAAATTAGAAAAAAAAATACTGATTTTATTAAACTATGTTTAAATTCTGGTTTATCAGCTGAAATAACTTTACAACCTCTTAAAAGATTTGACTTAGATGCAGCCATAATCTTTTCTGATATATTAATCTTACCTTACGGTTTGAAACAAAAAGTAGAATTTAAAAAAAATGTTGGACCTATCCTTGGTGATTTAAACCTTGATCAAGCATTTGAAGTTACTGAAAGTAATTTTATTGACAGAGTTGATCCTGTTTATAAAGCTATAAATTTGGTAAGAAATAATAATTTAACAGAAAACAAGTCTACTATAGGTTTTGTTGGAGCTCCTTGGACATTACTTGTTTATATTCTAAATAAACAATCCCCAAAAATAAAACTCAAAGAAAATTTTTTTAAAGATTTTTTTATAATTGAAAAAACTTTAAAAATAATAGATAAATTTTTAAAAATTCATATTAAAAATCAAATTGACAGTGGAGCAGATATTATACAAATTTTTGATAGTTGGGCAGGGCTATTAGAAGATAAAGATTATGATTTTTACATTTATAATCCAACTTGTTCTTTAGTTGAATTTACCAAATCTTTAAATGTTCCAGTGATTTGCTTCCCACGAGGTATAAAAAATTATAAAAAATATTGTGAAATCGTAAAACCAGATGCAATTTGTATAGATTATGAAGTTGATCCAATAAAAATTGAAAAAGAGATAAAAATTCCTGTGCAAGGCGGTATGGATCCAAAAGTTTTACTTACTGATAAAGACAAACTTAAAAAAGAAGCAATCAAGTATCTGGATATTTTTAAAGATCATCCATATATATTTAATTTAGGTCATGGAATATTACCCGAAACAGATCCAAGTATGATGGATTATTTAGTTAAAACTATAAAAGATTATTGATGGAAAAAGAATTTAATCACCCACCAATTAATTTTGGCAAAACAGGAGCTCTGATAATAAATTTGGGGACACCGGACTCCACAAAGTGGTTTGATATTAGAAAATATTTGAAAGAATTTTTGTCTGATAAAAGGGTAATAGAAGTTAACCCTTTTGTTTGGCAAATTATATTAAATGTTTTTATATTAAATCTTAGACCATCTAAAACCGCTAAAGCTTATAAAGAAATTTGGATGAAAGATAAAAACATTTCTCCCCTTCTTTATTATACACAAGAACAAGCCAATAAATTATCAAATTCCTTTTCTGAACAAAACCTGATCATTGATTTTGCCATGAGGTATGGAAATCCGAGTATTAAAAGCAAAATTAAAAAACTCCATGAAAAAGGTTGTGAGAACTTGATTATACTCCCTCTATATCCTCAATATGCTGCAGCAACTACAGCAACTGTTTGTGATGAAGTTTATAGAACATTAATGAAAATGAGATGGCAACCATCAATCAAAATAATACCACATTATGAGTCACATCCTTTGTATATAGATGCTTTGGTAAATTCACTAAATAAGAAAATAAAAGAAATAAATTGGAAGCCAGATTTAATATTGGCATCTTATCATGGTATACCTCAAAAATATTTTGATAAAGGAGACCCATATCACTGCTATTGTCAAAAAACGACAAGATTGATTTCAGAGAAATTTAATTCGATAGAAATTAAAACAACATTTCAATCTAGATTTGGTCCTCAAAAATGGCTTGAGCCCTATACAGATAAAACACTTGAGAAATTGCCCAAAGAGGGAAAGAAGAATGTTCTTGCAATATGTCCTGGTTTTTCCTCAGATTGTGTTGAGACATTGGAAGAAATTTTAATTCAAGGTAAAGAAAGTTTTTTAGATTCTGGTGGTGAAAATTTTGATATGGTGCCATGTTTAAATGATAATGATGATCATATAACTTTATTAAAATCGTTAATTCAAAAAAATTTATAATTCGTGAACACTTATTTACTTTTCAAATCTTTACATTTAATAGCAGTAATTTCTTGGATGGCTGGTCTTCTGTATCTTCCTAGAATTTTTGTTTATCATTCCCAGAATAATGACAAACCATTAGTTTCAGAAGTATTTAAAGTAATGGAAAAAAAACTTTTTTTTTACATTATGACACCTGCAATGGTTTTGTCATGGATATTTGGATTGATATTAATACATGAAATAGGTTTTGAGCAGTTGGGTCAAAGATGGATGATTTTAAAATTAATTTTTGTGGTTATTTTAACTTTCTATCATTTTTATTTAGGAAGAATTCTTGGACAATTTAGATTGGATATGAATAAGCATTCCAATAAATATTATCGATATATCAACGAAATACCTACATTATTGCTAATTTTAATCATATTTGTTGTAATATTTAAGCCTATCTAGGGTTGAATAATTTATTATAGCATATATATTAGTTACATTATTAAGTCCTTAATAATTTACTCATGAACATACAGGAACTAAAATTAAAATCATCTGAACAACTTATAACTCAAGCAGAAGAACTCGGCATAGAAAATGCAAGTACTTTAAGAAAACAAGAAATACTTTTCGCGATTCTAAAAAAAGTTGCAGAAAAGGAGGAAATAACTGGCGCAGGTGTACTTCAATTGCTTCAAGACGGCTTTGGGTTTCTGAGAGCCATGGAGTCAAACTATCTACCAGGTCCAGATGATATTTATGTGAGCCCAAGTCAAATCAGAAAATTTGGTTTAAGGACAGGAGATACTGTTGAGGGGCCTGTTAGAGCTCCTAAAGAGGGAGAAAGATATTTTGCATTATTACAAGTAAGTAAAATTAATTTTGAAGAGCCTGATAAATCTAGACATAAAATTGCTTTTGATAATCTTACACCTCTTTATCCAGATAAACAGCTTGTCATGGAAGTAGAGCAAGTTAAGCTCGAAAAAAAACAGGATTTAACCCCAAGACTTATAGATCTAGTTAGTCCTATTGGCAAAGGTCAAAGGTCGATAATTATCTCTCCACCTAAGGCTGGAAAGACTATGATTTTACAGAGCATAGCTAATTCTATAGCAAAAAATTATCCTGAATGTTATTTAATTGTTTTATTAATTGATGAGAGACCCGAAGAAGTGACAGACATGCAGAGAACTGTAAAAGGGGAAGTAATTAGTTCAACTTTTGATGAACCAGCACAACGTCATGTAGCGGTAGCTGAAATGGTAATAGAAAAAGCTAAGCGACTTACAGAGCACAAAAAGGATGTGGTTATTTTATTAGACTCAATTACAAGGCTTGGAAGAGCTTACAATGCTGTAATACCAAGTTCTGGAAAAGTTTTGACCGGTGGTGTTGATGCAAATGCATTACAAAGACCAAAGAGATTTTTTGGAGCTGCAAGAAATATTGAGGAAGGCGGATCATTGACAATTATTTCAACTGCATTAATTGATACTGGAAGTAGAATGGATGAGGTAATTTTTGAGGAATTTAAAGGTACTGGAAATAGTGAAACAGTTCTTGATAGAAAAATTGCTGATAAAAGAATTTACCCAGCTATTGATATTACAAAATCAGGTACCAGAAGAGAAGAGTTGTTATTTGATAAAAATGATCTTCAAAAAATGAATGTATTAAGAAGAATCATTGCTCCTATGGGAACAATGGATGCAATTGAATTTATTAATTCAAAATTAAAAGACACCAAAAATAATGCTGAGTTTTTTAACTCAATGAATAAGCCAGCATAGATCTATGTAATGGTATCACTTCAAGATTTAGAGATAAAAGCTACAGAATTATTTAAAAGTAGACAATATTCTAAGGTTATATTCGAAATTACCTCACAGACTACAGAGGAACAACGATCAGCTTTTTTGTGCAATTTGTTGGGTTTGAGTAAAAATGCAAACAAGAATAAAGATAAAGATGTTCTGATTTCTGCTATCAAAGATTTTAGATATGGTTATTTAAAAGAAAAAAATACAATTCATGCGATTGACGCCCTTTCTAATTTCATCACTCATAATGTTTTTTTAATAGATTTAGAAAAAAATTACGACTTTGACTTCACCGAAATTTTTGATTTTTATCAATTATCTGAAAAATATTGTTTAAATCATAGACCAGTTAACTTGGCAATGGCTATGGTTTACCGAAGATTAAATGACGCAAAAAAATGTATTTTTCATTTTAAAAGAGTCATAGAGTCCAAAAAATTTAATGCTTGGGATTTATGTAATTATGGTTATTGGAGGTGTTTAGATAAAAAATGGGTTCAATCAGATTTTTACAATTATGGAAATTTTGTAGATGAAAATTTAAAAGTTATCCCAGATAATCTATTAGTAGAAATTTCTCAAAAAACTGGCCAAAAAATTAGGATAGGATTTTTATCAGCAGATATTATTGAAGGTCATTCGGTTACTTACTTTTTAAAAACTATTCTTTCAAACTATGATAAAAAAAATTTTGAAATTATTTTAATTTTGAACAATCCAAAAGAAGATCAGTTAACAAAAGATTTCAAAGATTTAGTTGAAGAGACCATCAACATTTGGAATTTCGATAATGTTAGTGCTGTAAATAGAGTAAGAGAATTAAAATTAGATATTATTGTTGATTTAATGGGTTATACCTCAACAAATCGATTAGAAATGTTTAAAAATAGAACAGCTAAAAATCAAATCATATGGATGGGCTATTGCAACACCACTGGACTAAAAAATATGGATTTTATAATTTCAGATCCAAATTTAATTCGTCCAGGTGAAGAGAAATTTTACTCTGAAAAAGTGATTTATTTACCGAAAATTTGGAATACTCATTGTGGATTTGATTTTGAAAGAAAAGAAAATCCCCCACCATTTGTTAAAAACAAATATTTTACTTTTGGATCATTTAATAATTTTGATAAAATTAACCCAGATGTTGTTTCTACCTGGTCAAAAATTTTAAAAAAAATTGATAATTCTAAATTAGTTTTAAAAACATCTTCAAAAAAACTTGCAACAAAAAGACTTGAAAAATTATTTGAAAAAGACAATGTATTAGAGTCTATAAAATTTATTGAAAGATCAGAAAAATTTCAAGATCATTTAGATAATTATACTCAGATTGATATCGCACTTGATACTTTCCCCTACAACGGCGTAACTACATCATTTGAGGCCATCTGGATGGGGGTGCCAGTCCTTACAATGGCAGGTTACAATTTTAATTCCAGATGTGGGGAGTCGATAAATAAAAATCTAAATATGGAGAAATTGATTGCCAGAGATGAGGATGATTATGTTCAAAAGGTTGTTAATTTAACAAATAATATTGATGATTATCTTAAAATTAGAAAATCCATATTTCTTGATACAATGAAAAGTCCATTATTTAATGCAGAAGATTATTCGAAGAGTTTTTTTGAGTCATTAAGGAAAATTGTTCAATAGACATATTTAATTTTAATATCTAAATTTAGTTATTATAATTACATATGACAATCTACGCACTTTCATCAGGACCAGGGATATCTGGAGTTGCTATCATCAGAATTTCCGGGTCAGATGCATCTAAAGCAATAACTTTGCTTACTGGAAAACCACTTCCCTCGCCTAGGATCGCCTCCCTACGGAAAATAAATTATGTTAACACTTCTGAACTTATTGATGAAGGTATAATTATTTGGTTTCCTGGGCCTGAGAGTTATACAGGCGAAGATATGGCTGAAATTCATATTCATGGAGGCAAAGCGATTATTCTAGCATTACAAAATGAATTATCTAAGATAGACAATTTTAGATTGGCTGAACCAGGAGAATTTACCAAGATAGCTTTTCAAAATGGTAAAATTAACTTGCTTAAAGCTGAAAGCATAGCTGATCTAATTGCAGCAGAAACCGAAATTCAAAGATTACAAGCTGTTAAAATAATGAAAGGGAAATCAGCTGAGAAATTTGATGATTTAAGAGACAAGTTATTAAAGATTTTATCTTTTGTTGAGGCAAAAATTGATTTTCCTGAAGAAGATTTACCTGATGAGAATATTGAACAAATTAAAAAAGACTCAACTGAAGTTTTAAATAAAATTAATAAAATTTTAGATGATCAAAAAGTAGGTGAAATAATCCGAGAAGGTTTTAAAATTGCTATTGTTGGTCCGACCAATGCCGGGAAATCTTCTTTATTAAATAATTTATCGAATAGAGACGTGGCGATAGTTTCTGAAATTGCAGGAACAACAAGGGATGTAATTGAAGCACACTTAAATATTGACGGCTACCCAGTGATAATTTCAGACACAGCTGGTATCAGAAATTCTAAAGATGAAATAGAGAAAAAAGGCATAAAATTATCGTTGGATAAAGCAGAAAATGCTGATTTGAAATTAGTGGTAGTAGATGCAAAAAGTATTGATTTAAAGGGTTTTTTGAATGATTTATTAAAAGATAACGCAATTTTAGTTGTAAATAAGTCAGATCTTATTCAGGGTGAATTAGATACAGAGGTAACAAAGTTAGATCATGTTTTAATTTCATTAAAGGAGAACTTAAATTTAGATAAATTAATTTCAAAAATCAAAGACAGATTAAAAACAAAATTTATTATTAATAAAGATATATTGATTACTAGAGAAAGGCACAGACAACACCTAGTTCACTGTTCAGATAATTTAAGAAATTTTTTAGAAAAAAATGATAAAAAGGATTTTGATAAAGCTGCTGAGGATTTAAGGTTAGCTACTAGACATTTAGGTATGATTGTTGGAAAGGTAGACGTTGAGGAAATATTAGGTAGTATTTTCAGCGATTTTTGCATTGGAAAATAAGAGCCTTGTAAAATTTTTTTTCAAATATAAATTTACATCATGAAAAATGAATTTTCATTTGATGTAGTTGTAATTGGAGGAGGTCATGCTGGTTGTGAGGCAGCTGCTGCCTCAGCTCGTCTAGGTGTAAATACTGCACTATTCACTCACAATAAAAATACTATTGGTGAAATGTCATGCAATCCTGCAATTGGTGGTTTGGGTAAAGGTCATTTAGTTAGAGAAATAGATGCATTAGATGGGGTTATGGGAGAGATTGCAGATAAATCAGGAATACAATTTAGGTTGTTAAATAGAAGCAGAGGACCAGCTGTGAGAGGTCCAAGAACTCAATCTGACAGAAGCTTATATAAGCAGTTTATGCAAGAAAAACTTGTAAACTATTGTAATTTAAGCATTTTTTCAGATCCAGTATTAAAGTTTATTTTTTCAAATAATGCAATAAACGGCTTTTTAACATTAAAAGGTAATAAGATAAAGTGTAGTAAAATAATTTTAACAACTGGTACTTTTTTAAATGGATTGATACATATTGGTGACGAGCGCACTCCCGCAGGTAGATATAATGAGAAACCTAGCACTGGTTTAAGTGAACAATTAGAAAAATATAAATTTAAAATAGGAAGATTAAAAACAGGTACTCCACCTAGACTAGATGCAAGGACAATAAATTTCAAAAATTTAGAAAAACAAGCAGCTGATGAAAATCCTTACTTCTTTTCTTTTTTAACGAAATCTACTTCAAATAAACAAGTTTCGTGTTCTATGACTTATACAAACGAAAAGGTTCATAAGATTATAGAAAAAAATTTATCTAAGAGTGCTATGTATTCCGGCAGCATTCAAGGAGTAGGTCCTAGATATTGTCCTTCAATAGAAGATAAAGTAGTTAAGTTTGCTGAAAAGACAAGACATCAAATATTTTTAGAGCCCGAAGGGCTTGATGACCATACAATTTACCCAAATGGTATATCAACTTCACTACCTGAGGTAGTGCAAGTTGAAATACTCAATAATATCAATGGTTTAGAAAGCGTAAAAATGATTAGGCCGGGATATGCTATAGAATACGACTATATAGATCCTAGAGAACTTTTTTTAACACTTGAAACTAAAAAAATTAAAAACTTATATTTAGCTGGTCAAATTAATGGAACTACAGGATATGAAGAAGCTGCAGCCCAAGGTCTTATTGCGGGTGTAAACGCAGCATTATCATTTATGGGTAAAGAACCATTCATTCTTGATAGGTCAGATGCTTACATTGGAGTAATGATAGATGATTTAGTCACAAAGGGTGTTGCAGAGCCTTACAGAATGTTTACATCAAGAGCTGAGTATAGATTAAGTCTAAGAGCAGATAACGCTGACTTGAGACTTACTAACAAAGGGATTAAAATCGGTTTAATATCTGATGAAAGAAAATTTAAATTTGAGGATAAATTCAAGAAAATGAGTGAAATTTCAGTTCAAATGTCTAGTTTGAGTATATCTCCAACAAAAGCTCAAAAACACGCCATAAAAATTGCGAAAGATGGTATTTTAAGGTCAGCAGAAGAAATTTTAGCCCAAAAGGATGCTAATATGACTAAAATCCGTAGAATTTGGCCTGAAATTAAGAATTTTGGGTCTGAAATAGATGAACAGATAGAAATTAATTCTCATTATAGAGGTTATTTAAAGAAGCAAAAAGCAGATATCCTAGCTTTCAAAAGAGATGAGAATCTTATTATCCCTGATAACATTGATTATGATCAATTTTCTGGTTTATCGAACGAAGTAAAGTCCAAATTTAAGGAAATAAGACCAAAAACTATGGGACAAGCTTTACGAATAGACGGAATTACTCCAGCAGCTGTATATATTTTGTTGTCACACGTAAAAAGAAAGTCTATTAAGCATATAGCTTAATGGATTCGATAATTTCTAAAAATTACTCTAAAATTACTAAATTTGAAGTTTCACGTGAAACTTGTAATGAACTTGAGAGTCTTATAAGCATGATTCAAAAAAAAAATAGGGAAATTAACATAATTAGTAGAAAAAACTCTGATAAAGGGGTCATAAGACAAAGACATATTATTGATTCAGCGCAAATAATTGATTTTGTTGATTTAAAAACAAATACAACCTCTGATTTAGGTTCTGGGGGTGGTATCCCTGGACTAATCATAGCGATCTTAATGAAGAAATTAAAAAAAAGCATGAAAATAAAACTTTATGAAAAAAGTCATCACAAATGTGTTTTTTTGAAAGATGTTTCTGAAAAATTAGAATTAAACACAGAAATAATACAAAAAGATATCTTTAAACTTAGAGATATTGAAACTGGAACGATTATGTCCAGAGCTTTTAAACCAATGCCAATAATTCTTGATTTAGTTCAAAAAAATTTTCGGAAATATAAAAATATTATTTTATTCATGGGCAAAAGTGGGAGAAAAATTTTAAATGAAACTCTTAAAATTTGGGATTTAGACTATGAGGAAAAAAAAAGTTTAACAAACAAAGATTCTTTTTTGTTAAATATAAAAGATATGGAAAAAAAAATTTGATGAAAATTATTTCAATTATAAATCAGAAGGGCGGGGTTGGAAAAACAACCACTGTAATTAACCTTGCCTCTGCACTAACACAACAAGAAAAAAAAATTTTGGTTATTGACTTAGATCCACAAGGGAATGCAACAACTGGTCTTGGTTTATCAAATTCAGAAAAATCAGACGAAACTATTTATGGTATTTTAAATGGAACTAAGTCTATCTCAGAGGTAATTAAAAAAACAAAATTTGATAATCTTGATTTGATAACTTCAAATGTCGATTTGTCTGGTCTGGAGGTCGAAACAGCCGGGGATAGTGATCGGGCATTTATTCTAAAGGTGAAATTAGCCTCTTATTTAAATGATTCTGGAGCAATATACGATTATATACTTATAGATTGTCCACCATCTTTAAGTTTATTGACAGTGATGGCGCTGGTATGCTCAAACTCTCTCTTAGTCCCTCTTCAGACAGAATTTTTTGCGTTAGAAGGTTTAACTCAACTGATGAAAACAATAGATCGAATAAAAATTAATTTAAACCCTGGTTTAGAAATTCAAGGAATACTTTTAACGATGTATGATAGAAGAAATAAATTATCTTCTCAGGTTGAACAGGAAGCAAGAAATTATTTTAAGGAAAAAGTATATCAAACAGTCATCCCGCGTAATGTAAGATTATCTGAAGCACCTTCACATGGAGTGCCAGTTTTAATTTATGATAAAAATTGCCCTGGAAGTAAATCATATTATAGTTTTACAGATGAATTTATAAGCCAAGAAAATCAAATTGGGAGTGCAGCTTAGTGAATAAGATTAAAAAGGGATTAGGTAGAGGATTATCATCATTAATAGGTGAAACTAAGGTAGAGCCAACAACTAACAAATTATCAATCAGTGCATTGTATCCGAATAAATTTCAACCAAGGAAAATTTTTGACGAGGAAAGTTTAAATGATCTAGAAAAATCAATTAAGGAGAGAGGTATTATTCAGCCAATAATCGTAAGGAAATCTGTTGAAAATTCAAAGTATGAAATTATTGCAGGAGAAAGAAGATGGCTTGCAGCTCAAAAAGCAGGTCTTCATGAGGTACCAGTTGTTGTTACTGAAGCAGATGATTTAAAATCTCTAGAGTTTGCAATTGTTGAAAATGTTCAAAGGAATGATCTTAATCCTTTAGAGGAAGCTCAAGGTTATCAAAGATTAATAAATGATTTTTCTTATGATCAAGAAAAAGTATCAAAATTTATCGGAAAAAGTAGAAGTTATATTACAAATTGTTTAAGGATATTAACTTTACCAAGCGATGTATTGGACTTAATAGAAACAAAAAAAATTTCAGCTGGACATGCAAAAATATTGGTTGGGCTTGAAAATGCAAGTTTTGTTGCAAAAAAAATAATTGAAAAAAAACTTTCAGTTCGTCAATCAGAAACTTTTGTTAAAATTTTTAAAAAGAAAAAAGGTTTAAATATAAAATTTAATGATCCCAATATTCAAAATCTTGAAAGATCGATTTCTGACAAGATTGGCTTAAATGTTTCAATTAAGAATAATAAAAAAAATAAAGGAACTATTACTTTTGTTTATCATGATATTGAACAACTAAACAAAATAATTGATATTATTAAATCTAACTATTAATTTCTGAACGACTTTTTTCTAAAATAAAGTTTGTAACTATAAGAATTGAATTATTATAATTTTTCTTAATTTCTAGCTCAACATCGTTAATATTTTTAATTAGTCCTTTAATTTTTTCAGTTTTCCATTTATTTAGTTGAACTTTCACAATTTCTTTGTCTTTCCAAAAAATAGGTGGTTTTGCTGAGTTAATTGTTTTATTTATGTCTTTGTTTTCCTCTAGTTCTATGGCAAGTTTTAGAATTCTTTTTGTTT
Organism: uncultured Pelagibacteraceae bacterium; assembly: GCA_902616875.1. Lineage (GTDB taxonomy): Bacteria > Pseudomonadota > Alphaproteobacteria > Pelagibacterales > Pelagibacteraceae > Pelagibacter. Next base: position 26,913 of record CACMUH010000007.1, read on the forward strand.
TAGATAAAAAAGTTCTAAGAATTATTATGCAATCCTCTGTACTATAATTATTTTCATTTAGAATATTTATTATCTTATTTTTATTTTTTGCTAAACAATTGTCAATTAGCTCTGTTATTTCAAAGTTTTCACTTAAATTGATTAATCTTAAAATTTCTTGAGAGGAAATTTTTTTCTTACTTAGCAAATAATTTTTAATTTTATCAAGTTCATTATTTAAATTATTTCTATCCCCATTACATTTATCTACAATGATATTTATGTTTTGTTGGGATATAGGTATATTTTCTTTTTTAAAAAAAATTGCGGTTAACTTAGATAGTGTATCATTGTTATCTGGATATGTAGGTATACAAACTAAATCATCATTCTTTTCGAATAATGATCTTAGTTTCGATCGAGTTTCTAATTGACCTGCATTTATGATGATAGTGATATTTGTTGTATTTCTATTAATTAAATCTTGAATAATTTCAAAAATTTTATCAGATGCTCTGTTTATTATTATTATTTTGTTACTTTCAAATAATGAACCAGATAATATATTTTCATAAAATGTTTCAGTTTCATCCTTTATTTGTTTTTCATCGTAATTGAAAACTTTTCCATCATTTTTCTCTAAAATTTGATTAATACAATAAGTTTTTAAACCTTCATTTTTTCCATATAATAGATAAAAAATTGCTTGATCTGGGATTTTTTTTAATTGGAATGTTTTGTAAATCACTTGATCACAGCCAATCTAAGAATTAGTTTTTGTGATATTGAATTTGCTAGATTTTTTTTAATATTTTGCTCGTAATTTTTTTCTTCATATTTATCAGTCATCTTCTTAAAGTTAAATTTTTCATTCACTGAAAAGTTTTCAGAGCCATCATTTTTTTTAATCACAAATGTTGTCACCACGTCAGTTTGATAATCAGTTATTGATCCTGAACTGTTTTTTGCTAGAACATTTTTTGTATATTTTGTATCAAAAATTATATTAATGATTTGATCTGACTCCTCTTTGCTGGTTCTTTTTAAATTCGTAGAAATTAAATTGTTTATATATTTATCACCAGAAGAACCCGTTATTACAATTTTGTAATTCACTTTGTTCTGTTTTGAATAAACTGGTTTATAATCACAATTATTTACCAGGATAAAAGATAGAAATATAAAAAAAATTTTTTTTAGCATTAAGTAATTATGTTCAAAAGTTTATCTTTGATATAAATTTTTTTCTTTATATTTTCTTGATCAAAATACTTCATCATTTTCTCATCATTCTTAATTATTTCCAAGAGTTTTTCTTCAGAAATATTTGGCTTAGTTTGAATAAGGCCTCTTTTTTTTCCATTAATCTGTATAACAATATTAATATTATCCTCTTTTAGCATGGAAACATCATACTCTGGCCATTTAAAATTCTCTGCTTTTATGATGCTTAAGCATTCATGTGCAAAATGCGGGAGAATTGGTGTCATTGTAATTAGAATATTTTTATAATTATCAATTAGTGTTTGTTTCGAGTATGCTTTGTCAATTTGTTTATTAAAAAATGAATACATTTCATACAAATTTGCTATAATTTTATTATAACCAAAACTCTCAAGATTATCGTGAACTTTTTTCAAGTACTTATTTGTGTATTTTACAATTTCGTCATCAAAGTCTGAGTTATGATTTTTATTAATTTCACTTAATACTTTTTCATTTAGTTTCCAAAGTTTTTGAATGAACTTATAAGATGAGACTATACCTTCTTCAGACCATTGAACATCTTTCTCCGGAGGACTATCAGATAATATAAAAAGTCTTGCTGCGTCAGCACCGTAATTACCAATAATATCCTCGGGGTCTATTGTATTTTTTTTTGACTTGGACATTGACTCAGATGGCCCAACAGAAATTAATTTAGATTTATCTTTCTTAAGATATTTTTTGCCATTTATATTTTCAATTTCATCAGGACTGACCCAATTGTTATCAGGGTCCTTGTAAGTTTCATGACACACCATCCCTTGTGTAAATAAACCACTGAATGGCTCTATAATATTAAAACTATTATTATCATGTGACAATGCTTGCATAAAAAATCTTGAGTAAAGCAAATGTAAAATTGCATGTTCTACGCCACCAATATATTGATCGACAGGCATCCAATAATCAATATCTTCTTTTTTAAATCCATGCTCAGTTTCTGTTGGTGAACAAAATCTTAGGTAATACCAAGATGAGCAAACAAAAGTGTCTAAAGTGTCGGTCTCTCTAAACAATTTTTTTCCATTTATATTAATTTCTTTCCAACTAGCCTGACTATCAAGTGGATTACCCTTCACATTTAAATCTATATTCTCAGGTAGTTCAACTGGCAACATTGATTTAGGAATTGGATAAACTTTCCCATTTTTGTCATATGCTATTGGTATAGGGCATCCCCAATATCTTTGTCTTGATACACCCCAATCTTTTAATCTAAAATTAATTTGTTTTTTTCCTAATTTCTTTTCTTCTAAAATTTTAATTGTCTCGATGATTGAATTTTCTGGCGCTCTAAGACCATTAAGAAATTCTGAATTAATCAATACACCTGCTCCAGGGTAAGCCTCATCAAGAACTTTAAAATTTTCATCTTTGTCGATTGGACGAACAACAGTCTTAATTTCAAGATTATATTTTTTTGCAAAGTCAAAATCTCTTTGGTCATGAGCCGGACAACCAAAAACGGCACCAAAACCATAATCCATTAAAACAAAATTTGCAAAATAAACTGGCACTTTTTCACTTGGCTTAAGCGGGTTTGTAGCAAGAAGATTAGTTTTAAAACCAATTTTTTCACCAATTGCTATAGCTTCTTCAGTTGTGCCTGTTTTGGAGCACTCTTCCTTAAAACTCAAAAAATCCTTGTTATCTTTGAAAAATTTAGAAACTTCATGGTCAACCGATAATGCTAAAAAAGAAAACCCAAAAAGTGTATCAGGTCTTGTTGTGAAACATTTAATATTCTTAACAGGTAAATTTCCCTCAATTTTAAAATCTATTTCACACCCAAAAGATTTTCCAATCCAATTTTTTTGCATCGTTTTTACTTTGTTAGGCCAGGCTCCTAATTTTTCCAAACCGTCTAATAATTCCTGGGAAAATTTGGATATGTTGAAAAACCATTGGCTTAATTTTTTTCTCTCAACAATTGCTCCAGATCGCCAGCCTTTACCATCGATTACTTGTTCGTTTGCAAGAACAGTTTCATCGACAGGATCCCAATTTACGTAATTTTCTTTTCTGTAAACAAGTTTCTTTTCAAATAACTCTAAGAAAAAAGCTTGCTGATGTTTATAATAATCTTTACTGCAAGTTGAAATTTCTCTATCCCAATCAATAGATAAACCAAGCTTTTTTAATTGAGTTTTCATATTAATGATGTTTGTCTCAGTCCATTTTTTTGGATCTAGGTTGTTTTGCCTTGCTGCATTTTCAGCTGGCATACCAAATGAATCCCATCCCATAGGGTGTAAGACGTTAAATCCCTGAAGAGATTTATATCGAGCAAGAACGTCGCCTATAGTATAATTTCTAACGTGACCCATGTGAATTTTTCCTGATGGGTAAGGAAACATTTCAAGACAATAAAATTTTTTTTTTGATGGATCTGTTTTGACTTTAAAACTTTTATTCTTTTCCCAAAAATTTTGCCATTTTGTTTCTATCGATTTAAAATTGTATCTATTCATAACAACTTTTGTTTAATCTTTAGAAACTATTCACGTTTCATGTCTGAAGACATACGATAGGGTTTAAAATTTTTGTCCTTCGATTGTTTTTGATAAATAACTGCTTTAGCAAGAATTTGTTTTGTAATTTCTTTTTTGAGTTGCCCGTCTTGTTTGTTAATTTTACAATCATTTCTGGCAAAACATTTTTTATAAAAGATATCTACATTTATCGCATCTGATCTTATCTCATTACTTAAAAATCTAATTGTAATTTTAATTGACTCATCTGCATTACCTTGTTCTGAATACCAATCAGTAATTATAATTCCGCCACTATAATTCGCTGAAGTTAATGGCATAAAATCCAAAACATCTAAAGATGCTCTCCATAATTCGTTCGAACTCGCAAATTCAAAATTTGTAGCACCTCGCCCTCCTTTAATAGCATCATTTATCCTGAAGCCCTTTCCTTCCTCTAAATTTTTCTTAACTCTTTCTCGGGGATCAGGTGAAATTTTTCTTGCATCTCCAGCTTTAAAGAAACCATCTTTCGCACACGAACTTAGGGAAAAAAAAACGACCATTAAAATGATAAATTTTCTATTTTCTAGTATTTTTGACATTTGAGTTTTTAAAATGATTTAGAAATTAATATACATTTAAATATCAATTATTTGAAAAAATTAAGTTAATTTATGTTGCATATTTGCAACAGCTTGCAAATTAATGAGTTAAAAAGGGTAAATTAAGGGTTTTTCCAGGTAAAAATGATATTTTCCCAATGTTTATTATTAATAACAAACAATTACAAAGGAGTAATTAATATGAACAATTTAAAGAAAATCGGATTATCAGCATTAGCTGGTTCTCTTGCGTCTGTCTCTGCACACGCTGCTGAAGTATCAGTATCAGGTAGCGCGTCAATTACAATGGACAGACCATCTAAATCTCATGTAACAGGGAATGATTTCTCTATGGGAGATAGTCTTGGATTTAATATGAGCGGTGAAACAGACGGTGGTCTTGGTGTAGCTGTTTATTATGAAATCGACCAGGATGATATGGATGACTACGACATGACACTATCAGGTGATTTTGGAACATTAAAATTTAATGGTTCTGGAACATCATCTGCTATGGGTGCTGTTGATGACGTAACTCCAAACGCTTACGAAGAAGCTTGGGATGTCTTAGATACAGATGGAACAGCAACTTCAGGAAGCCCACTTGTAATCGGTGGTGGCGGTGGAGCTAACATGTTCATCTACACGTCTCCAAGCATTAGTGGATTAACTGTAACAGCTGCATACCAAAACGATGGTGGTGCTGCTGCTGTATCAGAATCTTATTCTGACTACGCTATAGCTTATTCACCAGAGATGATTGAGGGCTTAACAGTAGGTTATGCAAAAGGTGATAAGCCAATTGCTGCTAACGTAGACCAATCTAATTCAACTGGATATGTTAAATATGCAGTAGGTGGATTTACTCTAGGTTATCAAGTGTCAGAGTCTGATCATGATACTAAATCATCAAGTTTAGATTCTGTTGCATATGGTGTTACTTATGCAGTAAACGATGATATCACTGTTGGTTACAGCTATCATGAAGTAGACATGGACTCAGCTAGAAGTACTGGTACATTTACTCAAGAGTCAACTGGTATATCTGCTTCATACACTATGGGTGGAATGACACTAGGTGGTGCTATAAACGAAACAGACAACATGAGAGGTGTTGACGCAAATGATTTCGAATCATATGAGTTTAACCTTTCATTTGCATTCTAATTAGATTAGAAAATAAATTTAAAAGAGGCCCCTTTTTAGGGGCCTTTTTTTTATTCAAAATACGAAATTCCTGCAATACTAGATACGTTTGCTAATTTGATTTGTTTTATATTTTTTTTAGATATACCGCCTAGAGCAACAACTTTCTTTTTTGTGTATTTACCTAAAATTTTAAACTTATTTAATCCCAGATAATTTTTGTTTTTTTTAAATACTGAAGATATAAAAATATTTTGTATTTGTTGTAGTTCTTTAATTCTTATTTCTTTGAGGTTATGAGCAGATCCCACAACAGCAAAATTTGGGAAAGTTGAATATGCCAAATGATTAAAATCTTTATTAAAAGAAGGTATATAAACCCCATCTAGTCCCAATTTTAATGCTAATTTAAAATTATTAGCTAAAAAAAATTTATTTCCTTGTTTTCTTAAAAAATTTTTAAGTTTTAAAAGTTTATCTATTCTAATATTTGATGAAGAATAATTTCTATAAATAATTATTGTTTCTCTATCCTGTTTTTGTAAATTATTTGTATCAAGAGTATTAATAAAGTAATATTTTGTTAGTAATTTAATATGCATCAAACAGTTCAAAATTTAATTAATATAAAAGATAATATTAAATCCAATTTAACTAGCCAAAAAAATCAAAAATTACCAAAAATTATCGCCGTTTCCAAGACTTTTGGTATGGATAAGATTTTACCATTAATTGAATATGGGCATTTAGATTATGGTGAAAACAAAGTTCAAGAGGCAATTGAAAAGTGGAGCGAGCTTAAATTAAGTAATAATAATATAAAATTACATCTTATAGGAGGCCTTCAAACGAATAAGGTTAAATTAGCTGTGAAATTATTTGACTATATCCACTCAGTAGATAGTGAAAAACTTGCAAAAAAAATATCTGATGAACAACAAAAACAAAAAAAAAAAGTAAGAGTTTTTATTCAGGTAAATATTGGAAATGAGGGCCAAAAATTTGGGGTAGACAAATTTTTAGTCCCCGAGCTTTGTGCTTATTGTAAAACTCTTGATTTGGAGGTGATAGGGTTGATGTGTATCCCGCCATTCAATGAACCATCAGAAATTTTTTTTAAAGAAATGAGTGAGTTGAATAAAAAGTTAAATTTTGAAGAGTTGAGCATGGGAATGTCCTCTGATTATTTAAATGCAATAAAAAATTCGGCTACCTATGTAAGAATTGGATCTAACATATTTGGTGCGAGAGATTAAGTAATTTGAATTTTTGTTTTTTTGTTGATTAACTTTAACATTATTAAAAAATCTTTTTTTTTCACAGCTATACAACCAAGAGTCGGTTTATAATCATTTGTTAGGTGAATAAAGATACAGCTTCCCTTAAATTTGACTGGTCTTAAAAAATTATATTGAATCGGTATCAATAAATCATACTTATGATCTTTCCTGAAAAGTTTTTCACATTTAATTTTTCTATTAAATTTGATTAATTTATTATAATTTTTAAGATCGAATGGATCATCACACCATCCCATATTTTTTTTAATTTTAATGCACTTTAATTTAGTAGATGGTTTTTTTATTCTATCAGATCTATAATACAAATTTTCAATTTTAAAATAACCAATCGGTGTTTTTTTATCTCCCTCTTTTTTTTTTTTACTTTTACCATTTTTACCAATAGAACACCTGAATTTAAAATCATCTACTTCAAGTGTGTGTTTATTTTTTAAGTAAATTATCATATTCTATATCTAGATGAATAATCATAATCTTGTAATTTATGAATTTGATGAACTATATAAGATTTTAGTTGAAATTAAAAAAGATATAAATCTTAGTTTTGAAAAGGCAAATAAACAAAAATTAACTGATCTAAATTCTAAAACTAACCATTTAGTATTTACTAAAAAAGAAATACCTGGGTTGAATAATCAACTAGTCTTTAACGACTTTCCTACACCAATTTTTAAATTACTAGAAAAAATTAATATTGAATTTATTAAAAAAAAATTTCATGAACAGTCTGATATCACAATTGGTACCTATAATTTTAATTTGAACTCACGTGTAATGACCCTTGGAGAAAATAAACTTAAACTCACAGAAAAAGAGATGAATTCAATATTATATCTTTTTAAAATTGGAAAAGAAGTCAAGATACAAGAATTACAAACTGAAGTTTGGGGATATCAATCCCAATTAGAAACACATACAGTTGAAACACATATTTATCGTTTGAGAAAAAAAATTGTAAGAGCTTTTAATGATGAAGATTTTATAATTAGTAAAAAAAATGGCTACAAAATTAAAAAAGAAAAATAGATTTGCTAAAGATCTTTTCTCTAAGAAATATAAGCCTAGAATAATTAAACCCAAAAAAGGTAAAGGAAGTTTTAAAAGAATAAAAAATTAAAGTCTTGCACCAATTTGTTGAATTACTTTTGATGATAACTTGGTTGCTTGTTCCAAGCACTCTTCAGTAGGCAGATTATTTATGAAACCATGTAAATAACCAGCCGCAAAAAGATCTCCAGCACCTGTCAAATCTTTAATTGTGAGATTTTTATTTGCTTTTATTTCAGTGATTCTATCACCAATAATTGAAATCGCACCTTTTTCTCCACGAGTAATTACAATATGCTTTTTTATTTCTTTCGCAAATGTTATGACATCATCGAAATTTTTAGTATTGATTAATGCCATTATTTCACTTTCATTTGCGAAAGTTAAATCTAATTTTTTTTTTACTAAGTCTAAAAAATTTTGTTTATGTCTTTCTACACAAAAAAGATCTGACAATGACATCGCAACTTTTCTGGCATTGCCAATTGCTTTTTCAAATGCTTTTTTTGGTTCACCTTCATCCCACAAATAACCTTCTAAAAAAATTAATTCACTTTTTTTTATAATTTTTTCATCCACATCACGCTCATTAATTTTTCCTGCTATACCTAAAAAAGTGCACATTGTCCTTTCAGAGTCTGGTGTAACTAAAATCAAACAAGTACCTGTTGGAAGATTTTCTTTACTTTTTGAGTAAAAATACTCAACATTTTCCTTTTTAAGTCCTTCCTCATACTTAGTCCCAAAAATATCGTCAGATACTTTTCCTATAAAACCAACATCATTTTTGAGTTGAGATAAGCCAACTATTGAGTTAGCAACCGAACCTCCTGAAATAGTTTTTTCAATTTTTAAAGATCCTAAAAGACTTTTGAATTCTATTTCATCAAAAAATAATTTCATTGTACCTTTTGTGAGATTATTTTCTTTAATAAAATTTTCCTCAACTTTACAAATTACATCAACTATTGCGTTTCCAATGCCAAGGACTTTCATATTAAGGTTTTCTTGTTTTAATTGGTTTTTTTCTTTTAGGATAACAAGTGGTGCAAATTTTACAAGTCAGACCATAACATTCTCTTGCTTTACAGTACTCTCTTCCATAATATATGATTTGAAGATGAAGTTTATTCCAACTTTTTTTAGGAAACAATCTTTTCAAATCTTCCTCAGTTTGAACAACACTTTTTCCATTTGTTAAACCCCATCTTTGAGCTAATCTATGAATATGAGTATCTATTGGAAAAGCGGGATATCCAAAACCTTGAGACATCACAACACCAGCTGTTTTATGACCAACACCAGGAAGGTCCTCTAATTCTTCAAAGGTTTTAGGAACCTTTCCATTATGCTTTTCTATTATTATTTTTGACAGGTTATAAATACTCTTTGCCTTAATTCTAAAAATACCAATTTTTTTAATTAATTTTTCAATTTTTTTTCTTCCTAGTTTAACAAAGTGTTTAGGTTTATAAAATTTTGGATAAATATTTTTAGTTACATTATTTACATTCACGTCTGTACATTGTGCCGAAAGTAGAACAGAAATTAAAAGGGTAAAAACATTTCTACTCTTCAATGGAACATATATTGAAGGATAAGTTTTATTTAAAATTTTAAAAACTATCTTAGCTCTTTGAATTTCATTCATTATTTGAAATTCATTAAATCTCTCATTGAGTATAGACCAGGTTTTTTATTTATAAGCCATTTTGCTGCTGTCAATGCGCCTTCAGAGTAAAGCGCTCTATCAAAAGCCTCATGATTTAAAGTGATTATTTCTTTACCACTAGAAAATTTTACTTCGTGTTCCCCAATAATTTGACCTTTTCTTATAGAATTAAAATTTATCTTTTTACTATAAGGAAAAGTTTTCTTGTTCAAATATTTCTTTCCAAATAATGAGTAAAAATTCTTTCCTTTTCCAGCTGCGATTCCTCTACCTAACATCAATGCAGTACCTGAAGGATAATCTTTTTTATACTTGTGGTGAGTTTCAAAAACTTTACTCAAAAAGTTTTTACCTAATGTATTTGATGCAATTTCTGTTAAATATACCAAAAGATTAATGCCTAGGCTCATGTTGCCCGCCTTTAAAATTGGTATTTTTTTTGAGTATTTTTTAATAAGATTTTCCTGTCGTCGATTAAAGCCGGTAGTGCCAACCACAACTTTCTTTTTTAGCTTGGTCGCTATTTTTAGTGTTTCAAGCGTACAGCTAGGTATAGTGAAATCTATAATCACCTCAGTTTTTTTAAAGGCTTTATCAGAGTTTAATTCTGGTTTAATTCCGTAAAATTTATTATTTACTAATTTATTTTCTGTAAGAGTAACTAATTTGAAATTAATATCTTTTCTGGATGATTTTATGAGTTGCTGACCCATTCTTCCCATACAGCCTGTAATTCCCAAATTAATTTTTTTCATAATTTCTTATTTCACTTACTTAATTTCTTTTCAAACTCTTTTTTTAATTTTTTTACTACATTTTCCCACGAAAAGTTTTCGTGAACTAGTTTACTTCTTATCTCTTTTTTACTATCAGATTTATTTATGATTGAATTTAGAATATCAATTAACGAATCTATTTTTGGACTAACTAAAATATTATTATTGAGATTTTTTTCTATACTTTCAATTTTAAAACCCATGCAATCATCAAAATAATCATCGCTTGAACCTCCATTAGTCACTACTATTTGTGTGCCACATGCAGCTGCTTCGAGTGGCGTTAGATTAAAACCTTCAGCTTTGTATGGCGATACATAACAATCAGTTATTGAATAAATATTTCGTAACTGATCAAAATTTAAATTTTCTGAAATTACAATTATATCTTTATACATTTTGTCATTAAAAATTTTATTCTTTTTATTAAACTCTGACTCAAATACCTTCTTCATTGGAAAATCTGCCTTCCATTCATACAAATTACTTTGATCTTTTAAAATAAGTTTAAGGTTATCATGTTTTTTTTTTAACATTCCATATGCTGCAATTAAAACCTCTACACCTTTATTAACTGTCATTGCACTAATATTTGTTAAAACAAAATCATCAGACTTAATTTTATATTTATTTCTAATTTCTTTTTTTTCTTCCTCAGAAATCAAATACAAAGTGTTTAAATCTACTCCGTGAGGTACAACGATAACTTGATCTTCTCTAAAACCAGCAGATAATAAACCTTTCTTTGACCAGTTAGATGGAGTATGTATAAAAAAATTTTCTTCTTTTCCAAGTTTATCTAAGTCATAATTTATATAAAACTCTTTAGTAAGATTTCTGTATTCGGTGGTAGCAAAAACAAAAAGTGCTTTGGAATTAAATTTTTGGTCGAAATTAAATGGTGCTGAAATTCTATAAGTTATATCGTACTCAATGTTTATTGATGGAGCTTGTATTTTTCTTATTGTATTTTTAATTTCATCTTTTAAACCACTATCATTTTTTTTCGAATTCCAATTTTTATTAGGAAAAGGAATATCCCGAAAAAAAATATTTGATGATTTAATTAGTTCATGTACCTGCCATTGATTAACAAGAGCATATGAGTGGTTTATGCCACGCCAGCCCTCAATTAGAATATTCATTTAGATAATTTAATATTTTTTTTTAGAATATAAAAATAGAAACTATCACAATGAAAATGACAATTATAGACCAAATAAATAAATTCTTAATAAATCTTTTTGATTTTGAGTTTGATCTAAAAAATTCAGGTAACACTAAGACTAAAACTGCTATTAAAAAAATAGCCGGAATTATTTCTTCTAATCCCATTTTTTAACCATTCCAAAAACTTTTAGCTTTTTGGAAGAATTTCTTAATACTTGGATTTGATTTTTCATTTTCAATTTTTCTAAATCGTTCTAACAAATCTTTTTGTTCTTTATTTAAAAATACCGGTACTTCGGTTTTAACTTGTACATATAGGTCACCAAAATCACCTCTACGCATGAATGGCATACCTTTGCCCTTCAATCTAAATTGTTTACCATCTTGGGTTCCATCTGGTATTTTGATTTTTGCTTTTTTTCCATCAATTGTGGGTATTTCTATTGTTGTACCAAGTGCAGCATCTGCAATTGAAATTGGAAACTCAAAAAATAAATTGACATCAGATCTTTTAAATAACTCATGCGATTTAACATTAATAAATAAATATAAATCTCCACTAGTACCCCCTCTTGTTCCAGCTTCACCTTTGCCGGCAAGTCTTATTCTCGTTCCATCATCTACACCTTTAGGTATTGTTACAGATACTTTTTTGTTTGTTTGTTTATTTCCTTGTCCGTTACAATCTCCACATGGATTGGGGATCTCTTCACCACTTCCTGCACACTGAGGACAAGTTTGTTGAACTGTAAAGAAACCTTGATTAGATCTAACTCTTCCATTTCCTCCACAATAGGTACATCTTTCTGGACTTGAGCCTGGTTTTGAACCATTTCCTTTACAAGTATTACATTTTTCAGACGTAGAGAATTGAATGTTCTGTTTTTTTCCAGTGTATGCCTCCTCAAGTGTAATTGATAAATCATATCTTAGATCTGAACCTCTGTTATTTGAGCTTCTTCTTGAACCTCTTCTGCCTCCACCACCAAAGTCTCCAAAAAAATCTTCAAAAATATCAGAGAAATCTGCACCACTAAAGCCTCCAAAACCACCAAAACCACCTCTACCACCGCCACCATTTTCAAATGCAGCGTGGCCAAAGTTATCGTAGTTTTCTTTTTTCGATTTATCAGAGAGCACACCATAAGCCTCGCTGGCTTCTTTAAATTTATCTTCTGCAGATTTATCACCGGGATTTTTGTCAGGGTGATATTTAATGGCTAATTTTCTGTAGGCTGATTTTAGTTCATCAGGGCTTGCGCTTTTACTTACTCCTAAGACATCATAATAATCTCTTTTAGCCATGTATATAACCTGGACAAATAGATGTCAGTTAAGCGCTTTTTTCTTTATTTTCGTCTTTTACTTCCTCAAAATCCGCATCAACAACATTATCGTCTTTCTTTCCCTTTTCATCATTTCCATCATCTTTACTAGAATCTGGTTTTGTGCTTTGTTGTGACTTGTAAATAGCCTCTCCTAGTTTCATTGAAGCTTGTACTAATGCCTCTGTCTTCTTCTTAATGTCCTCAATATCTTCACCTTTAAGAGACTCCTTTAATGCATTTGACCCATCTTCAATTGCTTTTTTCTCAGCATCTGAAACTTTAGATCCATGCTCTTTTAGATTTTTTTCAGTTGAATGAATTAGAGTATCTGCCTGATTTCTAACATCAACTGACTCTCTTTTTTTCTTGTCTGCTTCTTTATTGGCTTCAGCATCTTTTACCATTTTTTCAATTTCCTCATCACTTAATCCACCAGAGGCTTGAATTTGAATTTTTTGTTCTTTGCCAGTACCTTTGTCTTTTGCAGACACATTTACAATTCCATTAGCGTCTATATCAAAAGTGACTTCAATTTGAGGAACTCCTCTTGGAGCTGGAGCAATACCGACTAGTTCAAAATTACCAAGTAATTTATTATCTGTTGCCATTTCTCTTTCACCCTGAAGAACACGTATTGAGACGGCTGGTTGGTTATCTTCAGCAGTAGAAAATACCTGACTTTTTTTTGTGGGAATTGTTGTATTTTTTTCTATAAGTTTTGTAGATACACCGCCTAGAGTTTCAATTCCTAGAGATAATGGTGTTACATCTAATAAAAGAACATCTTTTACGTCACCTTGTAAAACACCAGCTTGTATTGCAGCACCCATTGCAACCACTTCATCTGGATTAACACTTTTATTTGGCTCTTTACCAAAGAAATTTTTTACTTCAGAAATGACTTTTGGCATTCTAGTCATACCTCCGACCATTACCACTTCATCAATATCGCTAGCTGAAATTCCAGCATCTTTCAAAGCTGTTTTACATGGTGGAATAGTTTTGGCTATTAAGTCCTCAACTAAAGCTTCTAACTTTGCTCTAGTCATTTTTAAATTTATATGTTTAGGACCAGTTTTGTCAGCAGTTATAAATGGTAAATTAATATCTGTTTGCTCAGCAGCTGAAAGTTCAATTTTTGCTTTTTCAGCTGCCTCTTTTAATCTTTGTAATGCTAACTTATCAGTTTTTAAGTCAATACCACTATCTTTCTTGAACTCAGAAATTAAATATTCCACAACAGCGTTGTCAAAATCTTCTCCACCTAAAAAGGTGTCACCATTTGTAGATTTTACTTCAAAAACTCCATCACCTAATTCAAGAATAGACACATCAAAGGTTCCACCACCTAAATCGTAAACTGCAATTTTTTTATTTTGTTTCTTATCCAAACCATAGGCTAGTGAAGCTGCAGTTGGTTCATTGATAATTCTTAAAACTTCTAACCCAGCTATTTTTCCAGCATCTTTGGTAGCTTGTCTTTGTGCATCATTAAAATATGCAGGGACAGTTATTACTGCTTTTGTAACAGCTTGACCTAAATATTTTTCAGCAGTCTCTTTCATTTTTTGGAGAATAAAAGCAGAAATTTGTGAAGGCGAAAATTTCTCTCCTTTCGCTTCAATCCATGCGTCACCTTTTTCAGAATTTACAATCCTAAAAGGAGCAGCCTCGATATCTTTTTTAACAGTTGGGTCTTCAAAATTTCTACCAATTAATCTTTTAACTGCAAAAATTGTGTTCTCAGGATTTGTTACTGCTTGTCTTTTTGCAGGTTGTCCTATTAATTTTTCTTTTTCTTCAGTAAAAGCAACTACTGAAGGTGTCGTTCTTGCACCCTCTGCATTTTCCAAAACTTTTGCCTGGCTTCCTTCCATAATAGCCACACAAGAGTTTGTTGTTCCTAAATCTATTCCAATTATTTTGCTCATATCAGTTATTTGTTATTCTCATATAGGGTTGAAATTGAATTCTACAAGTTCATTTAAAGATTATTTATCTCCTGAATTTTCTTTATTTTCCTCATTTTTTTCCTCTTTTTTTTCACTTTTTTTTGCCACGCCCACTAGAGCTGGTCTCAACAATCTATCTTTAATTGTGAAACCTTTTTGTATTTCTTGAACAATTGTTCCAGGTTCTTTTTGATCATCTTCAATTTCGATCATTGCTTGGTGAAAGTTTGGATCTAATTTTTTGTTGAGACATTCAATAGGCTTAATTTTATTTTTTGAAAAAATTGAAATTAAATCTTTATTGATAATGTCAAAATGTTCGAGTGTTTTTTTTAATGCCTCAGTATCCTTTAAAGTTTCATCGTTTAATAAAATTTGTTTTGATCTTTCAAGATTATCTATTAAATTTAAAGCTTCTCTTGCAAAGGAAAAACCTCCATATTCAAAAGCATCTTCTTTTTCTTTTTCATATCTTCTTCTTTGGTTTTCCATTTCAGCAAATGATCTTGCAAGCTTATCTTCTAACTCTAAAATTTTCTCTTCTGGGGTTTTTTCTTGTTCTTGATCCGGTTCTTGGTATTGTTCTTTATTATTTGTTTCTAAATTTTCAGTTTTTTGATCTTGATTTAAACTTTTTTGATCTTTCTCTGATGCTTTGTCCGTATTATCTTGGTTTTGATCTTTTTCCATATGGACATATATGGTAAGAAAAAATTAAATTTCCAGATGCTAAAAAAAAAAATTAAACAACTCCTTATAGGTACAAATAACAAAGGAAAATTAAAGGAAATTAGAGATTTATTACCAGCTAATATTAAAACATTTCCTACCTCAAAGTTTAATTTAAAGAGCCCAAGAGAAACAGGAAAGACTTTTAAAGAAAATTCTCTGATTAAATCTCAATACTTTTCAAAAAAAACAAATCTAATCTGCTTAGCTGATGACTCTGGTTTAGAAATTGATATTTTAAATAAAAAACCAGGAATTTTTTCAGCACGATGGGCTGGAAAAAAATTAAATTTTAATAAGGCAATTCAAAAAGTTTATAAGGCATTAGATAAAAAAGATAAAAATTGGAGAAATAAAAAAATTAATGCCAGGTTTGTTTGTGCATTATCCATAAGTGATTTAAATAAAAAAATAGCTTGTGTTGTTGGAAAAGTTGAGGGGTATATCTCTAAAGAACCTAAAGGAAAAAATGGTTTTGGATATGATCCAATATTTATTCCTAAAAATAAAATAAAAACATTTGGAGAGATGAAGCCATCTCAAAAGTACAAATTAGACCATCGGTCTAATGCTTTTAAAAAGCTTAGAAAATTTCTTTAATTTCTCCTTCATCAATTTTGTAAAAGTTTAATCTATGATTAATTTTGTTATTTTTAACATCAAAAACACCAATTTTACCTTTGAATGAATTTTCTTTTTTAAAAATATTATTTACGTCTGAAAAGTCAGATTTTAAGGATAAATAATAAACCAATCCTAAAAGATCATAACTTAATAAGCTTAAATGATTTGGTTTTGAATTGTAGGTATCAACAAATTTTTTATTAAATGTCTCTAGATTTTGTTTATTGATTGATGGATAATATAAAGGCTGGATATTTTCCTCTAAAAGTAAACTTTCATCAAACCATTGATTAAGAGTTATAAATAATTTATTTCTTGGCGATACATCAGTGTAAATAAGTGAAGTAATTACACTTTTAAGATTTTCATCAAAATCAGAAATAATAACTGAGTCAAAATTTACATTTCCAATTGTATATCGTTTTTCCAATTTCTTAATTTGTTCTTCCTTATCCACTAAATCTGAGTTTTCAACTCTTAAAATTTCATCAGCCAGATTTTGTTTTCTCACATCATAATTTGTTATTTTTTCGATTTGCTTTGTAAGTTTAGTTGGTTCGGTTTCATAAGTGTATTTTTTGTAAATTCTGATTTTCGATTGTTTAATTGCCTTCTTAATTTCATCTTTATAATCAAGGTCAGGCGTTAAAAAAATTGTTTTTTTTACTTCGCTTAATTCCAAAAAATCTTTAATTGCATTTAATTGGGATAAAGAATTTACTCCGCTGCTTATCACATTTTTTGGTAGATCATTTGTTTTATTTGTTAAAGATAGAAAAATTACATCTTGTATTTCATCCAAATACATTAAGCTTTTAAAAAAAATTGGACCGATAAAAATTTTTATTCCTTCATTCTTTAACTTAGTAGCTGATTGTAGAGTTTGATTAGGATCAATACCTGTGTCCATTGGATAAATTTCAATATTGTCTGTTCCAATATCACTCAAAGCCATTCGGGTTGATTTAATTATTGATTGTCCTAATTCTTTATATTCACCAGATAAAGGTGCAAGTAGCCCAATTTTAATTTTTTCATTTTGTGAAAATGCAAATGAGTGATTTGTTAAATAGATAATTATTAATGCAAAAATAATTCTAAAAATTTTTTTCATTTTAATGATACTATAATATTTTAATTATAAATATGATTGAAAATTTAAAATCTGCTAATAGAGTGTTCAAAAAAAGTCTATATTTAGTCTCAACTCCAATTGGAAATTTAAACGATATAAGTCTTAGAGCCATAGAAACTCTTAAAAGGTCAGATTACATTTTGTGTGAAGATACCAGAATCTCTAAAAATTTATTAGAAAAATACCAAATCAAATCAAATTTAATTGCCAATCATAAATTCAATGAGAAAAGAAATGTTGTTAAAATTATAAAGTTAATTAATCAAGGATCACTTATTTCTTTAATTTCGGATGCTGGCACCCCAGGCATTTCTGATCCAGGTTCTATATTAGTTAATGAGTGCATAAAGAATAATATCAATATTATTCCTATACCCGGTGCTTCAGCAGTAATATCAGCAGTATCAATATCAGGATTTTCAGAAAAGTTTTTCTTTTATGGATTTTTTCCTGAAAAGGATAAAACTTTAAAAGAGGATTTGGAAAATTTATCAAAATTAAATAGTTCGATTGTTTTTTTCATTTCGCCAAAGAAAATTAATAGGAATATTCCTCTAATTAAAAAAAATTTTATAGGAAGAAAAATCCTGATTTGTAGAGAAATGACAAAGTTTTATGAGGAGTATAAGAGATCTAAAGTTGAAGATTTAGAACCATTAAAGAGTAATTTAAAAGGTGAACTGACTATTGTTATTTCGGAAAAAATTCATGACAAAAAAGCTTC
This sequence comes from uncultured Pelagibacteraceae bacterium, assembly GCA_902616875.1. Classification (GTDB taxonomy): domain Bacteria; phylum Pseudomonadota; class Alphaproteobacteria; order Pelagibacterales; family Pelagibacteraceae; genus Pelagibacter. Next base: position 44,838 of record CACMUH010000007.1, read on the forward strand.
ACAAACTTTAGATGAATCAGATAAAAGATTGGTTAAAGCGATGATAAATAAACTAAGCATAAAAGAAATAACAGATTTAGTAATTCGTAAAAATGATATTTCAAAAAAAATTATCTACGATTATTGTTTGAAAATTAAAGATGAAAAATAAAATACTCATTTTACTTTTTTTTGGTTTTATTTTAAGTGGATGCGCAGGTGTATCATCCTCAGGGATTTTTGGAACTGGAGTAAGTGTTGCTATCGATCCAAGATCTTTAGGAACTCAGATAGATGACTCTTTGATGCAAAAAAACTTAACTGCTAGAATTTTACTCTTGAATAAAAATTATCTTTTATCAGTAAAATCAAAAGTTTTAGATGGTAGAATTTTTTTAACTGGAAAAGTTGATGAGCCAGAGGAAAAATTGAAATTAACAAAAATTGCCTGGGAGACGAATGGTGCAAGATCTGTGAGAAACGATATTAAAATAAAAGAGGCTTTTAACTTTAAACAATCTGCCAAGGATTTATTAATCACTTCGCAATTAAGGACTGCATTAATTTTGAATAAAGAAATTAAGGCAACAAATTACCAAATAGATACTTATAAAAAGAAGATCTATATTTATGGAATTTCACAAACTAAAGATGAAAAGGATCTGGTTATTACAGAGGCAAAAGAGATTTTAGATGTCGAAGATGTGATTGCTAGTATTTTACTAGTAGATAATTTAAGAATTAAAACTAACTAATTTTTTTTATAATCAATTACATCAGCTGAGTAAGCTGCAATAGAGGCTAAATTTAAAATATCTGAAGTTGAAGATCTCAAAGGTGCTATTTCAATAGGTAAACCCAAACCAATTAATAAAGGTCCAATTACCTTTGCTCTACTCATTGACTTAATCATTTTATAGGAAATAGCTGCACTATGTTGGCTGGGCATAATTAAAACATTTGAGTTACCAACTATTTCTGAAAATGGATAAAGTTCTTTGTACATCTCTTCTAAAGCAACATCTGGTTGCATCTCACCATCAAATTTAAAATCAACTTTATCATTTTTTAAAATTTCAACAGCATCACTTAGTCTTTTTGTTCTATCTGTAGCTGGCTCCCCAAAAGTAGAGTGAGATAAAAAAGCAACTTTTGGATCAAAACCAAATAATTTTGCAACCCTCGCTGCTGATTTTGCCATCTCAGCTAATTGTTTTGCGTCTGGATACTCTATGACCGATGTATCGCAGATAAAGATTGTTTTACCTCTATTTACAACCAGGTTTAACCCGAACATAATTTCCCCAGGTCTTGGATCAACAACTTTAATAATTTTTTCTAGTGAAGATGAGTATCTCCTTGTGTTCCCAGTTATCATCGCATCTGCATCCTGACACGCAACCATGCATGAAGCCCAAATAACTCTATCGTTTCTTACAAGTCTATCACAATCCCATTCTAACATTCCCTTTTCTCTTTGAAGTTTTTTAAATAAATATTTTACATATTTTTCTCTTTTGGCTGTGTCTTTTGAGTTTACAATTTCAATATCAAAATTTTCATTATAGCCAATTTTTTTTATTTGATTTTTAATCAGCTCCTCTTTTCCAACTAAGATGGGTATTCCTAAGTCAGAGTTTTTAAAAGCTATAGCAGCTTTAAGCGTATTTTCATCCTCACCATCAGCAAAAACAACTTTTTTTTGTTTTTTCTTTATATAGCTATTTACACCTTGCATTATTGTTACAGTTGGATCTAATCTTTGTTTAAGTTGGTCCTTATAGATTTCAAAATTATCAATTTTTTTTCTTGCAACTCCAGTATCAATAGCAGCTTTTGCAACTGCAGCTGGTATTACACTAATTAATCTTGGATCGAATGTTGATGGAATTATGTAATCTTTTCCATAGTGAGGCCTCTCACCTCCCATTGCTGCAATGACTTCATCCGGCACATCTTCTTTAGCCAATTTTGCTATCGCATGTGCAGCTGCAATTTTCATCTCTTCATTAATTGTTTTTGATCGTACATCTAATGCACCTCTAAAAATATATGGAAACCCTATTAAATTGTTCACTTGATTAGGATAATCTGACCTTCCAGTCGCTATAATTGCATCATCTCTAATCTCTTCAATTTCTTCAGGTGTAATTTCTGGGTCAGGGTTAGCACATGCAAATATAATTGGATTTTTTGCCATTTTTTTAACCATGTCTTTAGTTAAAGCTCCTTTCGCAGATAAGCCTAAAAAAACATCTGCATTAATTATAACATCATCTAGAGTTCTATCTTTTGTTTCAATTGCATGACTTGATTTCCATTGGTTCAAATTATCTCGACCTCTGTAAATGACTCCTGTTCTGTCTACCATTGTAATATTTTTTTGGGGTACACCAGTTTTTTTAAATAAATTAGCGCAAGCCATAGCCGAAGCTCCGGCACCATTGACAACTATTTTAACTTTATCAATTTTTTTTTTACTAATGTCTAAAGCATTAATAAGTGCTGCAGTTGTGATAATCGCGGTTCCATGCTGATCATCATGAAATACAGGTATATCAAGTATTTCTTTTAGCTTTTCTTCAATAATAAAACAATCAGGAGCAGCAATATCCTCAAGATTAATACCTCCAAAACTTGGAGCAAAATTTTTAATACTATTTACGATTTCATCGGGATTTTCGGAGTCTATCTCTAAATCAATAGAATCAATATCAGCAAATCTTTTAAATAAAACAGCCTTTCCTTCCATCACCGGTTTAGATGCTAACGCACCTAAATTTCCCATACCTAAAATTGCTGAGCCATTACTAATTACTGCAACAAGGTTTCCTTTACTTGTATAATCAAACGCAGCCTCAGGATTATCACTGATTGCTCTTACAGGAGCAGCTACACCAGGAGAGTATGCTAAAGCCAGATCTCTTTTTGTCGTCATATTTTTTGAGGAAGATATTTCAATCTTACCTGGCTTTTTATCTTTGTGAAAATCTAAAGCTTCTTTATCTGTGTAATGATCAATTTTTGTTTTTTTCATTTATCTTAAATAGGTGTACAAATGGGGTAAAATTAAGACTAATATGATTTATGAATTTAGTTAAGTCAACAGGGACTTTTGGTTTTTATACTATTATCAGTAGATTACTTGGTTATTTAAGAGATGTTTTGATAGCGATCTTTCTTGGAACAAGTTTTTTAGCAGATGTATTTTTTGTAGCATTCAGAATACCTAATACTTTTAGAAGATTATTTGCAGAAGGAACTTTTAATGCAGCTTTTATACCAAGTTATACTTCAGAATTAGTAAAAAAAAAAACTGGATCACAAAAATTTGCTAACGAAATTTTCAATTTATTATTTTTAGGACTATTGTTTTTAGTTTTGATTATAGAAATTTTCATGCCAGTTTTTGTAAGGTTAATAGCGCCAGGTTTTGTTGATAATTCTGAAAAAATTCAGCTAGCTGTCAATCTTACACGGATAACTATGCCATTTTTAATGTTTGTGAGTCTATCTTCTTTTTTTGCTGCAATTCTTAATTCTCACAACAAGTTCGCTGCGGCCTCTGCAGCTCCAATAATCCTTAATATAGTATTGATTGGAATTTTATTTTTTGGAAAATTTCTTAACGACGAACTAGTTTACTATTTATCATATGGAGTTTCTATTGCAGGATTATTTCAATTTGTTTTTTTATATCAATTTGCGAAAAAATTTTATTCTATAAATCTTAAGTTTAATTTCAAAATTAATAATAAGGTCAAATTTTTTTTTAAAAAACTTTTACCCAGTATTTTTTCATCTGGTGTAACACAAATTAATATTCTTGTAGGTACTATAATTGCATCTTTCCAAGCTAGTGCCGTATCTTACCTATATTATGCTGATAGGATTTATCAAATAAACCTTGCAATCGCAGGAATTGCGATAGGCGTGGTTGTTCTGCCGCAACTTTCAAAACATGTTTTCTTAAAAAAGAAAAATAAAATTCTTTTACTACAAAATAAAGCGCTTGAGCTTAGTATGTTTTTAAGTCTACCAGCTGCAGTCGCTTTAATTGTAGGATCAGAGCAAATTATTTCAGCATTATTTGGCTATGGTTCTTTTGATGAACTGTCAGTGTCTAACTCGGCAAATGCACTTTTCTATTTTGGATTAGGATTACCTGCTTTTGCCTTAATTAAAGTATTTTCGACTTTCTTTTTCGCAAACCAGGATACCAAAACACCATTTTATATTTCATTATTTTCAGTAATTCTAAATATATTAATAAGTATTTATTTTTTTAGAGAAATTGGTTTTATAATCATTCCTATAGCTACAACAATTTCATCATGGTTTAATGCAATAATATTATTTGTTTACTTAAAAAATAAAGATTTATTTAATTTTAATGAATTGTTTTTCGCCAAATTAATAAAAATATTTCTGGCATCTATACTAATGGGAATATTTTTTAATTATTTAATTTTGTTTTTTGAAAATAAATTGATTTATGAATATAATTTCAAATCTTTTTATTTGATACTCTCAGCTTTTTTAAGTCTTATATTCTATTTGAGTTTTTCATTATTTATCAAAGCTTTCAAATATGGTGATATTAAACTAAAGTATTAACTATGGGAAAAAAAATTTTTTCAGGTGTTCAGCCTACTGGAAATCTTCATCTTGGAAATTACTTGGGCGCGATCAAAAATTTTGTAAAACTTAACAATGAAGCTCAAAATGAGTGTGTGTTCTGTGTTGTTGATCTGCATGCTATTACAGTTGCTCAAGATCCAAAAAAATTAAAAGATAATATTTATGAAACTGTAGCAACTTTTATTGCTAGCGGCATTGATCCTGAAAAAAGTATTATTTTTAATCAATCAAGAGTGAGTGCTCATTCAGAAACAGCCTGGATATTAAGTTGTGTTGCGAGGATGGGATGGCTTAATAGAATGACCCAATTTAAAGAGAAAGCTGGAAAAGATAAAGAAAAAGCAAGCATTGGTCTTTATTCTTATCCTGTTTTAATGGCTGCAGATATTTTGTTATATGACACAACCCACGTACCTGTTGGAGATGATCAAAAACAACATTTAGAACTTTGCCGAGATATAGCCCAAAAGTTTAATAAAGACTTTAATGCTGATGGTTTTTTTAATATTCCTGAGCCATTGATTCAAAAAGAGTTTTCAAGAATTATGAGCTTAAGAGATGGTACAAAAAAAATGAGTAAATCTGAATTATCAGATCTAAGCAGGATAAATTTAACAGATGATAAAGACCAAATAATAAATAAAATCAAAAAAGCAAAAACTGATACTTTGCCACTACCATCCGATAGTGCAGATTTAGAAAAAAGACCCGAAGCGAAGAACTTGATGGGTATTTATTCTAGTTTAATGGATGTAAGTTTAGAGGATACAATTAATGAATTTTCTGGAAAAAATTTTTCGGAATTTAAAGAAAATTTATCACAAGTTATGGTCGATAAAATTTGTCCAATATCTTTAGAAATTAAAAAGTTGTTAAGCGAAAAAAAATATTTAGATAAGATATTATTAGAGGGGACTCAAAAAGCAGATAAAATAGCCTCGGAAAAGGTAAAAAAAATCCAAGAACTTGTTGGTTTTTAGGATTTTTTTATTAACAAGTTTCATTTTTACAATTATTGACTATATATAAATTATGTTTGTGCAGACTGAAATAACACCGAACCCAAATTCTTTAAAATTCTTACCTGGTAAGAATGTTTCAAATAAAGGGTCATTTGAAATTACACAAAAAGATCAAATTAATAATGAGTTAGTAAAAAACTTATTATCGATAAATGGTGTTGAGGGAATTTTTCTAGGTAAAGATTTTATTTCAATAAATAAATATGACGATACATCATGGGATGAAATTAAACATATAGTAATTTCTTTAATAAACGATTTTTACTCAAGTGGAAAAGAATGTGTTATTGAAAATACCTTAATTGAAAATAACGAAAATTTAAAAGATATAGAAAAAAAAATAGTTAAAATATTGGACGAAAAAATTAGACCTGCAGTTGCGAAAGATGGTGGCGATATTAAATTTAAGGAGTTTAAAGATGGTATTGTTAAAGTACAGCTTCAAGGGAGTTGCTCAGGTTGTCCGAGCTCCACTATGACATTAAAACAAGGTGTACAAAATCTTCTTTGCCACTATTTGCCAGAAGTTAAGAAGGTTGAGGCTCTATAAATGTTTAGTTTTAAATTAAAAAAACTTAAATTTTTAAAACAACTAATTTTTTTTAAATCAAAATTTTATTTTGTTAGAATGAGAAGAAAGAACTTGAAAATATTTAAATTTTTTGATGACAGAAGAATTGGTGCAATCCCAAGAATATTTTTAACAAGTATTTTTGTTGTATTTTCATTTTATCATATTCCCTCAATAATTAATTTTGCCAATAAGCAACTTTTAGAAGATAAGGAATTCCAAAATAATTCAAAAGCTATACTAGCTTATACACTTAATAAAAAAGAGGGTGCTGAGTCTGATGAGGGAGATTTAAATGAAAAAGATTTGTTAATAGATATTTTCAGTCTAAATGATCTTGAAACAGACACTGTAAGATTAAATGCATCTACAATTAAGCAATTATTTCAAGACACCGATTATAAACTAGATGATGTAAGAGAAACAAAGTTAGTTAAGCCTGTTGCCTTAACTTTACTTCCTGGTGAAATCAAAATGATCGAAAGCACCAAGAGAAGAAAAGAGTTTTTTATTCAAATTGTTTTACCTTTAGTCTTAAAAGAAAATAATAATATTAGATTAGATAGGAAGACATTGTTTAAAATTATAAATAAAAGTAACAACACTAAATTAGAAAAAAAATGGCTTGAAAAAAAATACAAACAATATGGAGTAACATCAAAAGATTTAACAACACTAAAAATTAGGATGGATGAAATACCAGTTTCTTTAGCACTTGCTCAAGCTGCAAAAGAAACAGGATGGGGAACATCAAGGTTTGCACAGGAGGGCAATGCACTTTTCGGGCAATGGACTTGGTCAGGTGAGGGATTGAAACCAAAAGAGGCTGATGAGAATAAGGGTCATAAAGTTATGAAATTTAATGTATTACAAGCCTCAGTCAGAGCTTATCAAAGAAATTTAAATACCCATCGATCTTATAAAAATTTTAGATTAGCAAGAGCACATTTAAGAGATAATAATCAACCTTTAGATAGTTTAATTCTTTCTCAATTTTTAAAAAATTATGCTGAAACTGGAAATCAGTATGTGGAAGTTTTGCAAAAAATTATTAATCAAAATAATTTAAAAGATTTCGATGATGCTAAGTTACTTCCTTCAAGCAAAGAGCTTGAAAGCTTAATTTAATTTTCCATTATAACGAATTGGGTTCCAAACCAACGCCACTTACCATCATCATTTAAGGAACAATTTATTCTTCCGCGTCTTGGTAAAAATTTAGACTCGAAATTGATATAAAGAATATTTTTTTTGAATACTAAATTTGGTTGGCCCCATGAACCACCATCATTTGAATAACAATTGATATTTTTAATATTTTTTTGATTATCAAAAAATTCCACAATCAATTTAGGTGGATTATCTTTATTTGTTAATTTTTTTTCTACTGGTTTTAGAGATTTGTATTCTAGAGGATTATAATTAATTAGTGAGTTAAAACGTTTTAAATCTCCATACTTTTCGTTTATAGGAAATCTTGGTAATTCAAATTTATCCTTGTTGTTATCAATTATTCCAGAGTGCTGTCCAAAAGCAAATTCAAAATTTTTTGATATATAATTTTTCATAAATAAAGAGTATTCACCAAAAGGATACGAAAATATTTTTGGGACATACCCCAATTTATCTTTAAAAATTTTAGTTGCTGTTTCTATATCGTTAATAAATTCTTTTTCTGTCATATCAATCAAATATTTATGTGTATGCGAATGGTGTCCAATAAAGCCTATATTTGAATCATCGATTTCTTTAATTTCATTCCAAGTCATATACCCTCTTTTCCCCACTGGTTCAGTAGATACGAATAAGATGAATGGAATTTTATTTTTTTTTAGATATGGCCAGGCCTCATTATAAAACGATTTAAATCCATCATCGATTGTAATTAAGATTTTCTTATCCTTTTTAACTTTATTAAATTCACTTAAAAAATTATCAGGTTCATAAAATTCATACCCTTGATTTTTAATAATTTTCATTTGTTCGTCAAAAACATCCATTCTTATATTTGTTGATGGATATTCATTTTCATTAAAGCGATGATACATCAACGATAAAACACCACTATCTCTTGAATAAGATTTGATATTATTCTCTTGTGAAATAGAATTAACTATAAATATAAATTGCAAAATGAATAAGCTAATTATAGATGCCGCTAAAGATAAAATTTTTTTAATGATCATTAATAATGATATTAATTACAGCATTACTCATGAAAATTCCAAAATAAATTATGAAAAATTATCAATTTTAATTAGCGATTTTCTAAATAAAAAAAAATTAAATTTAGATAAAGTTTCTCAAATTTATGTCAATCGAGGACCTGGAAGTTTTGCGGGGATAAGAAATTCCTTATCAGTTGTCAAAGCTTATCATTTAACCAATAAAATTGATTATTATTGTTTTAGTTTTGAGGATTTTAGTAAAAAAAATGAGGTTAAATACGAAAATATCCCAAAACTTTGCGATAAATTGAAAGTTGAAAAAAATTTGATTAATCCTATTTATTTGAGTTAAAATCAATTATGTCAGATACAATCGAACAACAATGTTTATCTAAAGGGGTAAAATTAACTGAACAAAGGCGAATTATTGCGAAAGTTATTTCAGAGTCAAAAGCCGCTTATGGCGAGTCTGATCACCCAGATGTTGATGAATTATATAGTCGTGTATCAAAAGTTGATCCAAAAATAAGCATAGCCACAGTTTATAGGACAGTTAAGCTTTTTGAGGAAGCAGGAATTTTAACTAAACATGACTTCAAAGGCGGGAAGGCTAGATATGAAGCAATGATCGAAAGCCATCATGATCATTTAATTGATATAAAATCTGGAGAAATAATAGAATTTGTTGATGAAGAAATTGAAGAGTTACAAAAAAAAGTTGCAAAAAAATATGGTTATAAGTTAGTAGACCATAAACTTGAGTTATATGGGGTTAAGGTAAACTCAAAAGATGAGTAAAAAAATATTTATTAAAACTTTTGGTTGTCAAATGAATGAATATGATACCAATAGAATATTTGATACAGTCAGAGAGATAGGTTTCGTTAAAACTGAAAATCTAGAGGAAACCAATTGTTATTTGCTTAACACATGTCATATTAGAGATAAAGCAAAAGAAAAAGTTTATCATGAGATTGGAAGATTAAAAAAAAATTTTAGAGCAAAAGAAAAACCAATTGTAATAGTGGCTGGATGTGTTGCTCAGGCTGAAAATGAAGAAATGATCAAAAGGGAGCCTTACATTGATATAGTTATTGGACCGCAAGCCTACCATAAAATAAATGACAAAATTGAAGAATTTTTATCCAAACAAAAAAAAATTGATGAAACTGAATTTGATGCCATCACAAAATTTGATTATTTAGATAATATTAAGAATTCATCAAAAAAAATTTCATCATTTTTAACTATTCAAGAGGGTTGTGATAAATTTTGTCATTTCTGTGTAGTACCATTTACAAGAGGGCCAGAATATTCAAGACCATTCAAAAAAATATTAGAGGAAGCAGAAAATTTATCAGACAACGGAGTTCGTGAAATAATACTACTAGGTCAAAATGTTAATGCTTATAACTATGAGAATTACAGATTGTCAGATTTAATTTTAGAAATAGAAAAGTTAGATGGAATAAAAAGAATTAGATATACAACCTCTCACCCAAGGGATATGACAGAAGATCTTATCAATGTATATGGTTTTTCAAAGAAATTAATGCCTTTAGTTCACCTGCCCGTTCAGAGTGGATCTGATAAGATCCTAAGGTCAATGAATAGAAAACATCAGATAAGTGATTATGTTAGTACTTACGAAAAACTCCAAAAAATTAACCCAAAAATAAAGTTTTCGAGTGATTTTATAATCGCTTATCCAGGTGAGGATGAGAAAGACTTTGATGAAACTTGTGATTTGATTAAAAAAATTGAATTTATAAATTCTTTTTCTTTCATATTTAGTCCAAGGCCTGGAACAACTGCAGCAAATTTTGAGTTAATTGATAAAAAAATTTCTCTTACGAGATTAGAAAAAGTTCAAAAACAGTTATTTACCAATCAAATTAATATGAACAAATCACTTGAGGGTAAGGAAATAGATGTTTTAGTTGAAAATAAAATAGATGGTGGCACAAAGTTTTTTGGTCGTTCAGAGTACATGACTTCAGTTATTTTTGATGGTAATGATTTAGATATGGGAAATGTTATAAAAGTAAAAATAAATCGTAGTAATCAAAATACATTGTTTGGTAAAAGCTTCAATAATTCAGAACATAGAGTGGCTTAAGTTTGAGCAATACTATTAAAAAGGATATTAATTCATCACTAAAATTTGTTTATTCAGAAAATGATTCAATTAGTGTAATTTTTCATGAGAATGACCTTCTGATGGGTGTAGTTGGTGAATTTAATCAAAACTTGAAAGAGTTAGAGAAAATAACTAATTCAAGTATTTACTCCAGGGGAAATTCAATCTTAATCAAATCAACTTCAGAAAAAAATGAAATTTTGAAGAACGCAATTCAATTTCTGGCAAATCAATTTAAAAATAATGGTAGTATAGAACAAAAAGATATTTTATCCTCAGTTGATCAATTTATGATAAATGAAAAAGTAAAAAATACCAACGTTACCGATATAATCAAAACTCCAAAAAAATCTATAATTCCAAGGTCAGAAAAACAAAAAGAGTATGTTAGAGCGTTGAGACAAAATGAAATAATAATATCTGCTGGACCTGCTGGTACAGGAAAAACCTTTCTCGCTGTTGCTGTAGGTTTAACAATGTTGTTAGAAAAAAAAATAGAGAGGATTATACTTTCTAGACCTGCGGTTGAGGCGGGTGAGAGACTGGGATTCCTACCAGGAGATATGAAAGAGAAAGTTGATCCATATCTTCGTCCTTTGTATGATTCATTGTATGATTTGTTTCATTTTGAAAAAATTCAGAGAATGATAGAAATTGGTGACATTGAAATTGCTCCATTAGCTTTTATGAGAGGAAGAACTTTAAAAAATTCTTTTGCAATTTTAGATGAAGCTCAAAATGCTACTGATACACAGATTAAAATGTTTCTTACTAGGATAGGTGAAAACTCAAAAATAGTTGTCAATGGTGACCCTACTCAAATAGATTTACCCAATAAAAAAATGTCAGGTTTAGAGAGATCAAAAAAGATATTATCACATTTAAGTGAGATTGCAGTTATAGACTTTGATCACTCAGATGTTGTGAGGCATCCTTTAGTCTCAAAAATTGTGAAAGCGTACAACAATAATGATCAAAGTTAATGTGCTTTCAGAGGAAAATTCTTGGTCAAAAAAAATAAAAAAAAAAGAATTATTTTTTAATAAAATTTGTAACAAGTTCCCGAAAAAATATAGATTTATCAAAAAAAAAATCTATTTAACGCTGCTACTATCGAATAATAAAGAAATAAAAATTTTAAATAAAAAATTTAGAAATAAGAATAAACATACTGATGTGCTTTCTTTTCCATTTAATAAAAAACAAAAAAAATTAAAAGAAAATTATCTTGGTGACATAATTATTAGTTTTAATTATATGAATAAGCCAAAAAATTTAGATAATTATGAATTTAAAATTAAAACAATAAAAATTTTTATACATGGTTTTTTACATTTGTTAGGGCATGATCACCAAAAAAGTAAAGAGTATAAACAGATGTTAAATGA